>NZ_JAHEHZ010000245.1 GCF_024639605.1 Roseobacter sp. | reverse complement strand
CCCCCAGGTGCGTGGCCTGCCGATGTCGCAGGACCCCAAGCTCAACAGCCACTCGAAACTGAACTGCGTGATCGCCTGCCTGCAGGCCGAAGCCGCCGGTGCTGACGAAGGGCTGATGCTTGACCCGCACGGATTTGTGAATACCACGAACGCCTGCAACTTCTTTATCGTGCGCCGGGGCGAGGTCTGGACCTCAACCGGCGACTACTGCATGAAAGGTGTCACCCGCCAGAAGGTTATCGATCTCTGTCGCCTGGACGGCATCCCGGTTTTTGAGAAAAACTTCTCTCTTTACGAGGTTCACGGCGCGGATGAGGCATTTCTGACCGGCACCTTCGGGGCGCAGACACCGGTGGCCTCCGTGGATGGAAAACCGGTCGGAAACGGCGCAAGGCCGGTCACCGAAAGGATCCGGAAACTCTATAAAAATCTGATTGAAGAAACGACAGCCGGGCCGCACTGATCACAGGGTGATGACAGTCCCTGCCTGTGTCCCGCGTGGCGCTCCGGCCGGCGCGTCTTCGGGGTTAATGACCCGGACCGGCCGCTCGGTTTCTTCGGAATTCTCTGGCAGAATCAGGTAAAGCAGTTCGTCACGGCGCACGACCCCGATGCCGCATTTCTTTGCGATTTTGTGCAGATTGACCCGTACGGTGGAGCGCGACCAGCCGGTTTCGGCCTCAAGCTGCGCGCTGGTGATCCCGTTTTTCAGGGCACGGATAATATAGGCGGCAACCGTATGGCTGTCGGGCATGTGCAGGTCAGCCCTGTAGCGCGCGGGTTTGATCAGCACACGATCAGACATGCGGTTGTCGAGGGCGCGAAGGCGACGGCTGCGGGGATCAATACTCATAAAACATCCTGACCTTGTTACTTGTCAAACGGCGTCGCGTTCTGCAGCCGGTTACGATCTTCCGTCGTTCTGGGGCCTGAATCCGCGCTGCCTGACAAAGTCTGCGCCCCGGGCGCAGACTCACCCAGAGGTGCCCGTGTGGTGTAAATCACCTGTCGGGGTTCTTGCAGAAGGGCGAGAGACGGGGCCGCGCATACGGTCTCTGGCACGGAATAAACGGGACCGGAGCGGCCGGGCAGGGCACCCGCTCCGGAACAGAACTGATCAGCCGGCTCAGGTACAGTATCAACGAAACCACGTGTCACCACACGATCTGAACCGACGCTGCATCCTGAAATAACTGCAACCATCAAAAACAACGATGGTCTTAAAGTTCTGGTTCTGAGGTTCATACAAACTCCTGCGTGCGCCCCACCCAGAACTGATTAACCGGACCTCGTCACTGATACTCACAGCACCGGTCAGGACGAACATATGCCACATTTCTGCTGCATTTCAACTTTCTCGGCCGATCGTCGCCGCTGTGGAAACATTGTCACGTAGATGAGGCGATTACGCTGTACAGGCACGTTCTCAGTGAGTGGCTTTACAGATACTCTCTGCAGAAATTCTGCTTATAAATATAAATATATCAATGCATTAACCATTCTTCAGCCGCCATCGGGGAGAATGTGTCAAAATCGTTCCGCAAAATTCGAATCGCCGGCATCAGCCGCTGGGATAAGGCGGTAAAAGCGGGCATTGGCGCGATTCGGACAAGAATGCGGCAGGAGCATGACGGCCCGTTACAAGGTATTTCGCCTCAGCGACGGGCGCCTGCCTGCCGCACCTGGCTGACCAGGCGGCTCATGCTGCCAAGCTCAACCGCGTCCGATATAAGCCGGTCATCTGACAAGACAGTCAGCAGCCGGTCATGCTCCGGATGGTCGGGGGAACATACATCCTGATTGCGGAAAACTTCGGCAGGTACATGACCCCAGTTCCGAAGACGCAGAAAGTAAACGCTGTCGGCGCCAACATCCCGTGCCAGATCCACAAAGGCAGGCATCTGAAGATAATTTGCCTGCTGCACAACAAAATCCAGTCTCAGGGTGTCGATATCACCGCGCTTGTTGAGATTACCGAGAAACCGGAGATTTTTCACCAGCGTATCAAAGTCTCCGCCACGCCGCAGGACTGAATAGGTTTCCGGCTCGGCGGCATCGATCGAAATCCACACGGAGGACACATTGTCCCGCAGATTGAGATCGTTCCAGGCCCGCTCGTTCAGCAACAGGCCGTTTGTATGCAGCTGAATGCGCCGCGCCGGGGATTTTGTTTTGGTCAGGCGCTGCAGAATATGGCGGAAATGACGGCTGCCGAAGGGATCACCCGAGCCCGTTACCTTGATGTGCCGGGCATTACGCACAAGCGGGAGCAGATGCTCTTCGAAGATGTCGTTCAGCTTTGTGGTTTCTTTATGCGGCAGGCTGATCAGACCGGTTCGACAACTCGGGCAGGATATATTGCACGAACGGTCATGCGACAGGATCACCCGTTGCGGCCCTTTCTCAGCCCGCAGCGCCGGTGCCGGGGTGCCCGGTGTGCGTTCCGGCAGACGGCGCCCTGCGATCGACGGGCAGTGCCACCGGCTGCAATGCGTGAAATCGCCGTCCAGCACCGACCGCCTGATTTCGCGGGCGCGTTCAGAATTCCAGAAACCGTCCGGACGGGGTGCATCCAATCGTCCGATGGGCACCGGTTGCCACGCGGAACAGCAAAAATGCACCTGACCGTTCGCGCGCGATTCCATTTCCCGGAAAGGCGCGTTGCACATCCGGGTTTTCAGCCAGCGGTCAGTCCCGGTTTCCAGATCCGCAGATTTCTCCTCCGCTGCGTCGATCAGGCGCTGGGCGAGCAGGTCGTGATGATCCCGCCCTGTCAGTTCGCGGGCGAGTGTTTGTGTATCGTTCCAGCGCTTCAGCCTCAGGCTCAGCCATCCCGCCACGACAAGCACGACGGCAGGTGTTTCAGTGCGGTCAGTTACGGCACGGGTGACCAGAGCCTCTTTATCCGCGCCACTGTGGCCTGCGTCGATTTCTTTCAGAAGCTCTTCGACAAAACTGATTGCGTTCTTGTCTGGTCCATCGCCCAGTCTGCGGCGCCGCAGATACGTTTTATCCTGATCTGCGAGCCGGCTGAGCATGGCCGTGACGGGGTCATGCCGCCCGGTGCGTGAAGGATCGCTTTCCTGATCTGCAGAATGCATGATTGCCTGCTGCCGGTTGGGTCCGGGGTCTGCGTAAGTATCCGGACAGTGATGTTTTACGCGCGGTGGCAAAGTATCGCCCCGATCGGAGTTCGGATCAAGAAACATGACGGTGGGAGAAATACCCGCAGCAGATATGGTTACGGGCCCGCGCTCT
>NZ_JAHEHZ010000121.1 GCF_024639605.1 Roseobacter sp. | reverse complement strand
AGACAGCGACACAATCCGGTCGCGCAGATGTGCGGGCACATTGCGTTTTTCCAGAATTGCGGCGGTGACCTTGTCGTCAAGTGCCTCGAGCGCGATGAAATCCTGCAGGCGTGCGTCATCACGCGCAAAAACCGGGCCGCGTCCGGCAGAAATCAGGCTGATATCAATGCGCTCCTTGTCGGCAAACCGGTCAATTTCACGGAAAAGCTGATGCACGAAGGTCGCGCCGTACCCGTGCAGCACCTCCAGCGTGTCGAGCAGAAACAACACCTGACGGTCGTGATCGGCCAGGATCCCGATCATCCCGTGCAGCAGGTCAGAGGGCAACCGCGCTCCGGTCTCCGAGGCGATACTCGTCCGCCGTTCCGCACGTTGCATGCGCAGGTCATGCAGCAGTCCGGCCACCGAGGGGATCGCCGCACCGATCTGTCGCGAAATCTCCTCAAAGACAGCATCGACAGCCCCCTCACGCAGCGACGACCGGTCAAAGTCGAGCCGGATCATCACGACGCGTGGTCTGTCCCGGCAAAGCCGCCCCAGGTGTTCGAGCAAAAAGGTCTTGCCTACACCCGGCAGGCCCTGGATGTGCAGTGTTTTCAGCGGGGCGGTCCGTTGCGGATGATCCAGGGCATGCAGCAGGCGTGCGATCTCTTCTTCACGCCCCACAAAACTGCTGCCGAGAAGCACATCCGTCGCGTGTTCCCGGCGCAGATGATCGAGGCGGCTGCTCAGTTCAAGCAGGCGCCCGTGCCCCGGTGCCGCAGGACCGGCCTGTTCAAGCGTTGAAACCACGTGCGCCAGATCCCCGGAAGCGGTCCCCGGTTGCGAGACCTGCACGAGCGCCTCCGCAGAAAATGCGCCATTCCCTTTGAGGGCTGCACCGATGTCACTGTCGGCATCCACCTGCGCGCTTTCAAGTCGGCCCAGGATCTTGCGGCGCTGTACCGGACGCATCTGCCAGCGGCTTCCGTCGCCGGTTGATGCTTCACGAAGTGCCGACATCAGCTTGCCGCGCAACAGGATATCCCCGCTGCGCTCCGCCGGGATTACCGTGCTCAGCATGTCACGCGGGTTGAACTCCTCAACCAGTGCGGCCTGCAGAAAGAGCGCATCGCGCAGTTTGTGATACTCTTCGGGTTCAGCTTTCATCACAGGCCCACCCAACCGCGTATGATCTCGCGCGTGCGCTTTACAGCCTCCGGCAGGGCACCGAACCTGTACCTGTCACTGTCCTCTTCTTTGTCGATATCCTTCGTCACCTGACGGACAAACCGGTCCAGCAGGTCATTACTGATGTTTTCATCGCCATTGAGGTCTTCAAGCATTGCGCGCAGCGTCACTCTGACATCCTCGTCGTCGAAATTGTGAAGCTGATCTACGAGCAGTCCGGGACGTCGCGCATTCTCCGCCTCGCCGGTATTCTGGAACTGCAGCGGCGCCAGCGCATACTGCTCAAAGCCCGCAAGGATCAGTCGCAGGTTCTTATGGGTGACGATCCATTCCGCCAGATGCTCGAACTGGGTCAGCGCGGCGGCTGATAGCTTGTTGTCGGGGGGCGGTTCAAAGAAAATCCAGAATGTCGCGTCCTGCGCGGCTGCGGCCTGCTGCAGTGCCTCGGCCACCCGGACGGCGCGCTCACGTTCCGCGGCCGCGTCGCTGGTCTCGCCGGGTCCGGCACCGGCATGGGCAGCAACCGCGGCCATGCCCGGAAACGCAGCGGCCAACGTGCCGGTAAGGTCCGTTTCCTCAAGGTCGGTGGGAATTCGGCGCGCCAGGTTACGCGTTACCGGATCCCCGGGGATCGCGCGGTTCTGAAGAAAGGCTTCAAGCATCCCGAAGCTGAAACTCAGCCCGGTCATACGTGACGTATTCACCCGCCGCACCCAGATACCGCGCAGGTTCGATCCTGGTGCCTCAAGCATATGCGACAACCCGGTGAAAAAGGTCCGGCGTCCGATAATCAGCGGGCTGTCGATATCATCGTTCAGCGACCACAGATAGCGGCGCGGCTGATCGCGGCGGATCGCGCCGATAAAGTCCGGGTGATTGATGAACTGCCCGTGCGGCACAAGCCGCCGGAACGCATCCCACCGCCCCTGATGCACCCCGATGAACTGCAGATCGCGATCAAAGGCCAGCCCGCCGGATGAGCCGCCCTTCGTATCCACGTCATGGCGCAGACGAAGGTCGTTCGGTGTGTCGCGATGCACCCGCCCGCGGGTAAGCCCGCGTCTGTTGCCTTCAGGGTAATGCACAAGCGTCATCAGCCGCGCGCCGGTCCAGTCGACGGCTTCCCCGGGCAGATCACAATAACCGTAGCTCAGTCCCAAAGGCAGGTTTACCCGCAAAAGAGCCACGTCTTTATGCGTGTCAATGGCATGTGCGGGCGGCAGACCGCCGCTGCGTTCCTCGTCATGGACGGGAGACGACCAGACCGGGCGCGCAGGGTAGCGTTGCCCGTCAGAGGCGCGGATCATAATGGCAGGTACCGGGCCCGCACCGGCACCGGCTTCCGCAGCCTCGCGGGCCGCAACGGCCTTTTCGACCACATGGGCGGCCGTCAGCACCAGCGTTTTGGAGATAAAGGCACCTGAGCCTGCTTCCTCGCCGTCGACCTCTACGCGGCAGCGAAAGGCCGAGGCCCGCAGAGCAAAGCGGCCCAGACGTTCCAGCGGAAAATCATTGGGGTCAGGTTCAGCAATAGCAGCCCCGGGAAAGGCCGTGTTTTTCTCAACCCAGGTCTCGCCGGGCTCCCGCTGCATCACGTCGATGCCGCGTGCATTCAGAAACGCCTCAAGGCTTTTTGAGAGCTCCCCCTGCATCAGCACCTCGGCCAGGACATCCGCAACATCCTGCCCGTCGTCGGTAAGCTCGCCGAGGGCGGCAAGGTTCATGGGTGCCTCAGGATCCGGGAAAAACTGCTCGAGCGCCTGATCGACGAGCAGGCCGTGATCCTCGAGCACTTCGCGCAGTTTCTGAGTCGCAATGGTCATGTCCGGCCCCCGCGCTACTGACCGAGCGCCGATCTGAGAGCCGGATCCTGTGCCAGAAGTGCTGCGAGACCCTCACTCGGATCATCGGGTTGCATCGGGGCCTCGGCGTCGCTTTCCAGCATGCGGGCACGCGCACCGGCGCGGTAGCTGAGCCAGATCATCTCGGGCGCATATTCAGCCATCTCAGGGGTGACATGCGCGGGCACCGCTGCTTCGCTGGTACCGGCCAGATGCATCTGAAGAACATTGAGGGTGGAAACCGCCTCCTTGTCGGGGACTGCCGGTGCTTCGCTGGCTGATGGTAACGCCGCATCAAGCGCCGCGCCTGCGTTCAGCAGCCCTGCGCCCAGATCCCGCGCCCCGCCCCATTCCGCAGGCGGCGTCATGCCCGCGATGGCACAGCGCACCCACATCGCCTGAACTGTTGTACCGCGCGCATCCGCTTTCTGCTTCAGCGAAGCGCGGCCGCCGTGCCGCGCAACCCAAAGCGCCGCAACTCCGGCCGTCATTGACGTGGCAAGGGTCGTGCCCTGGCTCGCCCGGATGCCGGTGACAGGGTCGTCAGCGACATTTTTTGCAGCGCCCCAGACCTGCTCACCAAAGGCCGAGAACGTCACCTGCGATCCGCGACCGCTCTTTTTCCAGGGGCGCAGATCAGGTTGCAGTGCGGCAACAGCGGTGCAGATGCCCATCGCCGCATAAGCCGCAGGGAACACCACGTTCGGCCAGCAGTTGCCGGCGGCACAGACGATCACCACACCTGCCTGAGCGGCACGGCGCAGGGCCGCTTCGGTGCTCGCCACGCGCGTCGGCCCGCCAAGCGCCATTGCGATCACATCCTCCCCGTTGGCAACCGCATGATCAATCGCCTTACCGATGCGTCGCTGGTTGAGATCGACAACAGAACGGATCGCCCGGACCGGCATGATCTTTGCCGCCGGCGCGGTGCCGGTCACCGCCCCCGGCCCGGATGTCCCACCCGACGGGTCCGCCGTGCCGCGCGAGGCCACGACCGACATCACCAGCGTGCCGTGACCGGGGTTGCGCAAAAGACCTGTGGAAAAGCGGTCAGCCGCGTTGCTGCCGCCCTCGACCAGGTTGATCTCGCCCTGCTGCGTGCGCACGCCGCGCAGTTCAGCATGATCGCTGTAGCCTGTATCGATGACCGCCACGGTCACACCCTCGCCACGCGTATGCCGCCAGGCGCCGATGCTGTCGATCCGGGGATGATGCCAGCCAAAGGGAAGAGAATTATCACGCGGCGTTTCGCACAGATTGAAAAGCGCCTCGTTCAGTCCGGCCACATGATGCGCACCATAAAGACTGTCGGGCAATACCGGATTGGCTTCAGCGACGCCGGTGGCTTCCCGCAGATCCCGGGAAAACTCAAATACCGCGCGCTCCTGACCATGCGGGTCAATATCCGGGAAATCGACAAAGTGGTAACGGTCCGCGGTCGCATCAAAGGCGGCCTCCACCGTAAAATCAGCCTCGGGCAGTGCGGCGCGGACCCGGTCGGTGATCACAGCGTCCGGTACCGGCTCTGCCGTTACAAGCTCAACCGACAGCGGGTCACGGTCGTCTGCCAGCGGCCCCCTCGCGAGGGCGTTGTATTTTTCCTGTGCCATAAACCTTTTCCTTCATAAAAAGCGCCGCGACCGGCCCTTCACGCCAAAACAGAATAAAAGCCGAAAAATATCAGTAACATGGCCGCACCCCGCGGCGCCGGTCGCGCGGCGCGACGCTCGGCAATCAGCAGCACCGTCAGAAGCGCCATACCGGCAAGTCCACCGCTTGCAACCTGCATCGCAACCATGAGCGGCAGGCAGGTCAGCAGGCAGAAACCGGCTTTGCCTGCGCCGGCGCGGGCTGCACCTTTCAGCGCACGGCGGCCTCCGGCGGCGATGACAGGCCGGTAGTGGCCGCGCGCAAGAAGCCGGAGACGCAACGGGTTGATCATCCAGAGCGCTCCTGCGCCGAGTGCCAGCAATGAGGATGCCTCGGTGCCTGCGACGCTTTGCAATCCCGCACGGGCCGCCAGCGTCAGAATGACAACCATCAGACCGGCAAGCAGCCACGCGCCGAGATACCCGGCCAGATATGTCAGAACGACGCCGGTTCGGCTGCGCCGATAGACCCGCGCCGCGATCTGACCGGTCTCCGCGACCATGAGAGGCAACATCATGGCAACCACCATCAGCCCCCATTCCGCCAGAGCCGGCCAGGGTCGCAATCCGGCGAGGCTTACCGCCCAGGCCTGGCCGAAGGCGGCCGCAGTTGTGGCAGGCGGTGTGGCGCAGATCTGCAGATCGAAATGTGCCGCGGGCATCGCTGCGAGAAGGCACCATGCCGCCAGTGCCGGGAGCAATGTGAAAAGAGGCCCGGGCACGGCAAGTTGCCGGGCGAAGACCGGGCTCAGCACAGGTGCCCGCCCCGTTCTGGCTGTCGTTGCCGCTGCGCTCATTCGAAAATCACGTTGATGCGTCCGATTGTGACCTCGGCGGGTTCGTCTGTTTCAGCCACAACACCTTCCAGACCCGGCGGCACACCCCAGGCCTGGTCCGCAGCCCCCATGGGCTCAATCAGAACCTCAAGCGCCTCGGTGTCACCGCGTGCCAGTCCAAGAGTGAAAGCGTGCGCTGTAATGTCGAAAACCTGGTTGAGACCGCTGCCGCCGTGCGGCGCGTCGGCGCGGCTCGCACGGGCATGCCCGAAAGTGCTCAGCACACCGGCGCGGACCGGCACCATATTATCGCCCGGCAGATCAATCAGCACCGCATAATTACCGGCAGCCCCGGTGCCCCTTATGCCCTGGAGTTCCAGATAGACCCGGCGCGTGCTGCCGGGTGCCTCCTCCGGCCCCGCCAGTGCCACGTCAGGGTTCATCTGCACCCGCGTGCGCGTCACGGTCCGGCCCAGACGCACGGGCGTTTCGCTGGCACCTGCCAGGTCAGGATCACCGGAACTGCTCATCGCAAGCGCCTCCGTATCGTCTGGTGCGGCGCCGCCGGGGGACACCGGTGAGGGGATCGTATCATAAAGATATCCGTGCAGGATCTGCGTTGTATCCAGCATATCCTGAGCAGTGTAGCTGAAAGGCTGTCCCTGCCCGTCATGCATGTCAAAGGATTGTCCTGTGAGCCAGAGCGGACTGTCAGGATCCGCATGCAGCGGGTCCTGGCGCCAGGTCTCCCAGAGCCTGTCGATATTACAGTGGTGCAACCAGAAGACCGGATCAAAAGCCGCAGTGCGCGGATCACGCATGAACCCGCCGATCTCGACGTGGATCACATTGTGTGGCATCTGTTCCAGCGCGCCGCTGTCCCCGCCGCCCCGGTTAAACCCGGTGACCGGCCCGCCAAAGCCAGACGGCGCGCCCGGTTTGGTGTCGGTGAAACCGGCGAACTCCATGGCCGCGAGGCTGACGATCTGATCGGTCAGCCCGAAATCACCGTTCATCACCAGCCGGCGACGGGAAAAGAGGTAATTTCGCGTGCCGTCCGGTTTGAGCTGGTCCCGGAACGGGGAAGGCAGACGGCGCGCGTCCGGATTATCGGCGAGATCCTGTGAATAATTCCAGTAAGGCAGCGCCCAGTCTTCCGGCCCGCCAAGGCTGGCAACTTCCTGCGCAATCACGGCCTCAAAGGCAGCAATATATCCCCGGTGCCAGGGCAGAAAGAACCAGCTCTGATGCTGGCACTGGTCCCAGAACTGTGCGCGGGCTGCAATGTTCGGAAAGGATGGCGGCACCCCGTGTACCGCACCCATGAACCACCACCCACGCGGGTCGTCGACGGGAAGCTGCCAGAGAGCTTCGACAGCACGCTCATACCACATCAGAGTTTCGTCGCCGTCCGGCAATCCCCAGACGCTTTTGCGCACCCGATGTGTCATGTGCGGCCCCCGTTCCTGCGGATCGCCCAACTGTCGACCCCGGGTCAGGTTACCACCGAATCGGGAACTCTCAAAATCTTACTGCATTCTGGGTTGTACTCTGCCGTTGATTGCACGGATCACCGGGAACGCCCGGACCATGATTTTCATTCTATCTCAGGTAGTAGTCATGCGTTCTTAAACTGTGTCCGGCCCGTGGACCCGCAGTTAGTCCGGCGCCGTTGCCTCCTGCAGAAAAGCGATCAGATCAGCCCGGTCGCGGGCCCCGGTGATCCGCTGCATCGGCATTTTCGAGCCCGGAATGTAGTGATCCGGCCCCAGATCAAAGAGGCGGTCGACCGTTTCAGCATTCCAGACCAGATCGGACCCGTTCAGAGTATCTGAATATAAGTACCCGTCGACAGTGCCGGCGGGCCGGCCGAAGAGCCCGTAGAGCGTCGGGCCGGCCCTGCGTTTACCGTCCGTGCCCAGCGTGTGACAGATCGAGCATTTGCGCTGAAACTGTCGCTCGCCGTTCGACATCTCTTCGGGGTCTTTCAGAAAAGACCGTTCCGTCCCTGTCATCTTTGCGGCGTTCTCAAAACCGTTTACGGGCCAGCTGTGCATGGCATCTGCGATGCCGCCCGCGTGGATGTTCTCACCATCAGGCGAGAAAGCCAGCGCCCAGACCGGACCGGAAGCGGTGGCCCGGAAATCTTCGGCAATCCGCCAGGTCGCGGTGTCGATCATCATGATGTATCCCTGCGCATCACCCACTGCGATGCGTCCGATCTCTTCCTGGTAGGCCATCGCGAGGATCGGCCGGCGCCCGGCGGTGAAGTCGCCTGTTTCGGCACCGTCAGGCAGCGACACCACCCGGGTTCCGCCATCAACAGCACCGTAAGCCAGCCAGCTTTCATCCGGGGCGATCAGGAGCGCGTTGATGCCAAACCCGTGCTGGACCAGCCGGCGCAGAAATGTGCCGGTCTCAGCATCCCAGAGCCGGATCGTGCCATCGGCGGATGCGGTATAAAGCCGCTTGCCGTCAGGGGAGAATGCCACATCGCTTACGGTGTTTTCGTGGCCGGTGAATTCCAGCGGGCCGGCCCCGTCGAGCGACCAGATGCGCGCGGTCCGGTCCCAGCTGGCCGATGCCACGCGTTGTCCGTCCGGCGCTGTCGCGAGCCGTATTACCTTGGCGCTGTGCCGGCCCAGTTGCTCTGATGTGCCTGTGGCGGGGTCCCACAGACGGACGGCATAATCATCTCCGCCCGAGACGATCCGGCCACCGGCAACCGGCACCACCGCGTTTACAGCCGCTTCGTGCCCTTCAAGCCAGCGCGGTGCGCCGTCACGCCAGAACCCCACCGAGTTGTCAAAGCTCGCCGTCAGGATCGCCCCGTCCGGCGCCACGCTGATGCCCTTGACAGGGCCGCCGTGTCCTTCAAGCGTAAATGCCTCCTGCGCCGCTGACGGGAGCGGAACGCCGAGACAGGCGGCAGCGAAAAGGGTCATGGCGAAATACTGCGCTGCCTGGCGTTTCAGCCGGTATTCTGATCTCATATCTCGTTGCCGTCTGCCGTTGTTGCTGTTCTCCCGCACAGCGGGACTGCAGATACCCTAGCAGCGCCCTGCCCGGTTCGTCTATTGCACCATTTCGCACCTGCGCCACACCGCCGATAGACCGCAGAGCCACGTTCCGTTAACGTTTCTCTGGCCGCACCTCACATTGCGTAAAGGATACTCCGGATGGCTGCTGAAAAACTGCCCTTTGACCGCGCTGAATATGAAACGCGCATCGCCGCCGTGCGCGGGGCGATGGCAACCGCCGGCACTGATGTACTGGTAACCTGCGACCCTGCGAATATGTCCTGGCTCACCGGCTACGAAGGCTGGTCGTTTTATGTGCATCAGGCCGTCGTCCTGGGCCCCGACGGGCCGCCGCTCTGGTGGGGGCGCGGGATTGATGCGCTGGGGGCAAAACTTACGGTGATGATGCCGCATGACTGCATCTTCGGATATGATGACACCTACGTTCAGAACCCTGACAAACACCCGATGGAAGACCTTGCCCGGCTGATTGCGGATCGTGGCTGGCAGGCAAAGCGCATCGGGCTGGAGATGGATAATTACTACTTCACGGCCGCCGCATGGCAGTCGTTGCAAAGCGCACTGCCGGACGCTCGGTGGGTAAACGCCAATGCTCTCGTCAACTGGCAACGCGCCGTCAAAAGCCCCGCCGAGATCACCTTTATGCGTCGTGCCGCGCGCATCGTGGAAAAGATGCACCAGACCATCCTTGAGCACGCCGAACCCGGTCTTGCGAAAAACCGGCTGGTGGCGGCAATCTACGAAGCCGCGATCACCGGTGCGGATGGTCACTGGGGCGATTACCCCTCCATTGTGCCGCTCGCCCCATCGGGCACTGATGCGACGGCACCTCATCTGACATGGGACGACACACCGCTTAAAACCGGTGAGGCCACATTTTTCGAAATCGCCGGCACGTACCGTCGCTATCACGCGCCCCAGTCGCGCACGCTTTTTCTGGGTGCGCCCCCCGACAAATACCGCCGCGCGGAAACTGCCGTTCTGGAAGCCGTTGACGCGGGCCTTGCTCAGGCAAAACCCGGGAATTTTGCCGAAGACATTGCCAATGCATTCAACACAGCCCTCAGAAAGCACGGGTTCGAAAAAGACAACCGCTGCGGCTATTCCATCGGTCTGTCCTATCCGCCTGACTGGGGCGAGCGCACGTATTCGCTGCGCCGCGATGATCGTACCGTGTTGCAACCGGGCATGACGTTTCACTTCATGCCAGCCCTCTGGCTTGACGACGGCGGGCTTGAGATCACTGAACCGGTGCTGATCACCGAAAGCGGCTTTGAGTGCCTGTGCACCACTCCACGTCAGCTGATGGTAAAGGAATAACACCATGCGCCCCACTTCGATGCGTACGACGGTGGATTTTGACGCGCAGGGCGTGCAGCACGGGCATCTGCAACTTCCCCACAGCCGCGACGACAGCGCCTGGGGGTCGGTCATGCTGCCGGTGACGGTGATCCGCAACGGCGACGGGCCCACGGCGCTCATTACCGGCGGGAACCATGGCGATGAATACGAAGGACCGCTGGCCATCCTCGATCTGGCCGCGCAGACCGAACAGGCGCAGGTGAGCGGGCGGATCATTCTGATCCCCTTCATGAACGGCCCTGCCGTGCTGGCAGGTCGGCGCACCTCCCCTGTGGACGGCGGCAATATGAACCGGGCCTTTCCCGGTCGCCCCGACGGGACAGTCACCGAAAAGATCGCGGATTATTTCACCAGGACCCTGTTGCCGATGGCGGATCTGGTGCTTGATTTTCATTCCGGCGGCAGGACGCTGGATTTTCTGCCTTTTGCCGCGAGCCACGTGCTGCAGGACAAAGAGCAGGAAGGCCGCTGTTCTGCGGCGCGGGATGCCTTCTTTGCGCCCTTCTCCGTACAAATGGCCGAAATCGACCCGGCGAGCATGTATGATCACGCAGCGGAAAGTCAGGGAAAGACCTTTGTGACCACAGAGCTTGGCGGTCGAGGTACGGCTACGCCAGAGACGATCGCAATTGCCCGCCGTGGCCTGCGCAATGTGCTGATCCACGCAGGCATTCTCGCCGGCACACCTCAGACCGCCCCCACCCGGCATATCAGCCAGGAAG
>NZ_JAHEHZ010000022.1 GCF_024639605.1 Roseobacter sp. | reverse complement strand
CGCCCGTTGATCAGATCATCGACCACGATTTTCTGGTTCGGGATGATCACCATAAAAACATTGGCGCTCATGATGGTGGCCGTAAAAGCCCCCAGATGCAGCATGGCCGCGCGCCCGGTGAAGACCTGCGTGTAAAACCATGACATACCCACGAGCACCGCAAACAGCGCCAGCATAAGCGTTGTCTGGTTGGCATCCACAAAGACCCTGCAGAGCGTCGTGTAGACAATCCAGCCAAAGGCCAGAGAGGCCAGTGATATCACGATTGCCTGCGAAGTACCGATATCCAGAACGGCCGGATCAATAAGGTAGAATTCCGCCCCGAGATAATAGACCAGCACCAGAAGGATAAAGCCGCTGATCCATGTCCAGTAGCTCTGCCATTTATGCCAGATCAGCCCGTCAGGCATGTTATCGGGGGCAACCAGATATTTCTGGATGTGGTAAAAACCACCGCCGTGGACCTGCCATTCCTCGCCGTCAGCACCAGACGCGAGATTGCGGTCGCGGTGCAGCCCCAGATCCAGCGCGATGAAATAAAAAGACGATCCGATCCAGGCAATGGCAGTAATCACATGCAGCCAGCGGACCCCGAATTCGATCCAGGCAGCCATTGCGGCAAGGTCATACATGTGCTGCTCTCCTTGCAGTCAGGCGGCGCTCTGTCACTCCTCTAGCATGCTGCCGGCAGGGCCGGGAGCCTCCGGCGGAAGTATTTTTCGCCTCACGCCTCCGGACCGTCAGATTTCTTCGGGCAGTGCCTGATTGAGAATGACAGCCACGAGGGCTGTTGGCGCTACAGCAGACGTCGCAAGCGTTTTGACAACACCCGGCAGGTATTGCACGGCTGTGGGCACCAGATTGAGACCAAGGCCGGCCGCCAGCGACACGGCGATGATAACCATATTCCGCCGGTTCATGTTCACCTCGCTGAGCACATTCAGACCGGCAGCGGCAACCATACCAAACATAACAATCACCCCGCCGCCGAGCACCGGCAGAGGCATGGAAGCGATCACAGCGCCGATCTTGGGCACCAGACCGCAGAGGATCAGGACAAGCGCCCCGATTGTCACCACATGGCGGCTCATGATGCCCGTCATGCCGACGATGCCGACGTTCTGGCTGAACGAGGTGTTCGGCAGGCCTCCGAAGACGCCCGCGATGGCTGTGCCAAGCCCGTCGGCATAGGTGGCGCCTGAGATTTCTGCATCGGTAGCCTCGCGTCCTGCACCGGCCTTGGTGGTGGCGGAGGTGTCTCCGACAGTCTCGATAGCTGAAACGACTGAAACCAGCGTCACGGCAATAACGGCACCGGGAGAGAACTCAAACCCGTAGGGCAGCGGGGTAATCGCCGTGAACCATGCGGCATTGCCCACGGCCCCGAAATTCACCATCCCCAGCACAAATGCGAGGATATAGCCTGCAACGAGACCTACAAGGATGGCCGCATTTGACAGTGTGCCTTTGGTGAAGAACTTGAGGACCAGCGCAACGATGACCACGCAAAGTGCAACCGACCAGTGTTTCAGCGACCCGAAGCTTTCAGCTTCCATCTGGAACGATGCCGCGCCGCCTGCTGCGTATTTAATCGCAACCGGGATCAGATACAGGCCGATGGCAAGGATCACGAGGCCGGTCACCAAAGGCGGAAAGAGCCAGCGCAGATGCCGGATGAAGCCGCCCAGAATAAAGTGCAGCACGCCACCGATAATGCAGGCGCTGAGCGCTACGCTGAGGCCCTGGGTGGCTGCCACACCTGCCAGCACACCGACGAAAGCAAAGCTTGTACCTTGCATAATCGGCAGACGTGCACCTATTGGGCCAAGGCCCACGGTCTGAAAAAGCGTGGCAACCCCTGCAAAGAGCATTGCCATCTGAATGAGATAAACCTGTTCGGGTCCGCCAAAGGCAAGGCCCGCAGCCCCCGCCACGATTATTGAAGGGGTTACATTTGAGGCGAACATCGCCAGCACATGTTGCAGCCCCAGGGGCACGGCCTGTGAAAGCGGCGGCGTCTGATCCGGATCACTCCAGGTGCTGATGGTTGTATCTGTCATATTCTGTCCCGGTCGTTATGTGCGCCGGTATGCTCCGGCCTTTGTTTTGTTATGAAACCACCCGGCAGGGCGGATCAAGGAAATCCTCTTCGAGGTTGGCGGTTTCGCCAATGCGGTCGACGACTGCAAATATTCCGGGCGCTGAAAGCGGTGTCAGAACACCGTGCCAGGTGCCCGCGTGAAAATTGATGCCCTGGTGGGGGGCCGTCAGAAAGGCCTGCGGGGGGCCGGGTCGTCCGCCGGCATCAGGAGCGACAATAACCAGAAACGGATTCCCGGTCATCGGAATGAAGGCCTGGCTGCCCTCCGGGTGACGTTCCAGCAGATCAAACTCATAAGGCAGACTGCGGGGCTCCGCGTGAAACAGGCTGATGCCCGCGCGGCCGCCCTCCCCGAAATCAAGCTGTGCGCGATCGTGATAGCGCCCGCAAAGACCGGCGTTAATCATCCGGTCGGGATCACCCGAACAGTCGAGAACATCGCCGAACGGGGAAAAGGCCGCGGCAGTCAGAGGCTGGCAGGTGATCTCGCTGGTCATAATTTTGCGTGACGGTTCACGTCCTTGTAGAGCAGGTAGCGAAACGGCTCTTCCCCGGTCGCGATGCAGGCCTGAGGACAGAAGGCGCGCAGCCATATGAAATCACCAGGACCCACCGAAACCCAGTCTTTGTTGAGCAGATAGTCCGCCGTGCCCTGCAACACATAAAGCCCGTGTTCCATCACATGGGTCTCAGCAAAGGGGATGCGCCCGCCGGGCTGAAAGTTCACGATATTCACGTGGAAATCATAATCCAGATCAAGAGGTTCGAGAAACCGCTGGGTCGCCCAGGCACCGTTGCAGCCGGGCATGGAAATCGCCGGCACGTCGGTTTCATGGGTTACCAGCGCATCCGGGACACTGGTGCCCTCGCCCGGCTCATAGCGTTTGCGGATCCAGTGAAACCGGCACGGCTCGTCGCTGGTGTTCCAGAACGTCCAGACAGCGCTCGGCGGGATGTACACATAGCTGCCCGGCCGCAGATCGTAGAAATCCTGCCCGAGCGTGAGCCGTGCCGTCCCGCTGGCCACAAAAATCACCGCCTGAGCGTGCACGTCAGGTTCCGGCGTGGCACTGCCGCCTTCGGGTTCGACCTCAACCGCATATTGCGAGAAGGTTTCGGCAAACCCGGTCAGGGGGCGGGCGAGGATCCACACACGCGTATTCTGCCAGCCCGGCAGGAAACTGGTGACGATATCGCGCTGGGTGATCGCCGGGAGGACGGCGTAGGCCTCGGTGAAAACAGCAGTGCCTTCAGGGTTTTGCGACTGGTCAGGCAGGCCCCCGGGCGGAAAAGCATAGCTCACAGAACCGCCTCCAGCCGAAGCCGCGCAATGCGCTCGACCTGACGACAGGCCTCAGTGAATTCGTCATCTGTCTCCTGACCGACGCGGCGTCTGAAGGCGCGCAGAATACCGTCTTTATCGTGATCGCGGACCGCAATGATGAAAGGAAACCCGTGCTTTTTCACATATTCACTGTTCAGTGTCTCAAAGGTTTCCCGCTCGGCATCGGTCAGCGCATCAAGCCCTGCGCTGGCCTGTTCTGCTGTGCTGTCTTCTGTCAGGCGCTTTGCTGCCGCGAGTTTACCAGCCAGATCCGGATGCGCTTTCAGCACGGCCATGCGCTCTTTCACGCTTGCACTGCGGAACACCCGCGCCAGCGCTGAATGCAGGCCTGCGGCGCTGTCATGGGCCGGGCCAAGCTCAGTGTCAAAAGCCCGCTCAGCAATCCATTCGGAGTGCTCAAAGATGCCGCCCCAGGCCGCGATAAAGTCAGCCTTCGGCATCTGCGACGGGCGGGTCAGGCGGACGGGCGGATGATGCCGGGCCCAATGGTCCGCAATATCGATTCGTCGCGGGCACCAGACACCCTCAAATCCCTGAATGTATTCAATGAACCTGCGCAGCGACTGCACCCGGCCCGGTCGCCCGATCAGCCTGCAATGCAGGCCCACGGACATCATTTTTGCCGCGCCCTCTGCGCCTTCGGCATAGAGCGCATCAAAAGTATCGCGCAGATACGTAAAGAACTGATCGCCGGAATTGAATCCCTGAGGCGTGGCAAAACGCATGTCGTTGCAATCAAGCGTGTAGGGGATAATCAGCTGGTCGCGTTTGCCCGCGCGGATCCAGTAGGGCAGATCGTCGTCATAGGTGTCCGAGATGTAATCAAACTGACCGGTCGCAGCCGCCATCGATACGGTATTCACCGAACAACGGCCCGTGTACCAGCCCCGCGGACCGTCGCCCGTGACCTCCCGGTGCAGGCGGATCGCTTCCATCATATCGGCACGCTCGTCGGCCTCGCTGTGGTCTTTGTAGTCGATCCATTTCAGACCGTGACTGGCGATTTCCCAGCCCGCCTGCTGCATCGCTTCGACCTGCTCAGGGGCGCGCGCCAGCGCTGTGGCGACCCCGTATATGGTCAGCGGAATACGAGCACCGGTAAAGAGCCGGTGCAACCGCCAGAACCCCGCCCGCGCGCCGTATTCATAGACCGATTCCATGTTCCAGTGCCGCTGCCCCGGCCAGGGTTGTGCGCCGACGATTTCCGTCAGGAACGCCTCGGAAGCGGCATCTCCGTGCAGCACATTATTTTCGCCGCCCTCTTCGTAGTTCAGCACAAACTGAACGGCGATCCGCGCGCCGTTCGGCCAGGCAGCATCAGGGGGCGTTGCGCCATAGCCTCTGAAATCTCTCGGGTAGCGGTTCACCA
Organism: Roseobacter sp.; assembly: GCF_024639605.1. Taxonomy (GTDB): domain Bacteria; phylum Pseudomonadota; class Alphaproteobacteria; order Rhodobacterales; family Rhodobacteraceae; genus Roseobacter. Next base: position 27,095 of record NZ_JAHEHZ010000022.1, on the reverse strand, counting down.
ATCTCTCCTGCCTGAGCCGTCGCCCATTCAATACCCACCGGACGCGCGTTGCAATTCGTATCTGGCGCAGGCAGGCTGTCCTGAGGACATTTTACAGAAAGCGCATCATGCCCGACGGATATCTGACAACGCATGTACTCGACACAGGCAGGGGTTGCCCGGCAGCGGGGCTCGGCATCACGCTCTACCGGCTGAGCGGTGATGTGCGTACGCAGATCGCCCGTGCCGTAACGAATGCTGATGGCCGCACGGACAGCCCGATCCTGCCACCAGATGCGTTTGAAACCGGAACCTATGAGCTGGTCTTTGATGCGCAAGGTTATCTTGACGATTGCGGTGTGCCGCCGGAGGCGCCGCGCTTTCTGGCGGAAATACCGATCCGGTTCGGCATTTCGGACCCTGACAGCCACTACCATGTGCCGCTGCTTTTGTCGCCTTTCGGGTATTCGACCTATCGCGGCAGCTAGGCCGGGCTCCCGCGCTTGCGGTGCGGGCCCAAAGCTGCGGCAAGGCCAAGGATCACGCCCGAGAGTGTTGCAATCATGCCTGCTGCCGAAACAGAGGCGGCAAAGCCCATCCAGACCGGGCCGTAACCCGCTATCACGTAGCCCGCGATGGCCGCACTCACCGCAAAAAGCACCGACCAGGCCACCTGCCGTTCAAGGCGGTTCGTCATCATCCGGGCCGCGGCCGGCGGACAGATGAACATGGCAATCACTATGATGCTGCCTACCGCATCAAAGGCCGCAACCGCTGCGATGGCGGAAACGATTACAAGCGCGAGACCCAGAGCACCGGTCTTCATGCCCATGGTCTGCGCGAACCCTTCGTCGAACGTCGAGATCTTCAGCGGTCGCCAGAATATAAATATAAAGAGGATCACACCGGCAAGTGTCGCGGCCATGCGCAAAAGCTCCACCGGCAGCCCGGCCAGAGCAACGGGGTCGAGCAGTGAACCCCAGCCACTGGCATCCAGCCAGATCAGGCTTTCAAGGTTACCGTAAAGCGCGTGTTCCACATCGAGATGCACAGAGGAGGTATCGGACTGCTCAAGCAGCAACACCCCGCCTGCAAACATCGTCGTAAAAACAACACCCATGGCCGCACCGGGCTCAATGCGTCCCAGACGGCGGATGGTCTCAATTGCAGCAACGGCCAGCACCGCTGCACCTGCCGCCCCCAGGAGCATGGGCCAGGTCGAAACAGCCCCGGTCAGCAAAAAGGCGACAACGATCCCTGGCAGAACCACATGGCTGATCGCGTCGCCTATCAGCGCCTGGCGCCGCAGCACCAGAAAATTACCTGGCAGGGCACAGGCCACGGCCACACAGATACCGATGATCACCGGCGGCAGCGAGAGCGAGACGAATTCGGCGCCGATCATGGGGCAACCATGCGCGCTGATGGCAACCGCGTATCGACCTCGGCGATCTGATCCGGGGTCAGTACGCGTTCAATCGGGGTCAGACCGTCGTAATGCGCGGCCGCAGCCTCAAAGGAAGGATCGCGGCGGATAATCTGCCAGCGGGTCTCATCCAGCAATGCCCGCGCAGCGCGCCCCCGGCCCTCGTCTGTTGCGACACCGTCCGGCAGCGCCCAGCCTTCGCGCCGCAACAGGCGCAGAGTCAACGGCTCATAGATCGGTTGCCCCTGCGCCAGCGCCAGAAGACCCTGCCGCAGATGCACGCTTTTCTGAAAGGCGCGGTGGTGTACCCATGCCGCCAGTACCCCGCGACGGGGGGCGAGGATCAGAGAGATCATGAAAATCGCAAAGCCCACCAGCACGATAATCGGGCCGGTGGGCAGATCGGGAAGGGCCGCCGAAAGAGCAGCGCCGATATAAGCAGAAAGCCCGCCCAGAAGGCCGGAAATCAGCACCACCCGGTCAGTGCGCTCGGTCCAGAACCGGGCCGTCACAGGTGGGATGATCAGCAACGCGACGATCAGAATAAGCCCCACTATCTTGAGCCCGACCACTGTTACCGCAAGCACGATGCCCATCATCGCAAGATCCGTACGCGCCGTGTTCTGACCGGTTGCCGTGGCAAACCCCGGGTCAAAAGACGCAAGCGTCAGCGGGCGGCGCAGCAGCAAAACAAGCGCCAGCGTCAGAGCGGCAGACACCGCAATAATCACCGCGTCAGAACGCAGCATACCGGCGGTGGAGCCCAGCAAAAACCCTTCGAGGCCCGCCTGCTGGCCAGAACGCATGCTCTGGATCACGGTCAGCAGCACCACGCCGAGCCCGAAAAATACCGACAGAACCGCCCCGATTGCAGCATCCTCTGCAAGCCGTGTCCGGGTGCTGAGCCAGGAGACGATCAGCAGGCCAAGTGCGGCAGACCCCGCAGCCCCGGCCAGCAGACCGACAAGGCTGCGCCCGTCGCCCCCCAGACCCACCATTACGATAAATGCCAGCGCCACACCGGGCAGCGTTGCATGCGAAATCGCATCGCTTACAAGGGCGCGTTTGCGCAGGAAAAGAAACGTCCCGCCCACGCCCGCCGCCATTCCCAGAAGAATCGCGCCCAGCGTCACCAGGCTCGCATTGTACCCCAGTTGCAGCAGCAGCGCGTCGGTGATCATGGCTCAGCCGAGCGTCCCGCTCAGTTGCTCGGTCTGTGCAACGCCAAGACGCCCGCCATAGGTGTGTTGCAGGTTTTCGGAGGTGAAAGCATCTTCGACCGTCCCTTCCGCAATCCGCCGCGTGTTGATCATAAAGACATGATCGAAATATTCGGTCACGGTGCTCAGATCGTGATGCACTGCGACAACGGTTTTGCCTGCGTCCCGCAATGACTTCAGCACGATGATAATGGCTTTCTCGGTGGCCGCATCCACACCGGCAAAAGGCTCATCCAGCAGATAGAGATCAGCATCCTGAACCAGAGCACGTGCCAGAAACACCCGCTGCTGCTGGCCGCCCGAAAGCTGCCCGATCTGACGCGAGGCAAAATCCTGCATACCGACACGTTCCAGGCAGGCCATCGCCTGCTCGCGGTGGGTTTTGCGTACCCGTCCCAGAAGGCCGAGTTTCGGATAAAGCCCCATCAGCACCACATCAATGACCCGCGTCGGAAAATCCCAGTCGACAGAGGCACGTTGCGGCACATAAGCAATCCGGTCACGCGCGCCACTGACCGGGTCGCCGAAGACCGTGGTCATGCCCGCCAGTGGTTTCAGAATGCCAAGAGCTGCCTTGAGCAGGGTCGATTTGCCCGCGCCGTTGGGGCCGATAATGGCCGTCATGGAGCCGCGCACGACCGTCATATCAACGGAGAAAACGGCCGGCTTCTGACCGTAGGAAACCGTCAGGCCTCGGATCGCCAGCGGGCTTTTGCGCTGCACATCCGATGTGGCCGGTGTTCCGTTTCGTGTTGCGAGGTGAAGGCTCATATCAGCTTCCTGCCGCCAGTTTACCAAGCCGCCCGCGAAGGGGCACCTCTGCTCCGAGTGCGGCTGCAATTGTCGTTACATTGTGGTCGATCATGCCGGGGTAAGTCCCTTCATAGGTGCCTTCCTGGCCCATCGCATCGCTGAAAAGGGCGCCTGCGACAGACACATCATGGCCCTGTGCCGCCGCACCTTCGATAAGCGCGCGGATATTGCGGTCAGAGACTGAGGTTTCAACAAACACGGCACCAATGCCGCGCGTGACCAGAAAGCTGACCAGCTCAGATATGCGGTTCAGACCCGCTTCGCTGTCGGTCGAGATGCCCTGAATGCCCACGACCTCGAACCCGTAGGCCGCGCCAAAATAACCAAAAGCATCATGTGCCGTGATCAGGACGCGTTTTTCCTGCGGGACTGCGGACAAATGTGTGACCGCGTAGGCGCTCAGCGCATCCAGTTCCGCCAGAAATCCCGCCTCATTTCGCACAAACACATCCGCGTTCTCAGGCTGAAGCGAGGACAGCACCCTGGTGATTTCGCGGATGACGTCCTGCCAGAGCAGCGGGTCCATCCAGACATGCGGATCATAGCGCCCGTCATAGTCGGCATGGCTCAGCAGTTTTTCCCCGGGCACGGCTTCGGCAACGGCAAAAACCGGCACCTTTCGGGACAGATCCGTGAGGAAGCTCTCCATCTGCGCTTCGAGGTAAAGCCCGTGCCAGAGCACTGCATCCGCGCGCGTCATGGCAACGATATCACTGCGCGTCTGGCGGTATCCATGCGGATCAACGCCCGGGCCCATCAGCCCGCGCACCGCCACGAGGTCACCACCGATGCGCTGTGCCGTATCGGCAATCATACCCGTAGTGGCCACTATATTCAGCGGTGCTGCGGCCCGCAGAACCGGAGCGGTCACCATCAGAGCGAGCGCGCCCGCAGTGCCGCCAAGCAGACCGCGCCGGGTCAGGGTCTGAAGTGAATGCGCTTGTGTCATCCGGAGTTTCCTGAAGTCACTCATGTAATTGAATATGAGAGCCATTCGCAAAAGGTCAATGAAAATGCGAATAATTCGCAAAAACAACAGGCGGATTCGCGCCTGACGGGGCCGGAATGCCCTTTTTGAGGCAAAAGCGGCCGTTTTCACCTTTGTCACCATGCGCTCATACGGGTGAGAATCATGCCTGTGACGCCGGGTGACAACCGGTCCGGCTTATTGCCAAGACCCGGTTGTCATGCGACTTTGCCCTGCACCGCCAACGGGGATTTGCTCATGCTCAGCCAAAGCACAGAACACACGACCGGCACAGCCCGCTATCAGCTGCCCCAGGTGGCTGACGCCCGAAATCCGGGGATGCCGCTTGATATGGACTGGATCCGCGGGATGCAGGCAAATACCTCGGCTATTGAGCGTCGCGCGGCACAGTTGCCTGCCCGCCGGTCGGTGAAAAAGGACCATCAGGCCGCCTGGCTGTTGCGGGCGATAACCTGTATTGATCTGACCACGCTGTCAGGCGACGACACCGAACGCCGCGTTGAACGCCTGTGCGCCAAAGCGCGCCACCCGGTGTCGCAAAACCTGCTCGATGCACTTGGTATGCCACCGATTACGACAGGGGCGGTCTGTGTCTATCACGAGATGATCCCCGCAGCCGTGCGCGCTCTCGATGGCAGCGGCATCCCGGTGGCGGCTGTCAGCACCGGGTTTCCCGCCGGCCTCTCGCCACTGCACCTGCGGCTGGCAGAGATCAGCGAAAGCGTCAAAGCCGGCGCTGCAGAGATCGACATCGTTATTTCGCGCCGCCATGTCCTGACCGGTAACTGGGTCGCACTTTATGAAGAAATGCAGCAGATGCGGGCAGCCTGCGGCGAGGCCCATGTCAAAGCCATCCTCGCCACAGGAGAGCTTGGCTCTTTGCGCAATGTCGCCCGCGCGTCCGTCGTCTGTATGATGGCAGGTGCCGATTTTATCAAAACCTCCACCGGTAAGGAGAGCGTCAACGCCACCCTGCCCGTGACCCTGGTGATGATCCGCGCCATCCGCGACTATTTCGAACGTACCGGATACCGGGTTGGCTATAAACCCGCCGGCGGCATCTCAAAGGCGAAGGACGCGATCACCTATCAGGCGATGATGAAAGAGGAGCTTGGCGACAGATGGCTCATGCCAGACCTCTTCCGTTTCGGTGCCTCGTCACTGCTCAACGACATCGAACGCCAGCTCGAACACCACGTCACCGGCAACTACTCCGCCGGATACCGTCACGCCACAAGCTGACCCATACTGCGAAAGGACCGGCACATGACCGTCTCCGAGATCTTTGAAACGATGGATTATGGCACGGCCCCGGAAAGCCCGGATCAGGCGCTGGCCTGGATTGCCGCGCACAAAGGCAAATTCGGTCACTTCATCGATGGTGACTTTACCCGCCCCGGCAAAACATTCGAGACCAGCAACCCGGCGACGGGCGATGTACTGGCGCGCGTAAGCCAGGGCACTCAGAAAGACGTGGATGCCGCCGTGGCCGCCGCCCGTCGGGCGCAGCCGGGCTGGGAAAAGGCCGGCGGCCACGCCCGTGCAAAAGCGCTCTATGCGCTCGCCCGGCTTCTGCAAAAACACAGCAGGCTTTTTGCCGTGCTGGAGACGATGGATAACGGCAAACCGATCCGGGAAAGCCGTGACATCGATATTCCTCTGGCCCAGAGACATTTTTACTTTCACGCCGGTATGGCGCAGCTGATGGAAGACGAGCTGCCTGAGCGTCGCGCGCTCGGTGTCTGCGGCCAGGTCATCCCATGGAATTTCCCGCTTCTCATGCTGGCATGGAAAATCGCGCCGGCGCTTGCGACGGGCAATACCGTTGTGCTGAAACCTGCAGAATACACCCCGCTTACGGCACTGCTCTTTTCCGGTATCTGCCGCGAGGCGGGCTTGCCGAAAGGCGTTGTGAATATCGTCACCGGCGATGGTGAGACAGGCGAAATGATCGTGGCCGCCGGGATCGACAAGGTGGCTTTCACAGGGTCCACCGCCGTCGGCCGGAAAATACGCGAGACCACCGCAGGAAGCGGCAAGGCGCTGACACTCGAACTCGGTGGTAAATCTCCCTACATCGTTTTCGACGACGCCGATCTTGATTCAGCCGTCGAGGGGCTGGTGGATGCGATCTGGTTCAATCAGGGCCAGGTCTGCTGTGCGGGTTCCCGGCTGCTGGTGCATGAGCCCGTGGCCGATGCCTTTTACGCCAAACTGCGTGCACGTATGGACAAACTGCGCCTGGGCAGCCCGCTCGACAAAAGCATCGACGTCGGTGCGATCGTCGATCCGGTGCAGCTCAGAAAAATCACTTCGCTGGTGGCGGGCAATACGGCCGGCGACACCTATGTGGCAACAGGCCCGGTCCCTGCCGACGGCTGTTTCTATCCACCGACGCTGATCACCGGGCTCAACCCCGCCGATACGCTGATGCAGGAAGAGATTTTCGGGCCGGTTCTGGTCTCCTGCACCTTCCGCACGCCCGCCGAGGCCGTCGCGATCGCCAATAACACCCGCTACGGACTGGCCGCGACGGTCTGGAGCGAAAATATCAATCTTGCGCTCGATATCGCGCCAAAGCTTGCTGCGGGTATCGTCTGGGTAAACGGCACCAATATGATGGATGCGGCGGCCGGGTTCGGCGGCGTGCGCGAAAGCGGCTTTGGCCGGGAAGGCGGCTGGGAAGGACTGGCCTCCTACACCCGCCCTAAGGGCAAACAAAAACCCCTCAAAGACATCGCCCCTTTCGAGGGCAGCGGTCCGACCGGAGACACCGTTGACCGCACCGCCAAGCTCTACATCGGGGGCAAACAGGCGCGTCCTGACGGGGGGTATTCGGCCCCGGTTTTTGGCAAGGCCGGAACCCTGCTCGGCCATATCTCACTGGCCGCTCGCAAAGATGTCCGCAACGCCGTCGAAGCCGCTCACGCAGCGAAAGGCTGGTCAGGCACCACGGGCCATCTCCGGGCGCAAATTCTTTATTACATCGCGGAAAACCTCGCCGCCCGCAGCGACGACTTCGCCCGCAGACTGAATGACATGCAGGGCGGTAAATCAGGCGGGGAAGAGGTCAGCACAACCATCAGAAGGCTGTTTACCTGGGCTGCATGGGCCGACAAATACGACGGCCAGGTTCACGGCGTGCCTGTCCGGGGCGTCGCACTGGCGATGAAAGAACCGGTCGGAGTCATCGGCGTTCTTTGTCCGTCTGAGGCGCCGCTGCTCGGACTGATCTCCTGCATGGCACCGGCAATCGCAATGGGCAACCGCGTCATCCTGAGCGCCTCCGAACCTTTCCCGCTGGCCGCCACTGACTTTATACAGGTGCTTGAAACCTCCGACGTACCCTCCGGCGTGGTCAATATTCTGACCGGACCGCAGGCAGACCTCGCAAAACCGCTTGCCGGTCATATGGATGTCGATGCGGTCTGGTCCTTTGGCACAGGCTCGCTGTCTGAAACTGTCGAGAAAGCCTCAGCCTCTAACCTCAAACGAACGTGGGTGAACAACGGCCGTGCCCGCGACTGGTCCGGTGCCGAAGGTCAGGGCCACGAATTCCTCGAAGCCGCGACGGAGATCAAAAACATCTGGGTCCCCTACGGCGAATGACGCACCAGGTGCTACGGTTTTCCTCCACGAAAGACCGGCACCGCGCGACAGCACCCGGCCCGCAAGGGGCCGGGGACATGGCGTGGCGCGTCAGCGCCTCTTTTTAAAAGGGGCTCAGTTTGCAGGTGTCGATTCAAGCCCGACCGGCTGGCCCACCACCACAAAATGCAGCCCGTCCGGGTCGAGGAGTTCCCCGGCCACGCGCTTTGCGTCTTCGAGCGTCACCGCTTCCACGCGGTCATTGCGCGTAGCGATGTAATCTACGGGAAGATCCAGCATCTGCATTCCAACCATAATACGCGCAATCGGCCCGTTGCCGTCAAACCTCAGCGGATAGGCCCCGGTCATATAGGTCTTGGCATCCGCCAGTTCCTCCGCCGTGACGCTTTCTGTCGCCGCCTTGCGCCATTCGTCCCTGATGACCTCGATGGCTTCCGCGATGCGGTCATTGGCTGAGCTGACCGATCCGAAATAAACCTCTGCCAGGTCCTTAGGCGCCAGATAGGAATAGACGCCATAGGTCAGCCCGCGTTTCTCGCGCACTTCCGTCATCAACCGGCTTTCAAACGATCCGCCGCCCAGCACCTGGTTGAGCACGATGGCCGTGAAATAATCCGGATCATCCTGTGCAATGCCAGCCTGGCCGAAAAGCGCAACCGACTGCGGGGTATCAAAGGGCACCACTGTCACACCGCCCGGAATGCTGACGTCTGCACGGTCCGGCATCGGAGCGCCGGTCTCCGGAAGATCACCAAGCAGCGTATCCATCAGCACCGCGAGTTCCTCTTCCGTGATGTCACCCACCGCACCGATATAGATGCGATCACGGGCCAGAACCGCCCTGTGTGCCGCAATCAGATCATCCCGGGTCAGCGCCGCTACGCTTTCCACCGTCCCGTCCGGAGAGGTCGCATAGGGATGATCGCCGAAAGCAATCTGATCCATCGTGCGCCCTGCGATGTCATTGGGGTCTTGCGCGTCTGACCGGATGCCCGAAATCACCTGGCCCCGCACCCGCTCAATCGCATCCTCGTCAAAGCGTGGCTCCAGCAGCGCTGATCGCAGCAGCGCAATGGAGGCATCACGATTCTCGGTCAGAAAACGTGCCGATACTGACAATGCATCGTCGCCGATATCGAAACTCAGCGTTGTCGCCAGTTCTTCCGCCGCGCGCGCAAAGGCGCGGGCGTCTTTGTCCGCGGCCCCTTCTTCAAGCAGATAAGTCATCAGGCTCACGGCCCCGCGCTTGCCCGCCATATCGAGGGAAGCACCACCGCGAAACCGGATCTCCAGCGCAGCAAAAGGGATGGAGTGATCTTCCACCAGCCATGCCTTGAGGCCGCCGGGTGACTCCACTTCTTTGATCTCAACCGCAGCACCTGCCGGCACCGCGAGAAAGAGTGCCGCACAGAACATCACAACAAAACGGATCATTGTGTAACCTCCTCCCGCATAAGCCAGCCGGTGACAGATGCCCGGAGGTCAAATACGTCGCGTGCGGCTTCAATGATGTCCTCGGCCGTGACCGCTTCCAGAATGTCAGGCCAGGCCTGTACGTCCTCAACCGTCAGACCCGACGATAGCGCCTGTCCGTACCGGTTGGCGATGCGGTCCACATCGTCCCGGGCATAAATCTGATCGGCCCGGATCTGCAGTTTGATACGTGCAAGCTGCTCAGGGTCGACCCCCTCCGCCAGGAACTTTGCGAGTGTCGCATCCATAGCATCTTCCGCTTCCTGAAGACTAACGCCCTCCTGCGGCACAACGATCACATTAAGGGTCGTATCATCCAGCGATACTCCCCGGTAAAAGGCCGCCGTATAGGTCGCGATCTTGCTATTGAACTGCAGCTCTTCGGCCATAAAGGAGGTCGTACCGCCGCCCAGTATCTCCGCCAGAATGGTCAGCGCGGCGGCCCGCTCCTGGTCCCCGGGGTCCCGTTCGGGTGCAAGGTAGGACCGGCGCACATAGGGCTGCGCCACACGTGCGTCCTCGAAGACCAGACGCCGCGCGGCAGTTTGCGGCGGCTCCTGTGAGCGGACACGTTCCGGCAGCGCCGGGTTGGCAGGGATGACACCGTAATAGGTCTCGGCCAGAGAACGCACCTCTTCCGGGGTTACATCGCCGGAGACTACCAGAATGGCATTATTGGGCGAATAATAGATATCATAGAAGGTCAGCGCATCTTCCATATCCAGCGATTCCATCTCGTGCATCCAGCCGATGATCGGCGCACCATAGCGATGATTGAGATACTGCGCGGCCGAAATCTGTTCCCCGAACAAGGCACCCGGGTTGTTTTCTGTGCGCTGGTTGCGCTCTTCGATGATGACGTCGCGCTCGGTGGCGATGTTCTCTTCGGTCAGGCGTATATTGCGCATCCGGTCTGATTCCATGCGCATCATCAGTTCCAGGCGGTCAGCGGCGACGCGCTGGAAATACGCCGTATAATCATATGAGGTAAAGGCATTGTCCCGCCCGCCATTGCGCGCAACCGTGGACGACAACTCTCCGGCCTCCAGATCATCCGTGGCTTTGAAAAGCAGATGTTCGAGAAAATGCGCGACACCCGAAGACCCCGGCGGCTCATCCGCAGACCCGGCCCGGTACCAGACCATGTGCTGCACAACGGGCGCGCGGTGGTCTTCGACGACGACCACCTGCATTCCGTTATCAAGCGCAAAGGTGGTGACGGCCTCATTGTCCGCCCGGGCCAGCAGCGGCGCCGTTACGGCCACAGCGACAAGTGCTATTTGTCTCAACATCATCATCAGGCTCCCGGATGAATTCGGTGTTTCGGCTCACCGATACCTACGCCGGAAAAGCTGCGGTTCAAGTGATCCGCGCACGAATGTGAGGTAAAGCCACAGCCCGGATCAGTTGTAGGGCGGAAAGCTTGGCGTCCGTGCACCGGCCTGGCGCCAGCGCCGTGCTGTTTCTTCGGCATCGAGCGTCTGGCGGCTGTAAGCGCGGTTATACCGGTCTTCCGGAAAAATCCGGTACTGGGTGAAACGGGACTGCCTGCGGCGGAATTCTGCATCTGCCTGGGCAAGCTCGGTCCGGATACCCGGTGTTACACCAAAGCGCGACGCCGCCGTCACCAGCGCGCCGTCGGATGAAGGCACGGCAGCGTTCGGGTTGGAGGGCCGGCCACCGAGCGCCAGCACAGCGTCAGCCCCCGGATTGTTGTCCGTCAGGTTGGACTGGCCGGGCGTGGGCGTCGGCAGCGACGCATAATCTGCCGGTTGCTGAAGCTCCGCTTTGGGCTCAACCAGAAACTCATCCGGGCCGCGAGAACTGGGGCTCAGCTGGCGCAGACCGGTATTTGCACAGGCACTCAAACTACCCGCTATCAGAACAAGAGCCATAATCCGGCGCATGTGTACTCTCCTAAACCTCCCGCTTTTGATACGACAGCCGGGCGGCAAATGTCACTGACCTTTTTTGGAGGCGGTCCTGTGATCGGGCGCAAAGAACACCAGCGCGATCGCACCGGCAAAAATGAAAACATCAGCGAGGTTAAACACAAAGGGGTTGTTGAACCCGCAACAGGACATGTTCAGGAAGTCCAGCACATAGCCATAAAGCAGCCGGTCGAGCACATTTGCAAGCGCACCGCCAACAAGCAGACCCGCACCCGCCTGCGCCATACGCGGCAGCGTCGTACGCCGCGCCCAGATCAGTACCCCCGCGCAGATCAAGATCGCAAGACCGATCAGCACCCAGCGGCTCGCTTCCGACCCGTCCCCGAAGAGCCCGAAATTGATGCCCCGGTTTTCGCCATAGCGGAAATTCAGAACCGGGGGCAGAATGTCAACCGACCGGATCCGCCAAAGCTCCATCACATGGATCACGAGGTATTTGCTGAGCTGGTCCACGACAAAAGCCGCAACAGCCATCCACAGGATCAGACGCACGCCCCGACCTCAGTGCCGGAAATGGCGCATGCCGGTGAACACCATCGCCAGCCCCGCCTCATCCGCCGCGGCGATCACCTCATCGTCGCGCATTGATCCGCCAGGCTGAATAAGCGCGGTCGCACCCGCCTCTGCCGCCGTCAAAAGCCCGTCCGCAAACGGGAAAAAGGCATCTGACGCTACAACCGATCCTTTTGTGAGCGGCGCATCGAGCCCCATGGCTTCGGCCATATCCTGCGCTTTACGTGCCGCGATGCGCGTGCTGTCCACGCGGCTCATCTGCCCGGCACCCACGCCCACGGTCGCGCCGTCTTTGACGTATATGATCGCATTCGATTTTACGTGCTTGGCCACCGTCCAGGCAAAGAGCATATCCGCCATCTCCTGCTCTTTGGGAGCGCGCTTCGTCACCACTTTCAGATCATCCGCCGTGATCCGGCCCACATCCTTGTCCTGCACCAGATAACCGCCCGAAACCTGTCGCACGGCAAGGCCCGCCGCGCGCGGATCGGCCAGCCCGTCTGTCGTCAGCAGCCGCAGGTTTTTCTTCTGGCTGAAAACGCGCATGGCCTCCTCATCGGCACCGGGCGCGATGACGACTTCGGTGAAAATACCGGCAATCTCTGCTGCGGTCTCCGCGTCAAGGGGCTGGTTCAGCGCGATGATCCCGCCAAAAGCAGACGTGCGGTCGCAGTCAAACGCGCGGGTGTAGGCTTCTTTCAGCGTCGCTCCCCGTGCCACCCCGCAGGGATTGGCATGTTTTATGATCGCGCATACCGGCCCCCCGGCCGGATCAAAGGAACTGACCAGCTCAAAGGCCGCGTCAGTGTCATTGATGTTGTTATAGCTGAGCTCTTTGCCCTGATGCTGTTTTGCCGTCGCCACGCCCGGGCGCGCGGAGCCGTCTGTGTAGAACGATGCCTTCTGGTGCGGGTTCTCGCCATAGCGCAACTCCTGCGCCAGCGTGCCGGCAAAAGCGCGTCGCCGCGGTGTCTGGCCGGTCTCTGCCGCCATCCAGGAGCTGACGGCAGTATCATAGGCGGCGGTCCGCGCATACGCCGTCTGTGCAAGGCGCTGGCGCAGGGCATAGCCCGTGTGCCCGTCGTGGCGGTCAAGCTCGGTACGCAGCGCCTCATAGTCCTCAACATCCGTCACAACCGTCACGAACCCGTGGTTTTTGGCCGCCGAGCGGATCATCGCGGGCCCGCCGATGTCGATGTTTTCAATGGCTTCGGCATAGGCCGCCCCCCGGGCCACCGTTGCCTCGAAAGGATAAAGGTTCACCACCACAAGGTCGATGGCGCCGATGCCATGTGTGTCCATCGCAGCCACATGTTCATCGTTGTCGCGCAGCGCAAGCAGCCCGCCGTGCACCACCGGATGCAACGTTTTCACCCGCCCGTCCATCATCTCGGGAAAGCCTGTAACCTCTGAGACATCTTTTACCGACAGCCCGGCCTCGCGCAGCGCCTTCGCCGTGCCACCGGTCGAAAGGAGTTCAACCCCGCGTGCTGCCAGCGCCTGTCCCAGTTCCGTCAGCCCGGTTTTGTCAGATACAGAAAGCAGCGCACGGCGCAGCGGGACGAGGTCGGTCATGGGCTCTGGTCCTTATGGTCAGTAGTCAGTCAGATCTGGCGTATCCTGGCTGAGATCCCGGACGCCAATCGCAGTTTCCTGCGCCTTAGACAAGGACCAGCGGACACGCGTGGCATATGACATAGCGCGGCCCGAAAGGACAATCTGATTTGATCCGCGCGGCTTCAGACGCCCGGTCTCAAGGTAAACCGATGGCTGCAGCGTCAGTTTCTGCGTGCCATCGTGCCTGAATACCCAGATCTCACCGCTCTTGAGCGCCATCGAAATCGCCGCGCCGCCAAGATCGATGGTGGCATCGACCTCAGGATGCAGATGGAAACGGATATCAAAGGCGATCCCGCCCAGCCCTGCCGCGTCCATCGCCCGGTCAAAGCGGCGTTTCTCGGCACTTTCCATCGCCAGCAGCATGTCCTCGCCCGCGACCGCGCGCCCGTCAAAGGTCATCTCGAGTGTCCGGGCATGGGTCAGCCCGTGCGTCGGCGTGAACCCGTTGTGCCCCGATTGCAGACGCAACCCGTCCGGGGCGTGCCCGACCTCGATGGGCACATGCGTCGGCCCCTCTATCAGCGGCTCGCGTCCGCTGTTGCGGTCGGCCGGCCCCAGACGGGCGCTGGAATAACCGTCCAGCGACAGGGTCGAGTGTGACGGTGTCGCGCGGCCCGCACGTCGCCAGTCCGGACCAAAAGTGCGACCTGATCCACAATTTACGACAAGCGGACGGCGGCCTGACGTCAGTTCAAATGCCAGCGTCGAGGCATGCGCATTGTAAGAGGCCGCCCCGGATGGCGGGCGCGAAGCGTCCATCACCACGCTTGTGCGCCCTGCCGAAAGCCGCGCATAGCCCATCGAAAGCCCGTTCGGCTGGCGGCCTTTGACCTGAGCCTGCGCCAGCGCATGATCCAGCCAGCCCTCGGCACCGCGCCCGCCGCCGTGAAACCGCGCGAGCCCGCCGTCAGAATGGCGCAGCGTGCGCAGCGTCGGCGCAATGCGCCCGATGGCCGCGACGTGATCGGGGGGCACCGCATGGCCCGCTTCTGACAAAGCCGCCCCGGCCCAGGTGAGCAGCGTAAAAACCTCCAGCAGTTCTTCGGGATTGCGCGTCGGCAGACCGCCCTGGTCATCAATCCGGGTCCGGCATTCCCGCGCCAGCGCGTTGACAGCGGGCATGGCCATAGCCTCCATGCCCTCAAGTGCGAGACCGGCGTAAATCAACCCCGTCAGTGCCTCAAACCGGGGCAGACCGGGTGCCGCACCCTGCCAGCGGCTGGAAAGGAAATGGGTCTGGCGATACAGGCTGCCGTAGAACGCGTGGCTCTCTTCGGCTTCGGTGTTACGCAGCATAAAAATCGCATGATTGATCCAGCGGATAAGTCGTCGCCCCGTCAGATCCGGGGTCCAGCCCGGCCCGCGGCCCCGGCCGGACCGGTCGATCCACCCCCAGAGCCAGCGCTGTGCTGCATCACGCGCGGGGCCGTCACCGACAGCAGCCAGATCATCGAGCCAGGCAAAACCGTTCAGTTCCCGCACAAAATCTTCGTTGGGTGCGGGCAGATCCCAGATATCAGCGTCTTTCTGCTCGACCAGATGCCCCGCGAACAGGAAATTACCGGCCATCAGCTGCCGGCCACGGGCAAAACTGCCGATCGTGCGGGGTTCGGGTGCGGAGACGAAGCCAACCGCACGCGCCTTCATCCTGCCGACGCGACGCGCGTGCCAGCGGTTCAGAAAATGCACTTTTCTCGCGGCGAAACTGTAGGTTCCGGACATGTGATACTCTGCCTTGGGACGCTCTCGCGGCGCTTTGATCAGATGATAACGCGCGGCAGGCGGTGAGTCACCGGCTTTGTCAGCCCGCCACCGATTACGGCATGTACGTCAGGCAGATTTCTGCAGGCGCGCGATGTAAAAGCCGTCCATGCCGCCCTTGTCCGCCCAGTAATCCGGTCTGAGCCGCAGCCCGCCTTCGCTGGTGATCCAGGCCGGGTCGATCCCATCAGGCACCGGTGTGTTGACGGTCATATCCGCATGTCGCAGCAGCGCTTCGTCGACTTGCACTTCACCTTCGTCCGGCAACAAAGAGCAGGTGCAGAAAACCAGCCGGCCACCGGGCCTGACAAGGCTCCATGCGTGATCAATAAGCTGCTCCTGCAGGTCAATCAGGTCGCCGAACTCTGATCCGTCCTTGGCATGGGGCAGGTCTGGGTGACGCCGCATGGTACCTGTTGCCGAACAGGGCGCATCCAGCAGAACCGCGTCGTAACTGCCGGTCACAGCCCGCGCATCCTCGACAATCAGATCGGCTTTCAGCCCGGTGCGCGCGAGGTTCTCCTCGACGCGTTTCATGCGCGAGGGGGAATCGTCCACGGCCGTCACATGCGCACCGCTGGCGGCAATCTGCATGGTTTTGCCACCCGGTGCGGCACAAAGATCAAGCACGCGTTCTGTGGCCTCAGGCGCGAGCACCTGTACGGGCACAGCGGCGGCAGCGTCCTGAACCCACCAGTCCCCGGTATCAAAACCGGGCATCGCAGAGACCTGTCCGGCATCCGCCACACGCACCGAGCCAGTCGGCAAAAGCACGCCGCCTGTTGCATCCGCCACAGCCTGCGGATCGCTTTTCGCAGTCAGATCAAGCGGCGCACCGGCAAAATGCGCAATCTCCATCGCTCCGATCCCATTTGCGCCCCAGGCCTCAACGAGGGGACCGCGCAGCCATTTCGGCAGACGTGGGGCCCGCAGCGCAGCCCAGGCCCCGGGGCCGTCGGCTGCCACTTTGCGCAGGACCGCATTTGTCAGACCCTTGAGATGGCCGAGGTTCTTCTGCCGCGACACCAGCTCGACCATCGCGTTGACCACACCGTGCGCGGCCGCGCCCTGACAAAGCTCAACCGTGCCGACCCGTAGCGCATTGCGGACAGTCAGCGGCGGATATTTCGAGAGATGTTTCTGCAGAATACGGTCCGCCCGCTCAAGGCCGCGCAGTGTATCCTGTGCCAGACGGGCCGCGCGCGCGCGGTCTTCGACGGGCAGTTTATCGAGTACTCCGGCCCCCATAAGTTCGGACATCAGCCGTCCTTCACCGAGCACCTGATCAAGCATGTAAACAGCGCTTCGGCGCGCGGGAACTCCTGTATCTGACATCTGGCACCTGGCTGAGAATGGGTCTGGCGGGTTGTCTGCGCGAAAGGGCGGCGTATA
The DNA here is from genome assembly GCF_024639605.1 of Roseobacter sp. Lineage (GTDB taxonomy): Bacteria > Pseudomonadota > Alphaproteobacteria > Rhodobacterales > Rhodobacteraceae > Roseobacter. The sequence continues at coordinate 10,349 of NZ_JAHEHZ010000022.1, read as the reverse complement.
TCAAGTATAACCGGAAAGGACATGTACCATGCCAGTCGAAAAACCCGGTCCCGGCGATCCGTCGCAGGACCCCGTACCACCCAAACAGCCTGATCCCGTCCCTGACGTGCCGGGCAATCCCAAACCCGGCGACAAACCGATCCCGCCGGGGCCGAACGACCCTACTCCGACGCCCGAGCCGGATTTGCCCCCGGCGGCACAGCGCGCTCTGCAGGAAGCGGCAGAGCGCAAGGCAGCGGCCGAAGCGCTCGACCTGCCACCGGAACTGGGCGGACGTGATGGCCCGGAGCCCGTGCGCTACGGCGACTGGGAAAACAAAGGAATTGCGGTGGATTTCTGAGCCGCGCCTCAGCGCAGCCGGAATTCGGCGGAATCACCCGCACCCTGATCGGATGTGAATATTACGCGATCGCCCGAGGCTTTAACCTCCTGGCAGTTATATCCCAGCGCGTCCTCGCCCCAGAACAGATCGCGACAGAAAAAGCCGTCTTTCCACGTCCATTCGCCGGATACGGGCCATGCGGCCCCCCGACCGGAAATCTGCCCGTCAGGCGAAACCTCAAGATTCACGAAAGGGCGCTTCAGCTCTTTGCCGGCGACCAGCGCCACAAATTCTGACTGTTCATCAACTTTGGCGAATTCGGCCAGGACAGGTGTGGCCGACACAGCAAGTGCTGCGACAAAAGACAATGTAACATTACGCATCATTCAGACCTCCTGAACCGTGTGATACAGTATATACGCCTCAGAACGCCCGCTGGTTCACAATGAGCTGCAGATTTTCCGCGTCGGCGGATCAGTCTTCAGACAGGCCCAGGACATCCAGCATATCATAGGCTCCAGGTGTTTTTCCGCGCGACCAGAGTGCAGCTTTTACCGCGCCCCGCGCAAAGACTGAGCGGTCTGATGCCACATGGCGCAGCGTGATACGCTCGCCTGTGGCGGCGAACATCACGTCGTGCTCGCCAATGATATCGCCCCCGCGTATAGCCGCGAAGCCGATATCACCTCGGGTGCGCGCGCCGGTGATCCCGTCGCGACCCCGGTCGGATACGTCCTCCAGCGCAACGCCGCGACCCGCAGCAGCGGCCTCGCCCAGCATCAGAGCCGTACCTGAGGGCGCATCGACCTTCTGATTGTGATGAGATTCGATAATTTCGATATCGAAATCCTCGTCCAGCGCTGCAGCCACCCGTTTTGTCAGCTGAACCAGCAGGTTCACCCCGAGGCTCATATTACCGGCGCGCACCAGCACTGTCCGCTCCGCCGGTTCAGAAAGCTGCGCGATATCCTCTGGTGTCATGCCGGTTGTGCCGATGACATGCGCCACACCCGCCTCTGCCGCGGCCTGCGCAAATGCAATCGTTGCCGCCGGTGCCGTGAAATCGATTACGGCATCGGCCCCCTGCAGCGCCTGCGCGATATCATCTGTGACGGTAACGCCCGTGGCTGCACCGCCAAGGGCCTCGCCAAGATCGCACCCGATCCAGTCGTGGCCGGCGCGTTCGACCGCTCCGCTCACCACCGCTCTGTCGCTGTCAGCGATGGTCGCGACCAGCATACGCCCCATCCGGCCCGACACGCCGGTGATCACGGTTTTCAGAGGCTGATCCATGTCGCACTTCCTTTTTTGCGCTGCACGCTGCGTCATAGCGTGGCCGCGCCCGCTTGGCAAAGGGCCGCAGACCGCTTAGATGGGGAGCATGGCGAGGAACAGATTTCACGAGGGCTCAGGCCCGACTCAGCGGCAGTTGCGTGTGGGCGAACTGATCCGCCGGTCCCTTTCAGAGGTGCTGGCGCGCGGCGACGTGCATGATCCTGACCTGAACCGGATGTCGATCACTGTGGGCGAGGTCCGCACCTCGCCTGATCTGCGGATCGCCACCGCTTATGTGCTGCCTCTGGGCGGCACTGGTCAGGATGAAGTGATCAGCCTGCTGTCCCGCAACAAAGGTGAGTTGCGCAGGCTGGTATCAAAAAAGCTTGCACTGAAGTTTGCACCAGATCTTCGGTTTCAGCTCGACAAGACTTTTGACCAGATGGACGAGACACGCCGCATGCTGCAGCAGGACACCGTCCTGCGTGACACCAGCGGAGAAGGTGACGCCTGATGCGCGGCGCGGCAGGGGCCCTGGTTGTCTGCCTGACCCTGATGGCCACTTCCGCAGGCGCTGTTGAGTGCCGCACAGATACTTTTCTGGGAGAAATCTACACCATCTGCGAAGCCGATCCGCGCGACGATGATATCCGGCTCTTTCTGGAAGACGACAGCGGCGAGATCTATGGTCAGTTTTACGCCATCGACGCGGCCCTCGTATCGCAGGGGCTTGAGCTTGCCTTTGCGATGAATGCCGGCATGTATCACGATGACCGCGCGCCCGTCGGCCACTATGTCGAAGACGGACAGGAGAAAATGCGCATCATCACCAGCGCCGGCCCGGGCAATTTCGGTCTGCTGCCCAACGGCGTTTTCTGCGTGCGACCCGGACGCGCGGATGTGATCGAAACAAGCAGGTTCCTCGCCGATGACCCGCCCTGCCGCGATGCGACGCAATCCGGGCCGATGCTTGTGATTGACGGCGCGCTGCATCCGCGCTTCTTAAAGGACGGCACGTCAAAGTACATTCGCAACGGGGTTGGCACCTCTGCAGACGGCGAGAGGGTTATATTTGCTATTTCCGGTGCGCCGGTGAACTTTCACACTTTTGGCCTGCTCTTTCGCGATCACCTGCAACTGCCCCAGGCGCTCTATTTCGATGGCAGGATATCACGGCTTTATGCGCCTGATCTCGGGCGCAGTGATCTGGGCTTTCGCCTTGGCCCGATTGTCGGCATCACGCGACCCGCCCGCTAGACCGCCGCAATTCCTGTTTCCACCGCGCTGTTGTGCCTGTAAGGAGCGCGGCGACGTTCAGACACGGGGGTACCATGGGACGCAGACGCAAAGGCCGCGATATTTCAGGCTGGCTGGTGGTCGATAAACCGGCAGGCATGACATCGACCTCGGTGGTGAACAAAGTCCGCTGGGCTTTTGACGCAAAGAAAGCCGGACACGCCGGAACGCTGGACCCCGATGCAACGGGCGTTCTGGCTGTCGCACTCGGGGAGGCCACCAAAACGGTGCCCTATGTCACCGATGCGCTCAAAGCCTATGAGTTCACGGTGCGGCTCGGCCAGGCCACCAACACCGATGATGCCGAGGGCGAGGTAATTGCGCAAAGCGACCTGCGCCCGGACGATGAGGCAATAAAAGAGGCTCTGCAGAGCTTCATAGGCGACATCGAGCAGGTACCGCCTCAGTTCTCAGCAGTGAAAATTGACGGCGAGCGCGCGTACAAACGCGCCCGCGACGGCGAAGAAATGGAGATCGCAGCGCGACCGCTGTATGTGGACAGCCTGTTGCTGACCGACCGGCCGGACGCGGATCACGTGACGCTGGAAATGGTCTGCGGCAAGGGTGGCTATGTCCGGTCGGTTGCGCGCGACCTCGGGGAAGCACTGGGATGTTTTGGCCATGTGCGCGAGTTGCGCCGGACCTGGTCGGGACCCTTTGACGCCGCAGAAGGCCTCAGTCTGCAACAGATCGACGAGATGGCAAAAACCCCCGCACTTGATGCGCACCTCAAACCGCTTGAGATCGCATTTACGGACCTGCCTGAGGTCCGGGCCACCCCGGAAGGTGCTGTCCGGCTGCGCAATGGCAATCCGGGCATGGTGATGGCCGCCGGGGTGGAATACGGCGATACCTGCTGGGCTTCTTTCGACGGGCGTGCAGTTGCGGTGGGGGTCTACAAATCGGGCGAACTGCATCCGACGCGCGTAATGAATATTCAGGACTGACTGGTTCCTAATGTTTCAGTCTGTCGTAATACTCGCGCGGATGTCAGCGGAAACAGGTCATTATTACAGGAATTGTTACGGTTCAGGACGGGCAGGTAATGCCTGCGTGAGAGCAGTAGGCGCGCGTCGCGGCAGTCGTCATATCGGTGTCAGAACAACCCTGACAGCCCACAAGGAGATACTGATATGACCAACACCAATGATCTGAAACGCACTGCCCTGACTATTCTGACCGCCGGCGCATTCGCCACCATCGCCTTTGATGCCTTTGGCCAGGCGCTCAGCCCGCTTGCAGGATACGCCAAACTCGCGCCTGTTGGTCTCGCAGGCGGCACACTTAAGGCCGTCTTCGGTGCAAACCCTGCCGGCGCCGCGCATCTGCTGCACACGCTGACAGGGCTGATCTTTTATGTGCTTGGCTATTATCTGATTGCCCGCCCGGTGCAGCGCGCCGTACTGCCTGATCTGCACTGGAGCGTGACGGCAGCCGCCTATGGCGTCGCCCTGTGGGTCTTTGCACTCTACGGCATGGCGCATCTGGTGGTCGGCATGAAACCTTTCCTCGGGTTTACCGGCATCACCTGGGTCGCGCTCTGGGGGCACGTGATTTATGCCCTGGTGGCGGCTGCGATCCTCGAGACACGCGGCGAAGTCTTTGACCTGCCCGGACGCCGCGCCGTCGCCGCTGCCTGACAGCCGGCTACACTAAAAACCGCAAAGCCGTCCTTTCCGAAGGGCGGCTTTTCTGCCACAGTTGCCCACACGCAGAGGTTACGCCGGGCAGGACCATGTTCGTTCGCATTCACAACACAGACACGACGCGCTCCGAAGCTGAATATTCCGATTGCGGGGCCTATCGCTATTGCCTGAGCCGGGTCTGGGACCCGAAAGCGGAGCGGCTGAACTTTATCATGCTCAATCCGTCTGTTGCCGATGAGGTTCAGAACGACCCGACCGTGGCCCGCTGCGAAGCACGCGCACGCGCGCTCGGCTATGGCGCTTTCAGCGTTACGAACATTTTTGCCTGGCGCGACACCGACCCCTTTGGCATGCGCAAAGCGCCCGCGCCGGTGGGCGAGGATAACAACGCGACCCTGTTGCGCGCTGCTGCCCGGGCTGACCGTGTGATTGCCGCGTGGGGCGTGCATGGCGCGCACCGCAATCGCGGCCCCGTGGTGGCGCGTATGCTGGCAGGTGCGGGAACCGCCCTCTGGCATCTCGGACTGACAAAGGACGGGCATCCCAGACATCCGCTCTACCTGCCCTATGCCCGCAGACCCGAGCCATGGGACCCCGTTCCCACCGGTTAACCTCACAGTAGGAATTCACCGTTAAAACTGCCGGTGGTGCCGGATCCGTCCGGGTTATTGTGCATGAGGTGAACCTGCAATGATGTGGTTGATGGGCCTTGCCGGACTGGTGGGCGCGGGTGCTGCGTCATTCGTTGTCACCAAAACCGATATCGAAACCGATGAGGATACATCGTCGCCGGAAAGCGACTCAGACGAATTCTCCGACCTGACCGACGGCAATATGCTCGATACCATTGACGGCATTTGGGACGGAGAGGAAACGGCTGACGCCCCGGATACGTATGACGAGACCGACGACTACCTCTACGATATGTTCGAAGACCCGCTTCCGGGTTACGGTGCGGTGTCCGTCGAGGAAACCACGGCAGGTCGCGAATGGATGTCCACCTCACCCGCTGACGAGGGCGCTGAGCCTGATGTGACTGCTGCAGTTCAGGAGATTGCAGATTTCTCCGATGACCCTGCCCCCGAGGCACAGCCGCCGGTCCGGCTTGGTGACTGGATCATGCAGGGCACACCGTCTGAGCCGCTTGATTATACGCCCGGGTCCGACAGTCTGGTTGTGGTGTGGGATGATCTTGCCGACACCGCCGGAGAGCCCCGGGTTGATGTGGCGCCTGATCCCTATGACCCCGAGGTGATGCATGTCACAATGAACGGCTCAAGCGTTGCAGAAATCTATGGCGAGCCGGCACTGGAAGCACAGGACCTGACCGTGATACCGCTCAGCTCCGCAATGATCGCGGGTCTTGCACCGGCCTGACGACGGCCACCACTGCGGCTGGCGGGATTCAGGGTTTGCCATTTCTCTCAGAGCCGACTATACGCGCCCATCGCTGCCGGGAATCCTGTTGCCGGCGGTATCTCCACGGGCCTGAGCTGGACGACATCCCGGCCTGCGCCATTCCTGAAACTCTTTTTGAAAGGGGACCCCGATGTCGATTACCGCAGAAGACAAGTCGCGCATCATGAAAGATTTCGCCACCAAAGAAGGCGACACCGGTTCGCCCGAAGTGCAGGTGGCAATCCTGAGCTCGCGCATTGCGACACTGACTGAGCATTTCAAGACTCACAAAAAAGACAACCACGGTCGCCGTGGGCTGCTCAAGATGGTGGCAACACGCCGTAAGCTCCTCGACTATGTCAAAGGCAAAGACGAGAGCCGCTATCAGGATCTGATCAAGCGCCTCGGCCTGCGCAGATAAGCGCGGCACCGGCTGCCCGCAGGGCCGCCGCACCGGCACAAAAAGGGGCGGTTATCGCTCCCGACTGAACCGCGCCCCGGTGGCGCGGTTTTTCTTTGACCGCGGAGGTCTTTACCCCACCGTCCCAGACCATAATATGCGCCCATGCTGACATTCGCTGCTGCCGTCTTTTTCCTGATCATCACGCCGGGCCCGGGTGTTTTATCAACCGCCGGTGTGGGCGCGGCATTTGGCGCTGCGGCGGGTACCCGCTACGTCGCCGGACTTTTCATCGGCACCAATCTCGTCTGTCTGGCTGTCGTAAGCGGCCTGACCGCAGCCCTTCTGGCCGATGACAGGCTGCGCACGCTGTTGTTCATCGCGTCGGTCAGCTATCTGGCCTGGCTGGCGTTTCGCATCGCTTTTGCCGGCAGCAAAATCGCCTTTATAGAACGCGCAAGCCCGCCGGGGATTGGCGGTGGCATTATTCTGCAGGCAATCAACCCCAAAGCCTATGCCGTCAACACCGCGCTGTTCACCGGTTTCAGTTTCTGGCCCGGCAATTACGGTGCCGAAATCGCGCTGAAATTTCTGATCGTGAACGCCATCTGGATTCCCATTCACTTCGCCTGGCTCTGGATGGGGATTTCCCTGCAGCGTATGAACCTGCCGGAAAAGGCCCAGCGCGCCATTAACATTGCCATGGCCCTGTCGATGATGATGGTCGTCGCTCTCGCGGCCTGGTCGCAGTCCTGATGTTGGACTTCACCAGATACAGCAGTTAGAAATCTTCACAAACAGATCCCGACCGGAATTTCATGCTCGTTCTCATCCAGATTGGTATTGGCAGCGCACTGCTGCTGGCCTGCGCAATGGTGCACATTCTGATTATCGCAAAAATGATCCGCCATCTGAAGGCCGGCAACCACTTTGCACCAGACAAAACCCGCATCCATCAGATCATGACCGTCTGTTTCCTGTTTCTCGGGGCCATTCTCTCGCACACGCTGCACATCTACATCAGCGCGCTGTCACTCTGGATGCTCGGCGCACTGCCAGGCTATGAAAAGCCAATTTACTTTGCCCTCGTTACCTATACGACCCTCGGATACGGTGATCTGGTGCTCACCGAACAGTTCCGGATCCTCGGCGCCATGATCTCAGTCACCGGAATCCTGATGTTTGGCATGACAACAGCCTTTCTGGTCAGCATTTTCGCGCGTGTTCTCGCCGACGACGCCCGCTGAATCCGGGGCATCAGCTGGCGGCAAGCGCTTCTATGACGGGCACGAAATCGGCAGCTTTCAGCGATGCGCCGCCAACGAGACCGCCATCCACATCTTCCAGAGCGAATATCTCTGACGCGTTCGCCGCCTTGACCGACCCGCCATAAAGCACCGAGAGGTTCTCTCCCCCGCCTACGTGGGTCCCAAGAGCAGCCCGCACTTCGGCATGCACGGACTGTATCTCCGGCACTTCAGGTGTCAGGCCGGTACCGATGGCCCAGACCGGCTCATAGGCGATAACCGTATTACCGGGCGTCGCCCCCTGCGGCACCGAACCCGCGATCTGGCCCCGCAACACGTCGAGGGTCTCGCCCGCCCGGTACTGTGCCTCGGTCTCGCCGATACAGATCACAGCCGTGAGCCCGGCGGCCCACGCCGCCCCGGCCTGTGCGCAGATATCCGCGTCGCTCTCCCCGTGATCCGTCCGGCGCTCAGAATGGCCGACGATGACATAAGTCGCGCCCGCATCCACCAGCATCTGCCCGGAAATATCTCCGGTATGCGCACCGGATTTCGCCGCATGCAGGGTCTGTCCCCCGAGAGAAACCCCGTAACCGCGCGCCCGGTCGATCAGCGTGGCCGGCAGGCACAAAAGCGTCACGACCTCTGACGTCCGGGCGCCGGTTGCCGCAATCGCCTCAACCTCAGCCAGATCGGCGGCGACACCGTTCATTTTCCAGTTTCCGGCGGCAATTCTGGTGCGTGTCGTCATGGGGAACTCCTCGTGTCACAAAATCTGTTTTCCGCCGTCTATCAAAGACGGGCAGGAAACGCACGCGGCCTGCGTGACATTCCGGCCGCGTGCCATGGGAAACAGGCGATCAGCCGGTGTGATGGGTCTCGGGTATGCCGTAAACCGGGGTCTCAAGCCCCTCCATGCGTGCTTTGAGCTGCAGCGACAGGAACTGCGAATAATGCCGCGACTGGTGCAGGTTGCCGCCGTGAAACCACAGCCCCTCCTGCTGCGTGGGTTTCCACATATTGCGCTGCTCGCCGACCCAGGGCCCCGGGTCCTTCGGCGTGTCCGATCCCAGCCCCCAGCATTTACCCACCTTATCGGCCACGTCCTGGCCGATCAGATCCGCGGCCCAGCCGTTCATCGAGCCATATCCCGTCGCATAGACAATCAGATCGGCCTCAAGCTTTGTGCCGTCATCGAGGATCAGACCGTCCTCAACGATCTCAGTCACCTGGCCATGCGCCAGTTTGATCTCGCCATCGATAATCAGCTGACTGGCACCGATGTCGATGTAGTACCCTGATCCGCGGCGCAGATATTTCATGAAAAGACCGGAATCGTCTGCCCCCCAGTCGAGCCGGAACCCCGCCTTTTCGAGGCCGTCATAAAACGCCTGATCCTGCTCCTTGATGGCCGCATAGACCGGTTTCTGGAAATCAGCGAGAATTGCGTAAGGCACTGACGCAAATGTCAGATCAGCTTTCTGCGTGGTCATACCATCAGCCACCGCCTGCTCGGAATAAAGCGCGCTCAGACCGATATCCATCAGCGAATCTGACTTGACGATATGGGTCGTCGAGCGCTGCACCATGGTTACATCGACATCATTCTCCCATAAGGCGGCACAGATATCGTGCGCCGAATTGTTCGAGCCCACGACCACTGCCTTTTTGCCCTTATACGCATCCGGTCCGGGGTGTTTTGAGGAATGGTGCTGGTCACCTTTGAATGTTTCCATACCGGGAAACTCCGGCACGCTGGCCTTGCCCGACATACCTGTAGCGAGGACCAGTTCTTTTGGCTTCAGCGTGACCTCGTCGCCGTCACGGTCGACAACGACGGTCCATTCATGGCGCACCGCGTCGTATTTCGCAGATTTGCAGGTGCTGCGCGTCCAGTAATTCAGCTCCATGATTTTGGTGTACATCTCCAGCCAGTCGCCGATCTTGTCCTTGGGCGAGAAAACCGGCCAGTTGGGCGGAAACGGCAGGTAGGGCAGATGATCGTACCAGACCGGATCATGCAGGCAGAGCGATTTGTACCGGTTGCGCCAGCTGTCGCCGGGTCTGTCATTCTTTTCGATTATGATCGTCGGAACACCGAGCTGGCGAAGCCTCGCCCCCAGCGCAATCCCACCCTGACCACCACCGACAATCACGGTGTGTGGCTGTTTGCTGTAGCCCAGCTCAGCCTCTTCCGCTTCGCGCTCTTCCTTCCAGGTCGTGCGGTGCTTTCCGGCACCATGTCTGGCGCCGAGAGGGCGCTCGAACCCCAGGGGTTCTTCGTATCCTTTGAGCTCCGTCATCGAGGTGAGCAGCGTCCAGATTTTTCCGTCGCGCAGCCGAACCTGCCCGTAGCCACGCGACACCCCGGTCTCGAACGTGATCCAGGCCGTGGTCAGCCCGTCGGCATGGTCAACAAGCTCATTCTCATCGGGCGCCCACGCGGACGGTTTCACATGGCTCAGCTGGCTTTCCAGCATGTCGCGCACCGCATCCCTACCCTCCATCGTTTTGATATTCCAAGTGAAAGAGACGAGATCACGCCAGTAGCAATCATCGGTGAAACAGGCCACGGCCTTGTCGGTATCCCCTGCCGCCAGCGCCCCGCCGAACACTTCCAGCGCTGCTGTGACCTCATCAATATGGGTGGTATCAAGCATATTTTCTCCTCCGTTAAACAGGTCGCGGGCGTGTGTGGCTGCCCTTTCCGCGTCAATGATCAGACCGCCTTGCGAGGCTCCCGGACCCTTAGAGAGCCTCCCCCG
>NZ_JAHEHZ010000244.1 GCF_024639605.1 Roseobacter sp. | reverse complement strand
TCGCCACCACGGCGCGCACGCGCGATCTGACAAAACCGGTGTTCAGCCCCGAAGCCGCGATGGCGCTGGCCGCAGAGAAAATCGCAGCGGGCGGCCGTGTCGCCGTGCTTTTCGGGCCGGAACGTGCGGGACTCGAAAATGATGATATCGCACGGGCCAATGCGATCATTTCGGTGCCCGTCAATCCGGAATTTCCATCGCTTAATCTGGCGCAATGCGTGCTGCTGACGGGATATGAATGGATGCGCGCCTCGGGCAGCGTCGCTCATGAGCAGGCTGGTCTGGCCGGTACATCCCCCGCCCCGGTCATCGAAATTGAACGTCTGGCCGCTCACTATGAAGAGCGCCTTGATGCCGCAGGTTTTTTCTTTCCCGAGCACAAATCGCGCTCGATGCGGGTCAATCTGCGTAACATGTGGAGCCGGATGCCGCTGACCCGCGCTGATGTCCAGATGCTGCACGGCGTGCTGCGACAACTGCTGCGCGACCGCACGCGCGACGGATAGACGCGCTGGACCTCACCGGCAGGTCGGCATAGGTATCTGGCAACGGGTTTTCAGGACGGCGAGAGATGAGCAAAAAGCGCAGCATCTTTGAGGAAGTGGGCACGGGCGAAACGGCCCGACCGCAGGCGCAGCCGGGATTGATTGATCGCGGCCAGCGCGGCGGGCGGGCCGCCATCCGCGCCTGGCTGATGGTACTCTTTGCGCTGGTGATCGTGATGATCGCGGTGGGCGGTCTGACACGGCTCACCGACAGCGGGCTCAGCATTACCGAATGGCGGCCTCTGACCGGCGCACTGCCGCCACTTAGCCAGGCCGACTGGGAAAGCGAGTTTGCCAGATATCAGGAAATCGACGAATTCCGCATCCAGAACCAGTGGATGGAACTGGCCGATTTTAAAGTCATCTACTGGTGGGAATGGGGTCACCGTCAGCTTGGCCGGGTTATCGGTCTGGTCTGGGCCGCGGGTTTTGCCTGGTTTGCCGTCCGCCGGCAGATCCCGCCGGGCTGGACATCAAAGCTTTTATTACTCGGTGTACTTGGCGGCGCGCAGGGTGCGATCGGCTGGTGGATGGTTGCCTCCGGCGTTACGCAGGGCGAAGGCATGGTGGATGTCGCCAGTTACCGGCTGGCCACGCACCTCGGGCTGGCCTTTGTCATCCTTGGGCTCATCACATGGTACGTGCTGCAGCTTGGCCGCAAGCCAGGCGATCTGCTGCAGGCCCGGCGCGCACGTGAGGCAAAGCAATGGGGCCTGTCGACGGGCCTTTTACATTTCGCCTTTCTGCAGATCCTCATCGGCGCGCTGGTCGCAGGCATTGACGCAGGTCGCAGCTATACCGACTGGCCCCTGATGGGCGGTCAGGTCTTTCCTGCCAGCGCCTTTGCGCTGGAGCCTGTATGGCGCAATTTTTTCGAAAGCCCCGGTCTGGTGCAGTTCATCCACCGGGTCACCGGCTATCTTCTGGCAGCCTTTGCCGTGGTCGTCTGGCTGCGCGGGCGCCGCTCGTCGCACGCGGATACACGCTTTGCATTCAACGCGGTGATGGCCGCGATGAGCCTGCAGGTCGTTCTCGGCATCGTGACCGTTCTCTACGGCGCCCCGGCGGGCATCGCAATTTTTCACCAGCTGCTGGCAGTTCTCGTCTGGGTGCTGATCCTGCGCGCCCGCTTCCTGAGCGGTTATCCTGTTGCAACATCTCTGCGAGGCAAAACCGCATGACAGCTGAATATGACGCGCTGATGGACTTCGTGCGCGAGACCGAAGCCCTGGCCGCGATTTCCGGGCGTCTGGAATGGGACCAGGAAACGATGATGCCACGCGGAGCCGCACCACAACGGGGCGCGGAAATGGCCGCACTCGAAGGCGTGCTTCACGCCCGTCGCACAGATCCGCGCATGGGCGACTGGCTCGCGGCCTCCGAGGAGAGCGCCACGGATGACGTGGCCCGCGCACAGCTGCGCCACATCCGCCGCAATTTCGAGCGGACCTCGAAAGTGCCCGCGCGGCTTGCGGCCGAAATCGCGCGTGTGACCTCGGAGACCCAGGGCATCTGGGCCGATGCCCGCGCCGAAGGCGACTTCGACGCATTCGCACCGGCGCTGGAAAAGGTCATTGCCCTCAAACGCGAAGAAGGTGCAGCGCTGGCCGGTGACGGCGATCTTTATGATGCCATGCTGCAGGATTATGAACCCGGCACCACCGCCGCCGATCTGGAAGCCATGTTCGGCGCTCTGCGGCCGGAGCTTACAGATCTGCGTGCGGCAGTGCGCGAGGCCAAAGCGCCCGCCCGGCTGACCGGCACCTTTGACGAGCCAACGCAGATGCGGCTCACCCGAAAACTCGCAAAAGCCTTTGGCTATGACATGACCCACGGGCGCGTGGATAAGGCGGTGCACCCGTTCAGCTCAGGCTCCGGGCTTGATGTGCGCATCACCACGCGCACCAGTGAGACCGATCCGTTCAACTGTTTTTATTCGACGATCCACGAGGTCGGCCATGCCTGCTACGAGCAGAACATCAGCCGTGGCTATCTGCTGACACCGCTGGGGCAGGGCGTCTCGATGGGCGTGCATGAAAGCCAGAGCCGGATTTACGAAAACCAGCTCGGACGCAGCCGCGCCTTTACCGGCTGGCTCTATGGTGAAATGCGCGACGCCTTTGGCGATTTCGGCATCCCCGATGAGGAAAGCTTTTACGCAACGGTAAACCGGGTCTCGGACGGATACATCCGCACCGAAGCTGACGAATTGCAGTATAACCTGCATGTGCTGATGCGATTTGATCTCGAACGCGCGCTGATTTCGGGCGATCTGTCGGTCTCAGACCTTGAAGCCGCCTGGAACGACCGGTTTGAAGCCGATTTCGGTTACAAAGTGGACAAGCCTGCACACGGCGTTCTGCAGGATGTGCACTGGGCCGTCGGGCTGCTTGGGTACTTTCCAACCTACAGCCTCGGCAACGTCTATGCCGGCTGCCTACATGAGGCGCTGCGTGCAGCCCTGCCGGATCTCGACAGCCAGCTGGCGCGGGGTGATACCTCGGGTGCTACCGCATGGCTTGCCGAAAACGTCCAGACCCACGGCGGGCTTTACGAGCCGCGCGACGTAATCGCCCGCGCCCGGGGCGCTGAGCCATCTGAGGCACCGCTGCTGGCCTATCTCAAGGAGAAATTCACCGGGATTTACGGGCTGTGATCCGGCGGCGCGCGCCCGTGGCGGGGACGCCCGGTTTGCTTTGACAGCCAGCGTTGGCGCGTCGCGCACCTGGCCTGCC
>NZ_JAHEHZ010000120.1 GCF_024639605.1 Roseobacter sp. | reverse complement strand
TCAGACCTTCCGTTTGCGCACCGGCTGTGGCCTTACGCGGGTTTCGATCTCGTCGTAGAGCTTGCCGACAATATCCTTGCCGCTGGCCTTTTCGATGCCTTCGAAACCGGGGGAGGAGTTGACTTCCAGGACCTTCGGCCCGGTCGATGACCGCAGCAGATCAACGCCCGCTTTGCCCAGGTTGAACGCCCGCGCGGCCTTTACGGCCGTTTCACGTTCCTCCCGGGTGATGCGCACAACCCTGGCAGAGCCGCCCCGGTGGAGGTTCGATCGGAAATCACCCTCAGCCCCGGTGCGTTTCATCGCCGCCACGACCTTGCCTGCAATCACCAGACAACGGATGTCTTCGCCGGCGGCCTCTTTCACAAAATCCTGCACCAGAAAATTCGCGCGCAACCCGCGGAAAGCATCAATGACCGATTCCGCGGCCTTTTTGGTCTCGGCCAGGACCACGCCTTTGCCTTGCGTGCTTTCGAGCAGTTTCACGATGAGCGGCGCGGTGCCCACCAGCGCCATCAGGTTGGACGTGTCCTTGGGCGAGGCGGCAAAGGCCGTCGAAGGCATGCCGATCCGGCGGGTTGCCAGCACCTGGTGGGCGTGCAGCTTATCACGGCTCGCGGTGATGCCCGCCGAGCCGTTCACGCAATAGGTGCCGATCGCCTCGAACTGCCGGATCACGGCGGTGCCGTAAGGCGTGATCGAGGCCCCGATGCGCGGGATCACCGCGTCATAGCGGGGCAGGCGTTTGCCGTCATAATGTACTTCGGGTGCGAGGTTATTGATCGCCATGTAACAGCGCGTGGTATCGATAACCTCGACCACGTGGCCGCGCGCCTCACCCACTTCGGTCAGGCGGCGGGTGGAGTAATTATCTTCGCGGCTCAGCACCGCAATGCGCAGGGCGCGTTTGGGCGCGCGGCGTTTGAGAGCGGAGGAGTGGTAATCATCATAGCTCAGTTCCGGCTGCAGATGCTTTTCCGTCGGGCTGATCGAGATGTGATCCGAAAGCGCCTGTCGCCCCAGCAGCATGCGAGACGACATGCCTGCGCGGTTCGTGAGTGTGATCTCAATCGGCCAGCGCTGGCCATTCACCGCCAGCGTTGATGAAATGACATAGCGCTGTTCGGCCTCACCGTTTGAGGATGTCACTTCGCGGCGGTCGACCAGCGGCGCAGAGCAGGTGATGGCCATATCCTCACGACCCGCGATCGGGTGCACATTAAAGCGAACCTTGGGGGTTTTTGCGGAACCGAAGACCTCGATATCGTGCGCATGCAGCGCGGATGTGCGCGCGCCCGTATCCACCTTGGCCTTCATTGCCGGCAATCCGAGATCGGGCAGCGAGACCCATTCTTCCCAGCCAAAGGTTAGTTTTTCCACGTGTGTCTCCCGGAAATCAGCATCTGCGCACCGGGTATCAGCACGGATTGGCGATCACAACCGGAAGTCCTGTCACAGGGGGCACGCGCGGCCGGATCAGGTCAGTCCGGGATGACGGCATCGACCTCAATTTCGACAAGCCATTCGGGATTTACAAAGCGCGTGACCGCCATGATCGTATCCACAGGCCGTGCATCGAGGCAATAAATCCTGCGCGCGTCGATTGCGTCTTTCCATGTGTCGATATCCGTCAGAATAACGCGTGTGCGCACAATGTCCTGCAGTCCGGATCCGGCCTGATCCAGAGCGTCTCTGATGATCTCGAAACACTGCTTTGTCTGCACAAAAACATTTCCCGGACCGACAGTTCTGCCATCCGCGTCGACCGGTGCGGTCCCTCCCACAGCGATAAAGTTGCCAACCCGGACCGCGCGGCTGAACCCGACCACGGCCTCCATCGGATTTCCATTGGATATCAAACTTCTGCCCTGTGCCATGTCGTATACCCTTTCGCTGTGTGATGCTGCCGCACCCACAGTCTGCCATCACCGGCATAGTATGAAAAAGGAATTTGTGCCGCGCAGGCGGCGGGCTGACAATGTGCCCGGGGTATTTCAGTTATCGTTGATGTCCCGGGTGACAATCCGTGCGCCGGACGTCTGGCCACGAAAGGCAAAACGCAACCCGACCCATGCGAGGAGCGAGACGCCACCGAAGACGGCAAAAAGAACCGCCGCTGACGGGACGTAGCCAAAAGCCACAAGGGCTGCAGTGACCAGCGCGCCCAGAGCAAACCCCAGAAAGATAAACCCCGGCGCCAGGACCTCGATAATGCCCAGCACCAGAGCAACCGCGACCCAGATCCACCACAGGCTCAGGAGTGCATCCACCATCAGCTGCGTCCTCTGAGAAGCTTGAAGGCGTCTCCGAAGGCCTCTATTGCCTGAGCCGGCAGCACGATCGTTTGTTTGCCTTCACCGGCGCCCAGCTTGTTCAGGGCTTCGACCTGTTTAAGCGCGATCTGGTACTGTGCGGCTTCAAGCCCGTTTTCATTGATGGCGGTGGCAACCATCTGTGTGGCGTAGGCTTCGGCATCGGCAAGGATGCGGCGTGCTTTGGCCGTCTGTTCGGAGGCGTATAGCTCGGCGTCAGCCGCCAGTTCGACGGCGCGTTTAGAGCCTTCGGCCTCGGTCACCTGGGCGCGGCGGGCGCGTTCGGCGTTAAGCTGCTGCAGCATTGCTTCGCGGGTGGCCTGATCGAGGTTCACGTCGAGAATTTCCGCGCGCGTCACTTCAATGCCCCAGTCATCCACCGCATCCTCGACCGAGGCTTTGATTGTGGTGATCAGCTGCGACCGGTTGGCCTGAACGTCGTCAAGATCCATCTTGCCGATCTCGGCGCGCACGATGCCGGCCACGGTGGTGGCAATTGCCGGGTCCACATCACGGATGCGGTATACGGTGCGTTCAGGCTCGGTGATGCGGTAGAAAACAGATGTCTCGACCTGCACCAGTACGTTGTCGCGGGTGATCGCATCCTGGCTGGCGTTGGGCAGCTGGCGCTCCAGAATAGAAATCTCATGCGCCACGCGATCAATAAAGGGCACGATCAGGTTGATCCCCGGGCCCAGAACGGCGCGCAGCCGGCCAAAACGTTCAATGACGTATTTCTCGGACTGCGGAACGATCTTGACGCCTTTGACGACGATGATGATCAGCAGCGCCGCCAGCAGCAGATAGATGAGATTGTTTTCAAGCAGTCCCAGGATGAAATTCTCGATGTCCACGCGTCATTTCTCCATTAGCCCGCCTGTTGTGAAAATGGCGATTGTGCGGGATTATTGCAAGTTCAGCCCGCTCGCTATATCGCGCCTGTGACATTAGCAGGGCGCTCAGATGACAAAGTTCAGTTTCACCAGAACGGCACAGGATGGTCGCGCGCGCACCGGTGTGATCGAAACGACCCGTGGCGCGATCCGCACACCTGCCTTTATGCCCGTGGGCACGGCCGCGACCGTCAAGGCGATGCTGCCCGGGTCGGTGCGCGAAACCGGTGCGGACATCCTGCTGGGAAATACATATCACCTTATGTTGCGCCCGACGGCAGAGCGGATTGAGCGGCTGGGCGGGCTGCACAAATTCATGAACTGGGAAAGGCCGATTCTGACGGATTCAGGCGGTTTTCAGGTGATGAGCCTCGCGGCCCTGCGCAAACTTACCGAAAAGGGCGTGACATTCAAAAGCCACATCGACGGCTCAAAGCATGAAATCACGCCGGAGCGCTCGATGGAAATTCAGCGCATGCTCGGCTCAGATATCGTGATGTGCTTTGACGAATGCCCGGCACTGCCAGCAGACCGCGCGCGCATAAGTGAAAGTATGCAGCTGTCGATGCGATGGGCCGCACGCTCGAAAGAGGCCTTTGGTGACCGGCCGGGACATGCGCTCTTTGGCATTCAGCAGGGGGGCCTCGAAGAGGATCTGCGCGCCGAAAGTGCGGCGGCCCTGCGCGAGATCGGCTTTGACGGCTATGCGGTTGGCGGTCTTGCGGTGGGTGAGGGGCAGGAGGCGATGTTCGGATGTCTTGACTTCGCGGCCGGTCAGCTGCCTGAAGACACGCCGCGCTATCTGATGGGGGTGGGTAAGCCGGATGATATCGTGGGTGCCGTGGCCCGCGGGATAGATATGATGGACTGCGTTCTGCCCAGCCGGTCCGGGCGCACAGGTCAGGTTTTTACCCGCCGCGGCGTGCTCAACATCAAAAATGCCCGCCACGCGGATGATCCGCGCCCGCTGGATGACCGGTGTGACTGCCCGGCCTGCCGGCAGTATTCGCGGGCCTATCTGCACCATGTGTTCCGCAGCCAGGAAATCATCGCGTCTATGCTGATGACGTGGCACAACCTGCATTACTATCAGACTCTCATGGCCGGTATGCGCGATGCTGTCTCCGAAATGAGGTTTGCGGCTTTCGAGGCGGAATTTCATGCAGCCCGGGCTGAAGGTGATATTGAGCCGCTTTGATCTGCGGTTGCCCTGCGTGCCGGCGCGCCTGCGGTCTTTAACCCGGGCTTAACCCGGGCAACGATACACCTGTGCGGACATCAGCACGGAGCCGCACCATGAAAGATTCGCATGTCAGACCGTCCCGGGACAAGGGGCTGTCGCCGGACCAGACACTGCATGCGATCCTGCAGGACTTTGCGCCTGCGCGGAATGCAGCGATGCAGCTGCTCGTTTATCATATGGAAAGCCAAGGGAAGGTAACAGGCCACGTCTCCCCTCAGGATCTGCTCGCTGCCCGGGATGCGCTGCGCCGCGCCTCGGATGCCGCCGGGACACTGGTCACAAGCCGCCTTGAGCCGCTCAGGATTTCACTGCAGCCGGACCTGGCCGCGCTTCAGGTGCGCGTGGCGAAATCACTCGCGGAACTGTTGCGCACGGTTGAGCATCTGTCATGCAGTGAAGAAGACGGCGTGCGCGGGTTCAGACCGGGCAATAATATGTACCAGCTCTGCTGCGAGGACGTGGCGCAGGGAGTGGCCGCCTTTTCGGATGGAATAAGTGCAGCGTTTCTTGAGATGACAGAAAAAGGCAAGGCCGAGGCCCTGAGCAAAACCAGCACAATTGCCATGGAAATCGGTAAAATCGGACGCGTGATCAACATGGTTGCCACCAATGCATCGATTGAGGCCGCGCGGGCAGGGGACGCCGGAAAAGGCTTCACGGTGATCGCTGATGAGGTTAAGGTTCTGTCCTCGCGTGTCTCTTCGCTCTCGGTATCGCTGACGGACCGCCTTAATGTGAACTGACCCCGGCAGAAAGGTGTGGCGGACGGCATTTGTATGCTTGTGCTTCCGCCTGCCTCTGGCCATGCTGAGCGCAGCAAATGACACAGGCATGGTTGATTTCAGGTCGGGCACGCCCCACCTTAGTCATCCAGAACCGGAGATGGTCGTGGCTGCTGCAAATGCGGGGCCGGTGCCATCTTGCCAAGAATAAGGAAAGAGCATGCAAGAGCCGCTTAACGCCTCCTATCCCGTCCTGCCGCTGCGCGACATTGTGGTTTTCCCGCATATGATCGTGCCGCTTTTCGTCGGACGCGAAAAATCAGTCCGCGCTCTCGAAGAGGTAATGGCGGACGACAAACAAATTCTTCTGTCGAGCCAGATTGACCCCGGCGTCGATGATCCTGACAGCGATGGCATTTACAAGGCCGGTGTGCTGGCCAATGTGCTGCAGCTTCTCAAACTGCCTGATGGAACCGTCAAGGTTCTTGTCGAGGGGCAGGCGCGCGTGCGCATCACTGAATACCTCGAAAATGACAGCTTTTTTGAAGCGCGGGCGGAATATCTCACTGAGATGCCGGGTGACCTTGCCACCACTGAGGCGCTGCTGCGCACGGTGGCTGATGAGTTTGACCGATATGCCAAGGTTAAGAAAAACGTGCCTGAAGAGGCACTTGCGGCTGTCGGCGACTCCACCGAACCGGCGAAACTGGCTGACCTCGTCGCGGGCCATCTTGGCATTGAAGTGCACCAGAAGCAGGATCTGCTGGAAACGCTGAGCGTATCTGAGCGTCTTGAGAAGGTCTACGGGCTGATGCAGGGCGAGATGTCGGTACTGCAGGTCGAGAAAAAGATCAAAACCCGCGTCAAAAGCCAGATGGAGCGTACCCAGCGCGAGTATTACCTGAACGAGCAGATGAAGGCGATCCAGCAGGAGCTGGGCGACGGTGAGGACGGCAAAAATGAAGTTGCCGAACTGGAAGCCAGAATTGCCGGGACCAAGCTTAGCAAAGAAGCCCGTGAGAAAGCTGATGCCGAGCTGAAAAAGCTGCGCAACATGAGCCCGATGTCGGCTGAGGCAACAGTCGTACGCAATTATCTCGACTGGATGCTGGCCATTCCGTGGGGCGTGAAGTCGCGCACGAAGAAAGATCTGAGCCGGGCTCAGAAAGTTCTCGATGACGACCACTATGGCCTGGAGAAGGTTAAGGAAAGGATCGTTGAGTACCTTGCGGTGCAACAACGCTCCAGCAAGCTGAAAGGCCCGATCATGTGCCTTGTCGGCCCGCCGGGTGTCGGTAAAACGTCTCTGGGTAAATCGGTTGCACGGGCAACAGGTCGCGAATTTATCCGCATCAGCCTCGGCGGCGTGCGCGATGAATCCGAGATCCGCGGCCACCGCCGGACTTATATCGGGTCAATGCCGGGTAAGATCATTCAGGCGCTGAAAAAAGCGAAGACCACCAACCCGCTGATTTTGCTCGATGAAATCGATAAGATGGGGCAGGATTTCCGGGGTGACCCTGCGTCTGCCATGCTCGAAGTCCTTGATCCGGAACAGAACTCCACCTTCGTGGATCATTACCTTGAGGTCGAATATGACCTGTCGAACGTGATGTTCCTGACCACATCGAACAGCTACAACATGCCGGGCCCGTTGCTCGACCGGATGGAAATCATCCCGCTGGCCGGGTATACGGAGGATGAGAAACGCGAGATTGCAAAACAGCACCTCGTGCCAAAGCAGATCAAGAATCACGGTCTGAAGGCAAAAGAATTCACCATTGAGGATTCTGCGCTGACTGAGATGATCCGTACATATACCCGCGAGGCGGGCGTGCGGAACCTGGAACGTGAAATTGCCAAGGTCGCCCGCAAATCGCTGACCAAAATCATCCGGAAAGAAGCCGAGACCGTCACAGTTACCGCGGACAACATCGACGATTTCCTTGGTGTGAAGAAGTTCCGTTACGGTCTTGCGGAAAAAGAAGACCAGATCGGTGTCGTCACCGGCCTCGCATATACCTCTGTGGGCGGTGAGCTTCTGAGCATCGAGGCGCTGCGTCTGCCTGGCAAGGGTCGGATGAAAACGACCGGTAAGCTCGGTGATGTGATGAAGGAATCCATTGATGCGGCGTCCAGTTATGTGCGCTCAATCAGTCCGTCTATCGGTGTGAAACCGCCACTGTTCGACCGGCTCGACATCCACGTGCACGTGCCGGAAGGGGCCACGCCCAAAGATGGCCCCTCCGCTGGTCTTGCAATGGTGACATCGATCGTCTCCGTACTGACGCAGATACCGGTCCGCAAAGACATCGCCATGACGGGCGAGGTCACGCTGCGCGGTAATGCACTGGCAATCGGTGGGCTGAAAGAGAAGCTGCTGGCAGCGCTCAGGGGCGGTATAACAACGGTGCTCATTCCTCAGGAAAATGCCAAGGACCTTCCTGAGATTCCGGACAACGTAAAAGAGGGGCTGGAGATCATCCCGGTCTCGCATGTGTCCGAGGTTCTTGAGCACGCTCTGGTGCGCAAACCTGAACCCATTGAATGGGATCAGGCTGCAGAGGAAGAGGCTGCGGCCGCAGCACTAAACAAGTCGTCAGGCTCCGGAGATTCTGCGACAGCGCACTGACCAACAAAACTCGTACATTACGGGGCGGCCCCATGGGACCGCCCCTTTTTTGTTTAAAGACAGGTTTTTACCTGGATTACTTCATGTTCTGGGATCTTGCGGACTGCGCCTCTCACACCGGGCTGGATCGGACGCGAGAGCCCTTGTAAGCTTCAGATACCCCGCGGGGCGGACTCATCCGGATCCCGTGACAGAGGAAGGGCAATCATGGCACTCGCAGGCAAAACCACAAAAACGCGCACACCGCGAAAAACAGTGACCAAACCCACCACAACCATCAAGTCAAAAGCAGTCGCGACCGTCGAAACCGCAGCGACTGACGCAAAGGCGGCCCCGGAACTGCGCAAAAAAGAACTGATCGAGAAAGTGGTCCTTCGCTCAGGCATACGGAAACGCGATGCAAAACCGGTGATTGAGGCGATGCTGGAAGAACTTGGCAAGGCTGTCAGTGAGGGTCGCGGGCTTGTGTTACCGCCGATGGGTCGATTGAAAATTATCCGGCAAAAAGACACCGGCAATGGCCAGGTCACTGTAATCCGCGCGCGCCGGAAGGCACCGGTGGATGCCGGACTACCCGAACCTGTGAGCGACTGAGGCGGATTCTCCCGCTGACCACTTGCGGGGCGGCCGGCAATTGGCTATGTCGCCGCGCAGGGGTGATTAGCTCAGTGGTAGAGCGCTTCGTTCACATCGAAGATGTCAGGAGTTCAAATCTCTTATCACCCACCATTCTGATCCGCTGCTTTTTAAAAAATCACGTCGATTTGCTGATCGGGCGATCCCGGCCCCGCACCGGCACGCGCCCGTTTTTCCGCGTCGCAAGCAGTTTGGCGCACAGCGCGCGCAGGAAATACCGTCTTAAGCCGGCTTCACCGAAAAAATGACTGCCAACCAGGGACAGTAAAAACCGTCAGTCTCAGTCCTGGCGCCGTATTGCCCGGCGTGGCAAGGTCGCAATCGGCCTGCACTGCTGACTGTCTCCACCAGACACCGTGGCAGAACGTGCGAAAATATCCGCATCCGCAGTCGGCTTTTCTTTTCCGCTCCGACCCTTCATAAGAATCTGCGAAAAAAGCCGCCGGTTCCGAGCGGCTCAGGCAGGTGGGGTTATGAGCATTTTTTCACGTTTTCGCGCTTTCTGTGCGGTTATTTCTGTTTTCGTCATCCTCGGCGGCGTTCAGACAGCAACCGCTCAGGCGGTGCCGGGTACTGCGGGCGGGCAGGAGGGTACTGAGGCGGAAACGCAGACGCCAGAGGCCCTTGACGCTCTGCTTGACGTGCTCAGAGACGATGCCGCGCGGGCCGCGCTGATTGCTGAGCTGGAAACCTCCATGCAGGCCTCCGACCCGCAGATGTCTCAGGAACCGGCCAGCAGCGAACCCATTCATTCGCTCGGGCGCCGGATTGCGCAGATCACACAGGAGGCCGGCGAAGAAGCGGCCCTTTTGGTCAGCGGGGTCTGGACCGCCATCCGGTCCGGCGGGACAGTTTTTGACGGGCTGAAAGGTGACGAACTGGGTATTCTGGTTTCAGCTCTGCCGGGCTTGCTGGTCGTGATCGTTATCACGGTCGCGACCTTTCTGATTTTGCGGCGCTTTGCGAGGCGGCTTTACGCGCGCATGGGCAGGCGCGCCGAAAACTCAGGGCCGCTGCGCTCCGTTGTTCTTTTTCTGGAATCAAATCTGACCGATGTGTTCATCGTCGTTTTTGCATGGGCTCTGGGATACCTGGTCACCATCACGCTCGTCGGCCAGTTCGGCCAGATCGGTATCCGGCAATCGATGTATCTGAATGCCTTTCTGATCGTGGAACTGGCCCGTGTGGTGATCCGCGCGGTGCTTTCTCCGGGTGCGCCGGGCCTGCGTCTTGTTCCGTTCAGTGACGGGGCCGCACGGGCACTGACGCGCTACCTCAGCGTGGTGGTGAGTGTTCTGGGCTACGGCCAGCTGCTGATCGTTCCGATCGTGAACCAGAGCGCCTCGATGGCTGCAGGCAACGGGATTTCAGCACTGTTGTCGGTATTCGTCGTGGTGTATCTGGTCTATATTGTGCTGCGCCGCCGGCGCGAGGTCGCCCTCTGGCTCGAAAGCCGGACCCGCACCTTTGACCTGCCGGATGTCGAAGCCGAAGAGCTTGGGATCGTCCCCGAAAAAACCACCCGGCAGGGTTTCCTTGTGCGATTGCTGCACGGGGTTGCGGGCATCTGGCACTGGTTTGCACTGGCCTATTTGTCGGTGATGTTCCTGATCGTCATGACGCAGCCCGCAGAACGTACAATTGCAGCAATATCAGGCTCGGCAAAAATTGTGTTCGCCATCATCCTTGCCACGCTGCTTTCAGCTGTGCTGGCCCGCGCCATCGGTCGCGGCATCAGCCTGCCCGAGGACCTGACAGCCAAGCTGCCGCTTCTCGAGACACGGATCAACCGCTTTGTGCCCCGCGCTTTTGGCCTTGTACGCTTGTTGCTCCTGTTTCTGGTGCTGTTTTTCAGCCTCGATGTGATCGGCCTTGCCGATGTGCGCGGCTGGCTGGAGAGCCAGGTGGGCATATTCGTGACGACTAAAATCATTTCAGTGGGCCTGATTTTCCTCGTCGCCTTCATGCTCTGGCTCGCGCTGACCTCCTTTGTGGATTATAAGCTAAATCCTGAATACGGCGCTGTTCCGACCGCACGGGAAACCACGCTTCTGACCCTCCTGCGCAACGCGGCCACCATCGCGCTGGTGGTGCTGACGGCAATGTTCTGTCTCTCTGAGATCGGTCTCGACATCGGGCCCTTGCTGGCTTCTGCCGGTGTGCTTGGTCTGGCAAT
>NZ_JAHEHZ010000119.1 GCF_024639605.1 Roseobacter sp. | reverse complement strand
CACGCCGGCCATCGCCAGCATGTCCGCCAGCTCGAACCCGTTCCACGGCACGACCATCGACCAGGCCTCGACACAGCGCAGCCGGTAGATGCGCTCCTCGATGGTCATGGCCTTCATAATATCCTCAAAGGCGTAATCACCCGGGGCATCGACCATACCGTCGATTTTCACGCTCCAGGGATCGATGGAAAGCGCATCGGCATACCGCGCCGGATCGCCCTTGTCGGTGCCGAATTCATAGAAGTTATTATACTGTGTGATGTCTTCCCAGGAATTGGGCTCGCGCATCTCCTGCGCAGCGGCCCCCTGCGGCAGTGCTGCAAGACCCGCACCCGCCACAGCACCGCCCATCAGCTGACGGCGGCTGAGATAGAGGTGCTCGTCCGTGACGTCGTTGTCTTTCAGCTTGTTCTTCCAGCGGAATGCCATGTCGGTCTCCTGTTGTGCTCGCGTGCTACTTACCTAGGCACAGAGCGGCAGCAGTCCAAATGTATTTCCCTCACGTTTGAGACAGCAGACTGTAACGTAGCCGCCGGCTCAGACCCCGAGCAACCCCGGCAAATCGCTCATAACGGTAAAGATGCCGTCGCAATGAGGTGCCAGGCGTTCTGCCGGGGTATCTGCCGCAAAGCCCATGACATACATGCCCGCCGCCTGCCCTGCGCGCGCCCCGTTGGCACTGTCTTCCACGACCACACAACGCCCGGGCGGCACACCGGCGTCTGCGGCCGCCTTCAGATAAACATCCGGTGCGGGTTTCGGCGCTGCCACATCTTCGCGCGAATAAATCCGCCCCTGCAGCCGGCTGCGCAGACCGGTGCGCCCAAGGCTGATTTCCATCTTGCGGTGCGGCCCGTTGGAGCCGACAGCATATAGCACACCGGCAGCGTCCAGCCGGTCAAGGACCAAACCTGCCCCCGGGATCAGCTCGACCTGCTCCTCCAGTACCGTGAAGATTTCCTGATAGGTGTCGTTCAGCCAGCTCTCGGGCAGATCGGCCCCCATTTCGCGCGCTGTCTTCATGACACCAGCGAGCGTACCCCCGAGAAACAGCCCGGCAAACTGATCGGGGCCAAGGTCGAGCCCGTGGCGCGACAGGTTTTTGATCAGCACTGCTTCAGACAGCGGTTCGCTGTCCACCAGCACGCCGTCGCAATCAAAAAGCACCATGTCGGGTGGAAAGTTCATAATCTCTGCCTGCTGTTCTGCCCCTGCTGCATCTGTCAGATGCCCGGGGGCTGGTTGGAGACACTCCCGGTATTCGGCACGGGATTTTGCGCGGTTGAATCAGAGGAATGCCTGACATTTTTGTGAATGGAAACCGGGCCTCGCCGCAGCTTAGGACACAACACCTCCGCGTCAAGCTGCCGGGCGCAGATCCCGCAGTGATCCGAATGCCATTCCGGTGCGTCTCTCTGGCAATGCCAATCACGGCAGACCAACCGTAAACCGTTAAGGGAGAACACCATGTTCCGCAGAACAATGATTGCACTGACCGCAGCAACCGCGCTGGCAGGTACAACCGCATTTGCCGATGGCCACTCAAAGGACATCGTTGACACGGCCGCAGGCGCCGGCACATTCGAGACACTCGTGGCAGCCGTGACCGCCGCCGGTCTCGTTGACACGCTGAAGGGCGAAGGCCCGTTCACCGTCTTTGCACCGACCGACGAGGCCTTCGCGGCACTGCCCGAGGGTACAGTCGAGACACTGCTCAAGCCGGAGAACAAAGACCAGCTTGTGTCAATTCTGACCTATCACGTCGTCCCCGGCAAAGTGATGTCCACGGACCTCAGCGATGACATGACAGCCACGACTGTCCAGGGCGGTGACATCACCATTGATCTCGACAATGGAGTGATGGTCAACGAAGCGACCGTGACAACGGCCGATATCGAAACCTCCAACGGTGTGATCCACGTCATCGACGCTGTGATCCTGCCGCCGCAGGGCTGATATCACCGATACGAAAAAAAGGCCCGGCAGATCACTCCGCCGGGCCTTTGCTTTGTTCAGGCATCAGTGGACGACAGCGTCATCCGGTCTGGGCCTGTTGGTGGCGGACACGCGGTCCCTGATGATCAGACCATCCTTGCCGGCCTTAACAGGGATCGTATCGCCGTCTTTGACATCACCTGCCAGCAACAACTCGGCCAGCGGATCCTGCAAGGCGCGCTGGATCACCCGCTTGAGCGGCCGGGCACCATAAACCGGGTCATAGCCTTCATCGGCCAGCCACTTACGGGCACCGTCGTCAAGCTCCAGCGTGATCTTGCGACCCGCCAGACGCCTGAGAAGCCGCGCCATCTGGATATCAACGATACCGTCCATGTCCTCCCGGCTGAGCCGGTCGAAGATGATCGTCTCATCCAGACGGTTCAGAAACTCCGGCCGGAAATGCGCGTTGACCGCATCCATCACGTCGCGGTGCGCCTCCGAGGCATCCGCCCCTTCCGGCAGATGGCTCAGCGCCTGAGAGCCGAGGTTTGACGTCAGCACGATCAGCGTTTGCTTGAAATCGACAGTGTGCCCCTGACCATCGGTCAGCATACCATCGTCAAGAACCTGCAACAGCACGTTGAAGACATCCGGGTGCGCCTTTTCGACCTCGTCAAAAAGCACGACCTGATAAGGACGCCGCCGTACCGCTTCGGTCAGCACGCCGCCCTCGTCATACCCGACATAGCCGGGAGGCGCCCCGATCAGACGAGAGACCGCGTGTTTCTCCATGAATTCCGACATATCGATGCGCACCATGGCGCTGTCGTCGTCAAAGAGGAATTCGGCCACCGCCTTGGTCAGCTCGGTTTTACCCACGCCTGTCGGCCCGAGGAACAGAAACGATCCAAGCGGGCGGTTTTCATCGTTCAGACCCGCACGGGCCCGGCGCACGGCATTGGCCACGGCCTTCACCGCTTTGTTTTGTCCGATCACCCGGTTATGCAGCTGCTCTTCCATGCGCAGGAGCTTATCGCGCTCACCTTCGAGCATCTTGCCGGCCGGAATCCCCGTCCAGCGCTCCACAACGCTCGCGATCTGTTCAGGCCGCACGGATTCCGCGACCATCACATCGCTGTCTTCACGCCCTTCGGCGTCACCGAGCTGCTTTTCAAGCTGCGGGATCACACCATAGCTGAGCTCGCCTGCCTTGGCGAGATCACCCTCGCGCTTAGCGATATCAAGCTCGGCGCGGGCATGATCGAGCTGCGCTTTGATATCACGCGCACCGGCCAGCTTGTCGCGCTCCGCCTGCCAGCGGGCGGTCATCTCAGCACTTTCCTGCTGCAGTTCGGAAAGCTCTTTTTCAAGCGTTTCCAGACGATCTTTAGAAGCTGCGTCCTCTTCTTTCTTCAGCGCTTCCGCTTCAATCTGCAACTGCATAATCTGGCGGTCCAGCGCATCAAGCTCTTCGGGCTTACTGTCCACAGCCATGCGCAGACGCGAGGCGGCCTCATCCATCAGGTCGATGGCTTTGTCAGGCAGGAAACGGTCAGTGATATAGCGGTGGCTCAGCGTCGCCGCAGACACAAGTGCCGAATCCGAGATCCTCACACCGTGGTGCAACTCGTATTTCTCCTTGATGCCACGCAGAATGCTGATGGTGTCTTCAACCGTGGGCTCCAGGATCATCACCGGCTGGAACCGGCGGGCCAGGGCCGCGTCCTTTTCCACGTATTTGCGGTACTCATCGAGCGTCGTCGCACCAACACAGTGCAGCTCCCCGCGCGCCAGCGCCGGTTTGATAAGGTTCGCCGCATCCATTGCACCGTCTGCTTTGCCAGCCCCTACGAGCGTATGCATCTCGTCGATGAAAAGGATGATCTCACCGGCGGCTTCCGTAACCTCGGTCAGAACGGCTTTGAGCCTTTCTTCAAACTCACCCCGGTATTTCGCACCCGCGATCAGCGCGCCCATATCCAGCGCCAGCAGCTTTTTGTTGCGCAGGCTTTCGGGCACGTCGCGGTTTACGATGCGCAGGGCAAGTCCCTCGGCAATCGCGGTTTTACCCACGCCGGGCTCACCGATCAGAACCGGGTTGTTCTTGGTCCGGCGGCTGAGCACCTGCATCGCGCGGCGGATCTCCTCGTCCCGCCCGATGATCGGGTCAATCTTGCCCTCCTCGGCGCGTGCCGTCAGATCGGTCGCGTATTTCTTCAGCGCGTCATAGCCTTCTTCGGCTGTCGCTGTGTCAGCAGTCCGGCCTTTACGCACATCATTGATCGCAGCATTGAGCCCCTGTGCCGTGACGCCACCGCTGTCCAGCGCTGTCTTTGCGCCGGACTTGACCATGCAAAGCGCCATCAGAATGCGCTCAACAGGAACAAAGCTGTCTCCGGCCTTTTTAGCCAGCGCTTCGGCCTCGGCCAGCACCTTCTGTGTTGTATTATCGAGATACACCTGGGCTGCATCACCGGTCACTTTGGGCATCTTTCCCAGGGCAAGGCTAAGCGCCTGTGTGACCTGCTCAGGTTTACCCCCCGAGGCGGAGATCAGATTGGTCGCAAGACCCTGATCGTCATCCAGCAAAGCTTTAAGTATGTGCTCGGGCGCCAGCCGCTGGTGGCTTTCGCGCGTTGCAATTGTCTGGGCCGCCTGAATAAAACCGCGCGACCGCTCCGTGAACCGTGTCAGATCCATCGTCTTCTCCTTTATAAAGCGCCTCTCCTGTGCGGTACCCGGCTTGGCGGCATACTCGCGTCTGAGGCCTCGGTTAGTATCTGGGCAATGCCCCTGCCCGCTTCAAGGGCCCGGGATCTCATCTCCCGGTCTGATTATGACAACGGTACGCCGTTCCGCCTTGATCCCGGTCAACAGACGGGCGGGAAATTACGCCGGTCTTTCCTGTTACCGCCGATCCCGCGGATCTTAGATTATGACGGTGAGGGCGCGAAGTAATGTCGCGAAACGAAAGATTGCATTCGTCAGGGTAACGAGTGGGCGTGGTTATGCCCTGCAAACGGCCGATTAATGCCGGGTCACGGGCCGGCATGCGGGATTCCTTAACCGGATCGCAGTGCCTGTCCGGGCAGCCGGCCGGTCATCACAATCTTCGCCGGAATGCGCACCCGCACTGCGCTTCATGGC
This sequence comes from Roseobacter sp., assembly GCF_024639605.1. Taxonomy (GTDB): domain Bacteria; phylum Pseudomonadota; class Alphaproteobacteria; order Rhodobacterales; family Rhodobacteraceae; genus Roseobacter. The sequence continues at coordinate 5,560 of NZ_JAHEHZ010000119.1, read as the reverse complement.
TTTTCTGCGCGCGCCCACCGCCGGCACATAGACAAAAACGCCCCGCGCGCCTAAGCACAGTCCGGAAATCAGGAGAGATTGATATGTCAGATGACCGGCTGATCGTTGCACTGGACGTACCCGATGCGATTTCAGGACTTGCCGTGGCCGAAAAGCTCGGGGATGCGGTAGGTTTCTACAAGATCGGTCTCGGCATGCTGACCGGCGGCGGTCTTGCGCTGGCCAATGAACTCAAATCAGAGCACGGCAAGCGCATTTTTCTCGATATGAAGCTCTTTGACATCGGCGCCACCGTCGAGGCCGCAGTCAGTGGTCTGGCGCAGTTCGATCTGGATTTTCTGACTGTTCACGGCGATCCGCACGTGGTGCGGGCCGCCATGAACGGCGCAGCAGGCTCGTCGATGAAAATCCTTGCTGTGACCGTGCTGACGTCGCTCGACCGTGCTGACCTCGACGCCGCGTTGATCCGCGATGGCGACATCCCGGATCTTGTCCGGATCCGGGCAACGCGGGCTTTTGAAGCAGGAGCCGATGGTGTCATCGCCTCCCCGCAGGAAGCGGCGCTGATCCGGGCCCTGCCCGAAGCCGAAGACCGGCTGATCGTGACACCCGGCGTGCGTCCGGCAGGTGCGGCGCGCGGCGATCAGAAGCGAGTCGCCACGCCCGCGCAGGCAATATCCGACGGTGCAGACCACATTGTTGTCGGACGTCCGGTCTGGACAGCCTCAGACCCGCGCAGCGCGGCAGAGGCGATTCTGGCGGAAATACGGAACGTTTAGACCTTGCTCCAAACGGCTGATTTCCCGGCGATAATCTGAGTTGTGCACAGGGTTTTGCAGCTACCCGAATCCCCCCTTATGCGGCGCAACAAACTGTGGCTCTTCGACAACAGACAACAGTATGTAGTCAGACAGAGGGAAAAGTTCCTCGGTGAATACACTTCCAGGTGGTAAGTTGACGTTAGGTGATACTCCCCGACGAACCCCGTCTTCCTGAGGTTCGTTACCTCCCCCCGCTTTCGGCAGCGGGGGGTTTTTCTGTCAGCTACCCGTTTCCTCCAGAAAGAGCTGCAAACGGCCGCGAAAATGCGGCACAACGCGGCGGTGCCCGAGAAACGCCGTAACCGGCATCATCTCCCATCTCTGACCCTCATCGCCCAATTGTGCCCCGGTGAGATCTCCGGGCTTCAGGTGCGCGCAGAAAAACCAGTGTCGTCGCCCGTCGGTCAAAAAACTTCTGCCCCAGACGATCTGGTCCGGGCGCACCTCAATGTTCAGTTCCTCAAGAGTTTCGCGCCGTGCGCAGTCAACAGGTGTTTCGCAGCCTTCCCGTCCGCCACCTGGCAGATCCCAGAAGCCGGGCCACGGAATGTCCGGCCGTGTATCGCGCAAAATCACCGGCAGCGCCGTTTCTGTCAGCAGAGCAATCTTTGCGCCGTGAAACTGCATGTTCATTTCCGGCAGGGCGGCATACAATCGGGTCATCCTGCCCTTATAGCCAATGATGACGCAGATGCCCGCCCTTTGCCGTGATTGCCTGACAGAATTCGACGCCGGACGCCGCTGCCCGACCTGCGCCAGCCCGCGGGTCGTGGCGCATGACGAACTTTTCAGCCTGTCAATCGCACATATGGACTGCGATGCCTTCTACGCCTCAGTGGAAAAGCGGGATGATCCCACGCTCGAGGGCAAACCGGTGATCATCGGCGGCGGGCGGCGCGGCGTTGTCTCGACCGCGTGTTATGTGGCGCGGATCCGCGGTGTGCGCTCGGCAATGCCGATGTTTCAGGCGCTGAAACTCTGCCCCGATGCCGTGATTATCAAACCGCGCATGGAGGCCTATGTTGGGGCCTCGCGCGCGATCCGCGCGATGATGGAAGAGATGACCCCCGATATCGAGCCGCTGTCACTGGACGAAGCGTTTCTCGACCTTACCGGCACGCGCCGGCTGCATGCGGCCCCGCCTGCGGTGATGCTGGCAAGGCTGATCCGCCGGATGCGGACCGAACTGGGCCTGACGGGCTCCGTCGGGCTCAGCCACAACAAGTTTCTTGCCAAAGTCGCCTCTGATCTCAACAAGCCGCACGGATTTTCGGTCATCGGCACAGCGGAAACCGATGCATTCCTGCGCGACAAACCCGTGCGGATGATCTGGGGCGTGGGTGCCGCAGCCCAGGCCTCGCTGGACAAAGCAGGGATCCGTACGTTTTCCGATCTGCTGCGCTGGGAACGTACCGATCTGGTCGCGCGCTTCGGCTCAATGGGAGACCGGCTCTGGCATCTCGCGCGCGGCGAGGACCGTCGAAGGGTCTCGGCCCACGCGCCGATGAAATCGATCTCAAACGAAACCACATTCGCAGAGGACACAGCAGACCCTGATCTTCTTGACGGGCACCTGTGGCGGATGGCCGAAAAAGTATCCGACCGCGCCAAAGCCAAAGACCTTGCGGGCCGCGTCGTCACACTTAAGCTCAAACGCTCGGATCATTCGCTGATATCCCGCCGCATCAGCCTGCGCGACCCGACCCAGATGGCGGATACCGTTTATCGCACCGCACGCGGCCTCTTTGATCAGGTCGGTGATAAAGGCCCTTACCGGCTGCTCGGATGCGGGCTTTCGGATCTCCTAAGTGCCGAAGGAGCAGACCGGTCCGGAGATCTGCTGGATCCGCAGGCGCGCCGCCGCTCAGAAGCGGAACGCGCCACCGATGCCATCCGCGCGCGCTTCGGCCCGGACGCGATCCTCAAGGGCCGCGCCCTGCGCTGATCCGCTGTAAGGGGTTATTCTGCCGCAAGCGGCATCCGCTGCTGGCCGATCCGGGCGATATCCGCGATCACAGCGCGCAGCGCGTGACGCACTTCAGCGTAGTTCTGATTGGGCCGGATGGTTGTCTCATTCATATAGAGCGCGCGGTCGATCTCGACCTGAACCGCATGCTGAGCGCGGGACGGGCGCCCGTAGGCCTGAGCAATATAGGCACCGGCAAAGGGCGCATTGCGCGCGACCCGAAAACCCGCTGCTACAAAAGCGGCTTCGACCCGGTCCATCACATCCCCCGATGCCGCCGCGCCAAAACGGTCGCCCAAAACAACATCCGGCCGGGGTGCGCCGCTGCGCACGATACCGGCGACCGCCTCATGCGGCATTGAATGGCAGTCGATCAGAACCGCCTGCCCGTGCCGGCGCTGCGCCTGATCCAGCAGCTCCTGCAAAGACCGGTGATAGGGATGCCACCAGGTATCCAGCCGGTCCCGGGCCTCAGCCAGTGAAATCTTGCCGCTGTAGATGGCACGTCCGTTTGCCACCACGCGGGGAATCACTCCCAGACCGGAGGCCACGCGCGGATTATGGCCCTGCCGGCGCACGCCGCTGATAAGCGCGGGATCCAGTTCCTCGGGGCTGCGGTTCAGGTCGACAAAGGCACGCGGCGCGGCGGCATGCAGGAAGGGCGCACCGAATTGTACAGCACAATCAAAGAGCTGATCGACATAGGCATCCTCGGATGACCGGATCAAGTGGTCATCCAGCACGCTCCGCTGCATCATCGCGGGCGGATAATCACGGCCACTGTGAGGTGAGGCAAAAACCACGCAGGAGCGTCGTTCGGCGGGCAGAGTTACATAAAACGGGGTCTTGGGCATTCGTTATCCTCTTGGTCGGAGCATAGCCTGGAACATATCAAAGCCAAAAGCCCTTGATCCCTTCGACGACTCCTTTTATAGACGCGGCTCAGGCGCGGTTTTTCGCGCCCCGTTTTTGTTTGGGGCACTGAAATTACGCTGACATAGTGGGTGATTAGCTCAGCGGTAGAGCACTTCGTTGACATCGAAGGGGTCACTGGTTCGATCCCAGTATCGCCCACCATCTGTTTCACCGGTCCGGATTCTCCGGACTGCCCGCAACCCGGCGCTGGCCCGCGCCACAACATGAGGAGACGACCATGAAGGTTCGTAATTCGCTCCGCTCGCTCAAGAACCGGCATCGCGACTGCCGTGTTGTGCGCCGCAAAGGCCGCGTTTATGTGATCAACAAAACGCAGCGCCGGTTCAAAGCCCGCCAGGGTTGAGACCGGACGCGCGATGAATTAAAAAACCGCTCCTTCGGGGGCGGTTTTTTTGTATCCGCAGCCATGCACGCATCGTTGCAGCGCGCGGGGAATGTTCGGGTCAGCCCTGAAAGATCGGCCGGTTCAACGCTGTACCCATCAGTTGTGACACCTGCCGGCACTGTCGTTCAGGTCAGATCGCGCAGTGTCATACCGGCAGGGGCTGTGACGCGCAGCATCCCGTTCAAAGTCCCGACCCGGAACGCAGGTTTTCCATCACCCACAGGATCGATCCTCGCGATGGCGGTAATCGGCAAACTGCCTGACTGCTCTGTCGGCACGCTGTCGAGGCTTTGCACCACAATAAGCTGTGCTCTGATCAATTCGTGCTGATACACAACCCGGATCCGCGTTTAGTCCGCCAATGGTCCCCGCGATCACCTTGCTCTGCGCTGTATCAATCCGGAAGTGGCCCGCCAGGAAATCGCGTGAGAATTCGCCCGTACCGGCAGTATCCAAAGTGATGGCGGGATCGGGAAATGACCGTTCGCGATCATCAATGATGATGGTGCCGGACAGAGCCGGGCGCGGTGTAAACCAGGGCAACTCCGCAACCGCCGGCATTTTGGTTACCAGCCGGCTTGGTTCGTAAATCGTGCGGATTGGGGCAGAGATCTCCGGGGAAATCTTCCGGCCAGTGCGCAGCTCAGGCGCCAGGCGCAGGGCATAGGTTTTCTCCACCAGACGCAGATGCCCCTGCCGGTACAACAGCGCCGCAACAGGCAGCGTGGCAATGACCGCGGGGTCGCTCGCGACAGACCAGTTGTCCGGTCGCCGTGACTTGCCCAGCGGCTGCTGAGGTGAGCCGCAGTTCATTGGCGCATCCCGGCCCTGATGCGCGGCCTTCGCCGCCCTGCACGCCGGCAGGAAAGCGCTTTATTTATGGGGAATTACCTTGATTCCACTCGGAGACGCTGAGCGGCATACCCGGCACCTGCCCCGAAGCGATCCAGCTCGGCATATCGTCCTGCCACAGCGGCTCGCATGCAGATCAGGCCAGATCCGGACCCCCTCTGCCTAAAGCGTCGCAATCCGCAGATCGATGTTCCTGAGAGCTTCGGGATTGAGGGAGCCTGTCTGCGCACCGGGACCTTCGAAAACGTTGGGCTTTACCCGGTCAGAGTCGCGGTGATGAAACCGCACGGGGTTAAATCCGGGGGAAACGAGGCAGTTTACAGGGCACAATGGTGATGCTGACCGGTTCGAAACAGGGAATAAGCCTGCACAATGGCCCCAAAGGAGCGTACGGGCGTCCCATCAGTAAAATGAGTCCGTCTCATTCGGCGCGCACTCTGCTCCGTGAGCCGGCAGGACAATCGTTGAGAAAGCTGAGACCGGGAGTGAAAGATCAGCGCTGGCGCTCAATGCGCCCCGGGGGCTGGTCTTCCGGCTGCGCCACAGAGAGGCCTTCCGGCATCACAAGGAGCAAGGTGAGACGATCGCGCAAAGGCCACA
>NZ_JAHEHZ010000243.1 GCF_024639605.1 Roseobacter sp. | reverse complement strand
AAAAACGCCCGAAAAAGGTCATTATTTTTAATTGGGGTAACAATCACCCCGGCCTGTCCGGACGTCCGATCAATGGTGAAGCCCTGCGCGCATGCTTGTCTTTCTGTTCACATTATCATCCGTGTTTCTCATCGCGGCGCTCACGATACCGGTCTTTGCGGATCTCCTGCTGATCGCCGCGCCCTGTGCGCTGGCAAGCCTGCTGTTGCTGATCTCGCAGATCGACCGGTACGTGAACAGACCGGTGGGAGAAAAGCTTGTTGTGATCGACGGCTCCAATGTTATGCACTGGAAAGACGGCAAGCCGCGCATCGAGACCGTGCGCGATGTGATCGATGCCCTGCACAGCAAAGGCTATCAGCCAGGTGTGATCTTTGACGCCAACGCGGGCCATGTACTGACCGGCCGGTATCGCCATGACGCCTGGTTCAGCAAAAAACTCGACATCCCGCGGGACCGCGTACGGGTTGTCGGCAAAGGCACGCAGGCAGATCCTGAAATACTGATCACCGCGCGGGCCTATGAGGCACGGGTGGTGACCAATGACCGCTATCGCGACTGGGCAAAAGATCACCCAGAGGTCCGAAAACCCGGATATCTGGTGCGCGGCGGTTATAAATCCGGCGAGATCTGGCTGAGCCTGCCCGGGCTGGAGCCGGAACAGACCGCACCCGCCAGAAAAGAGAGCCAGCCTGCCTGAAGGCGGCGGGGCTTAAAGGTTCCGCGCAACGGTTCGTGATGCATCGGCATTCCGGCACACAGTCGGGCGGATTGTCTTGCCGGATGCAGGCACGCGCAGCCCGGATGCGACAGGTTCCGGCGATTGCAGGAGCAGGTACGCAATCGATTCGCGCAGAAGTAAGGTTCAGCAAGAAACCACATAGGTATGGATCGTAAAGACGACGGCCCGGGTGCGCGGCATTCGCAGAATGCACTGGCGTTCGGCCCGGATGTAGGGTGCTGTTGCGTGATCGCCGCGTTCTCGCCTCGGATTTTGCAAGGAATGCGGCTGATAAAGCGTCGCGGCGTCGTATTTCAGCCAGTTATTGCGCCAGAGCGGACGCCCGGCCTGCACCCCGTCGAAAAGCCGCTGGACCCGCGTCGCCATCGCCGCGTCATAGCTCTCGACCGGTGTGTGGATCTGTGTCAGCGGGCGCCCGGCCTTCTCGCTCAGTGTCCAGCCCGCGGGAAAGCAGAGCACGGCAGCCGTCAGCACATGCTCAGAGCCGCGTTTTTCCAGAATGCAGATGTCTTCCTGCACAATCTGCCCCAGCATCGCCAGGGGCGTGTCAGACCGGGTGTCGGTTTCAAAGCCGTCCGGACAGGTCACAAGCGACCCGTTGACGGTGAAGCCCAACCCCGGAAGCAGGCGCAGTGCTGCCTCCAGCACTTCGGCTGCCGCATCCTCACTGCCCGCGCTTTCAAAAAGCACCGCATCGCGCGCGCCAGCCAGACGCGCCCGGCGCTCGGCCATCTGACCGGCGCAGGCATCGCTCACCCGCAGCCAGTCGTCTGCCGCCAGCGGCTGCACCCCGGGCAGCGCCCGGTCCGGGCTCATTTCAGGTGGCAGATCATTGTGCAGAACATCGGTCATCAGCAGCAGTCTTATCAGCGCTCAGCAGGATGGTCCGCAAAAAACGACCCGTCAGGAGGTCGGAAACGGTCAAACGCACGATGGATTTTAAACGCAGGATAAAGGAATAAACTCTGCCCGGACGCGCAATATGAATACGCATTTCAGCCAGACCCGTAAAATCGACCCCTCGCGCGGGGCGACGCTTGGCGATGGCAGCCCGAACGATATGGACCGGGTAGAGATCGGCCCGACGCAGCTTGCTTTCCGCGAGTGGGAGACCGCGGGACTGGAACTGCCGGATCTGGATGCCATGCGTGCATACCGGCACCGGAGGCTCACCGATCATATCGTCGCGCGTGGCTATGCCGGGTTGCTGATGACTGACCCCCTGAACATCCGCTATGCCACCGACAGCACCAATATGCAGCTCTGGAACACCCATAATCCGTTCCGTGCCGTGCTGCTCTGTGCGGACGGTTATATGGTGATGTGGGACTATAAAAACTCGCCGTTTCTCAGTGAATTCAACCCGCTGGTACGCGAGCAGCGCTCGGGCGCGGACCTGTTCTACTTTGACAGGGGTGACAAGGTTGGCGCGGCCGCTGATGTGCTGGCCAATGAAATCCGGGTGCTGCTGGCAGAACATGCACCCGGGCTCAGACGCCTTGCGGGTGACAAGATCATGCTGCACGGGTTGCGCGCGCTGGAGGCCCAGGGCTTTGAGGTGATGGATGGCGAAGAGGTCACCGAAAAGGCCCGTTCGGTCAAAGGACCTGATGAAATTAAGGCGATGCGCTGCTCCAGCCACGCCTGCGAGACGGCCGTGCGGATCATGGAGGATTTCGCGCGGGCCAGTGTCGGCGACGGGGTGACCTGCGAAAACGATATCTGGGCCGTGCTGCATGCAGAGAATGTGCGCCGGGGTGGTGAATGGATCGAGACGCGGCTTCTGACTTCTGGCCCGCGCACAAACCCCTGGTTTCAGGAATGTGGACCGCGCGTCTGTCAGGCCAATGAGATCATCTCCTTTGATACCGATCTGGTGGGCGCTTATGGCATCTGCACAGACATCTCACGCAGCTGGTGGATCGGGCCTGGCAAGCCGAGGCCCGATATGGTCTACGCCATGCAGCACGGGGTCGAACACATCATGACCAATATGCAGATGCTGAAACCCGGCGTGATGATCCCGGAACTTTCGGCAGGTACGCATGTGCTGGATCCGGGGTTTCAGAAGCTGAAATACGGCTGTCTGATGCATGGCGTGGGGCTTTGTGATGAATGGCCGCTGGTGGCCTATCCCGATCATGCGGTCGAGGGTGCTTATGATTATCCGCTGGAGCCTGGCATGTGTCTGTGTGTCGAAGCGCTGGTGAGCCCTGAAGGTGGTGATTTCTCGATCAAGCTCGAGGATCAGGTGCTGATCACCGAGGACGGTTTTGAGAACCTGACGGTCTATCCTTTTGATGATGCGCTGATGGGCCGCATCTGAGCGCCCGCGCGGCGCTCAGCGAAAGAGCCCGGGCAGCATATCACTGAGCAGGGTAAAGCCGCGCGTCCCGACCGGTTCTGCCGGCGGGCCTGTGCGACGCCGCACTGCGGTCCCGTTGAGCCAGACCTCGACCCTTCCGGTGCCGGCCCCCGACATGTGTCTGAAGTCGCGTGCTTCGATGCCCAGGCTTTCGCCCAGGGCCATCGCCGCATCCGCGTCCTGGGCATAAAAATA
>NZ_JAHEHZ010000118.1 GCF_024639605.1 Roseobacter sp. | reverse complement strand
AGGGCTTTGACCGGGCGGCCTTTCCAGAGCTCCGAACGGTCGATCAGTACCAGCCCACGCTGGCCCGGCGTCGTCGGTTTATACGACTTGAGTGCCATGTTGTCTGTCTTCCGTTTTGCTAAACGGCGGGTTGCCCCGCCTATGGTATAAAGGCCCCCGTAGGTGCCCGACTTGGATGTCCATACGGACAAAGAGGAAGCCCCGGACGAATCCGGGGCTGTGCCGATGGGTTCCTTTAAGAGACGTGGCCAGCAGGGTCAAGCGCACAGCGCCGAAATCGGGTATATTCCGCGCGGCCTCCCAGGCAGCCCTGTTAGTTTCTGTGAGACAACCAGACCCCGGGCAGGACAGAAAGCTTTTGCGGCGTTCTTTGTGTTGCGGCGCCTGAGTGCTAGGCTGCCGGCGGATTTAATGTGGAGGAGAGATGAAATGAGCTTTGTTAAAGCGCTTGCAGCCGTAGCTATGGGGTTTGCCGCAGCCAAGGGCATGGACAAGTATAAGGACATGGGCGGTATGGCCGGAATGCAGGATGCGCTCAAAGGTGCGGGCACCAGCGACATGGCCGATCAGCTTGGACAACTGGCAGACAGGTTCGGCATTCCGGGTGGCTCCGATCAGGTGAAGTCACTTCTGGACCAACTGGGAAAAGCCACAGCCGATGCGAGCGAAGCAGGTGCAGCCGGTCTTGGTGGTCTGATGTCCAGCATGCAGGGCGCCGCCGAGGCGGGCAGCAAACACAGCGCTGATCTGATGCAGGCGATGTTCGCCGGCACACCTGCCGCCGATGCCATGGAAGAGCAGGCAAAACTAATGATCCGTGCAATGATCCAGGCCGCGAAAGCCGACGGAGAGATTGACCAGGCCGAACAGAGCGCGATTCTGGACAGGCTCGGAGACATCAGCGATGAAGAGCGCGCCTTTGTTCAGGCAGAACTGAGCAAACCCTCTGACCTGCACGGACTTGTGCAGGATGCGGGCGCCGCCGGTCGCGAGCAGATCTATGCCACTTCTCTCGCTGCGATCCGCGTGGATAATGCTGCGGAAGCCGCGTATCTCAGACAACTGGCGGGTGGCCTCGGGCTGAGTGACGCTCAGCGCGACGCGATCCACACGCGGATGGGCGTACCGCCGCTGAGCGCCTGAACCGCATCACCCGGGCAAATTACGGCCTGCTCATGAAAAAACCCCGGCCTCTTGCGAAGCCGGGGTTCTGATTGTCGTACAAAGACGAAGACTTAAAGCCCGGTAGACACGTCAATCGTGTTGCCGGCTTCCAGCGTCACATAGGCCTTCTTCACGTCTTTCCGCTTGCCGAGTTGGCCGCGGAAGCGTTTGACTTTGCCTTTGGTGATCGTGGTGTTGACCGCTTTGACCTTCACACCAAAGAGCGCCTCGACGGCCTCCTTGATCTGGGGTTTATTGCTGTCCATCGCCACTTCGAAAACCACCGCACCGTTCTCAGACGACATGGTTGCTTTCTCGGTGATGATCGGCTTGCGGATCACGTCGTAATGTTCTGCCTTGGCATTCATTTCAACCGGGCCTCCAGTGCTTCGACACCCGCTTTTGTGATCACCAGAGTGTCACGCTTGAGGATGTCATATACGTTTGCGCCCATCGTTGGCAGGATATCCAGACCGTCGATGTTGCGGGCTGCCTGAGCGAAGTTTTCATTCACAGAGGCACCGTCGATGACCAGCGCGCGTTTCCAGCCGAGGTTTTTCACCTGTTTGGCCAGAGCCGCGGTTTTGCCGTCGGATGATGCATCGTCAATGATCACAAGCTCGCCTGCTTTCAGCTTTGCGGAAAGCGCGTGGCACAGACCCAGCTTGCGGAACTTCTTGGTCAGTTCGTGACCGTGGCTGCGCACAACGGGGCCTTTGTAAACACCACCACCGCGGAAGATCGGTGCAGAGCGCGCGCCGTGGCGTGCGCCGCCGGTGCCCTTCTGGCGATAGATCTTCTTGGTGGAGTAGCTCACTTCTTTCCGCGTCTTCACCTTGTGTGTGCCGGCCTGTGCATTGTTACGCTGCCAGCGCACGACCCGGTGCAGGATGTCGGCGCGCGGCTCGAGACCAAAGAGCGCCTCGTCCAGGTCTACCGATCCGGCTTTGCCGCCGTCGAGTTTGATGACATCGAGTTTCATGCGTCACCTTCTTTCTTGTCTTCGTCCGCAGCGGGTGCGTCATCGGACTTTTCAGCTTCGATCTCGGCTTCAGCAGCTTTGAGCTGTTCGGCTTCCTGAGCCGCCTGCTCTTCTGCCAGACGCTTGGCTTCTGCCTCGGCCTCTGCGGCTGCTGCTGCAGCGGCTTCCTCAGCGGCTTTCGCCGCGGCCTCGGCATCGGATTTCAGCGCCGCCGGCAGGATCGCATTCTCAGGGAACGGCTTTTTGACCGCATCCTTGACTGTAACCCAGCCGCCTTTTGAGCCTGGTACAGCGCCTTTGACCATGATCAGACCACGGTCGGCATCTGTGCGGATGACCTGCAGGTTTTGCGTGGTGACACGGGCAGCACCCATGTGACCCGCCATCTTTTTGCCTTTGAAAACCTTGCCCGGATCCTGACACTGGCCGGTGGAGCCGTGCGAACGGTGCGAGATCGACACACCGTGTGTCGCGCGCAGACCACCGAAGTTGTGCCGCTTCATCGCACCGGCAAAACCTTTACCGATCGAGGTGCCGGCCACGTCGACGAACTGACCTTCGAAGTAATGGTTCGCGGTGATTTCCTCACCCACACCGATCAGATTTTCCTCGTCCACACGGAACTCGGCAACCTTGCGCTTGGGTTCTACCTTTGCAGCTGCAAAGTGACCGCGCATGGCCTGAGATGTCCGCTTGGCTTTGGCTGAACCGGCACCGAGCTGAACAGCCGAATAGCCGTCTTTGTCGGAAGTCCGCTGTGCCACAACCTGCAGCTTGTCGAGCTGAAGAACGGTCACAGGGATCTGCTTGCCGTCTTCCATGAAGAGCCGGGTCATACCGACTTTTTTTGCAATAACGCCTGAGCGCAACATAAGATTACCCTCCGACGATTATGATTGCAGTTTGATCTCGACATCCACACCAGCGGCGAGGTCGAGCTTCATCAGCGCGTCCACGGTCTGGGGGGTCGGATCAACGATATCCAGCAGGCGCTTGTGCGTGCGGATCTCGAACTGGTCACGGGATTTCTTGTCAACGTGGGGGCCACGCAGAACGGTGAACTTCTCGATTTTGTTCGGCAGCGGGATCGGGCCGCGAACGGAAGCACCTGTGCGCTTTGCTGTGTTGACGATTTCTTGTGTGGAAGCATCCAGCACACGGTAGTCAAACGCCTTGAGGCGGATGCGGATGTTTTGGCTTTGTGCGGCCATATGCATCACCCTTTATATCAGGGTTCAGACCGGAGAGGAGGACGGGCGCTCATCGCACACCCTCATCGCGACTTGTGGTCCAACGGAAAAGGGCGCGGCTGACCGCACCCCGATTGGATTTGGGTCGTTTAGAGGGTCGCTTTGCGAAACGCAATGAGATTCTTCGGAAAATCACCGGCCTTTTCAGGTTTTCTGATCGTGCGTGAAATCCCCGGTCCGGCCAGATGACCTGCCGCACGGTAAAATAAGGCATCCAAAAGCAGCAAACCCGCGAAAGTGACCCCTGGCGCCCGGGCTATCGCAGCATCAGACAGGCTCAGGCCGACACCTTTTCGAGCAACCAGTCGCGCAACCGACCGGCCTCCGGCTTCTCAGGCGCCACCGAGAGGTAATAGCCCTCATCGGCGGCAACTGACGCCGGGTGCGCAGGCTCCAGAAGACCCGATTTCAGAGCATGAGCCGCCAGCAGTTCACTGACCAGCGCCACGCCGTTGCCATGCACCGCCAGCTGCAGAGCCATTCCGTATGTGTCGGTGTAAAAAGAGGGGGGCCTGGTGTCTCCGACTTCTTTTGCCCAGGTTTGCCAGCCGCCCGAAGTGCCAACCGCCTCAATCAGCGGAAGGTCTTCCAGCGCACCGCGTAACTCTGGTGATTTCAGCGCAACAAGCCTGTTGGGCAAAAGAAGTACGGCGTTTTCTCCGGCCTGCCTGAGTGATCCGAAACGGATTTCGAGATCGGCGCGGGCCGACTGAAAATCGTCAGGCCAGATCGCACTGAGAAACCTGAGCCTGAGCGCGGGGTGATGTCGCGTGAAATCCGGCAACAGGGGGGCGACGACCCATTGCACGACGCTTACAGAAGCGGCGATGGTCAGCAGACCCTTGTCCGGCCCTGCATCGGCCCTGTCCATCGCCACGGCCAGCGCCTGCAACGGGCCACCCACTTCCGGCAACAGGCGGCGTCCCGCATCGGTCAGTGCGAGCCCCCGGGCATGGCGCACAAAGAGCGGCGATCTGAGCCGTGTTTCAAGCGATTTCACCTGCTGGCTGACGGCGGACTGCGTCAGTCCGAGCTCCTCGGCGGCAGCGGTAAAGCTCAGGTTCCGCGCCGCAGCTTCAAAAGAGCGCAGCCAGGTCAGCGGGGGAAGATTTTTTCTCAACGGTCAACTCTGCCATTAGTGTTTGTAATACCTAAGCGTGACTTTCATTCATTTGTCAAAATTTCAGGGGCTTTCTACTGTTCCGGTCAACCATGAGGAGTGACCATGACGCCCGACATCCGGAAAATCGTGACCTATGACGAAGAGGTTTTCATCGAAGGGTTCCGCGCCGCAAAAACGCCCTGGCGTTTGTTTGCTGTGGCGGCGGTGCTGCGAAACCCCTGGGCGAGCCGCTATGTCGAAGACCTCACACCTGAGATCCGCGCCTATGGTCCGGTTCTGGGCAGTATGATGGCGGACCGGATGATCGCTCTTGCCGGCAGCGGCGCGCAGATTGAGGCCTATGGAAAGGCAGCCGTGGTCGGACTCGACGGCGAGATAGAGCACGCTTCCGGACTGATCCACACTCTGCGTTTCGGAAATTTTTACCGCGAGGCTGTTAAGGCAAAATCCTATCTTGCCTTTACGAACACCCGCGGCCCGGCCAACGCGCCGATTCAGGTGCCGCTGATGGACAAGAACGATGCCGGCCGGCGCTCGCATTATCTGACGATCCAGTTCGCCATCCCTGATGCACCGCGCGATGACGAGGTTGTCGTGGTCCTCGGCGCGGCGCTCTCTGGCAGGCCACATCACCGTATCGGAGATCGCTATCAGGACCTGAAGGATCTGGGCCATGACCTCGACAACCCTGCGTCGGTCTGAGATCGCGGGCCTTGCCATAACCGAGACCGGCACGGGGCGGCCGATGCTGCTTTTGCATGGCGTGGGCCTGCGGTCCGAGGCCTGGCAACACCAGTTTGACGCGCTGGCAGGCTGCGGTCATGTGATTGCACCCGATATGCCCGGACACGGTCTCAGCCCCTGCCCGGCCGGTGACATGACGCTCGCGGATTACACCGGCGCGATACGCCGCGTTCTTGAAGAACTGCCCGGGCGCGCACTTGTTATCGGTCACTCCATGGGCGCGATGATTGCGCTTTCTCTGGCCAGTGTTGTTCCCGAAAAGGTATGTGCCGTTGCCGCCCTGAATGCCGTTTTTGAGCGCAGCGCCGGTGCTGCTCAGGCGGTTCAGGCGCGCGCAGCGGGCCTTGACGGAAAAACAGTGCCCGATCCCGCAGCCACACTTCATCGCTGGTTCGGGGATGACCCGTCACCAGAGCGGTCAGCCTGCAGGAGATGGCTGCAGGAGGTGGACCCGGCGGGATACAAAAAGGCCTATACGGCCTTTGCCCTTGCAGACGCGCCGACCCGCGCATCACTTGCAGCAATAAAATCCCCCGCGCGGTTTATCACCGGTGCGCTTGAGCCGAATTCAACGCCGGATATGTCCCGCGCAATGGCTGGTCTGACGCCCTGCGGACAAGCCATCATCGTTGAGGGAGCGGCGCATATGCTGCCGCTGACCCATCCGGAAGTCGTGAATGCAGCACTGCGCGAGCTTGCACAGGAGGCACCCGCATGACCGGCCCGGATAAGCGCGCCCTGCGCAAAGCCTTTGGCAGCTACATGACGGGCGTCACCGTTGTGACGACACAGAAGGCCGACGGGACGCCCGTTGGCTTTACCGCGAATTCATTCACATCCGTCTCGCTTGATCCGCCGCTTTTGCTCGTCTGTCCCGGCCGGTTTCTGTCAAGTTTTGACAACTTTGCAACCTGTTCGCATTTTGCAGTGAATGTCCTCTCAGAAGGCCAGGAGGAGGTGGCGAACACCTTCGCCGTCTATAACGGCGATCGCTTTGCCCGGGTCAGTTGCATCCGGGATGAGATGGGCAGCCCATTGATCCGCGGCGCACTGGCACAGTTTTCCTGCAGCACGCACCAGTCCCTTGAGGCGGGAGATCACAGGATACTCATCGGCAGGGTCCGCAGCTTTGAGCACACTGAAGGACGGGGGCTAGGCTACGCGGGCGGGCAGTTTTTCAGCCTCGGGCTGGAACGATCAGCGCTCGGGCACGCAGGCAGCACGACAATCTGCGGTGTGATCGTGACCAATGGCGATGGCGTGTTGCTGGAAAAAACAGATGCCGGATTTCGACCGCCGCAAATACCTGTCCCGGACAGCAGTCGCCTGCGGAAAGATCTCGTCGACAGCATGGCAGAACGCGGACTGCACATCAGCCTCGGGCCCGCCTATTCGGTGTTCGACGACGGTAAAACCTGGTCGTCATATATTCTTGCGTCAGCCTCAGCGCCTTACACCGGCAGCCTTGAGCTTCACCCGGTCTCTGACATTCCAAAGCTGCCCTTCGCCTCAAAACCCGTTCACGCCATGATGATCCGCTTTGCTGTAGAATCACAGACCCGCAGCTTTGGTTTTTACCTTGGTGGTTCCGAGCGCGGTGACATTCACCCTTTACCGGAAAGGACCTGAACATGGAGTTTTCGCTCTTTGCGCATATGGAACTTCTGACGCCTGACCAGCCACACGCTCAACTCAACGAGGAACTTCTTACCCTGTGCAGAATGGCGGATGACGGTGGGATGCGGGCAGTCTGGACAGGCGAGCACCACGGGATGCAGTTCACCATTGCACCCAACCCACTGATGTCGCTGGTAAATATCGCAGCGCACACAAAGAACGTCAGGCTGGGTACGGGAACGGTCATTGCACCGTTCTGGCATCCGATCAAACTGGCTGGTGAAGCTGCATCAGCCGATCTTTTGACCGGCGGACGCATTGAGCTTGGCATTGCACGGGGCGCATATTCCTACGAGTACGAGCGGCTGGTGCCGGGCATGGATGCCTGGGAGGCCGGGCAGAGAATGCGGGAAACGGCTCCTTTGCTGCCGAAACTCTGGGCCGGAGACTGCGCGCATCAAGGGCAATTTTACAGCTTTCCCGCCACAACGGCGGTGCCGAAACCGGTGCAGGACGGCGGCCCGCCGATCTGGATCGCGGCGCGGGACCCGAACAGTCATGAGTTCGGCGTCAGGAACGGCTTCAACATTCAGGTGACGCCCCTGTGGCAGGGCCTGCAGGAAATTGAAACACTGATGGCGCGTTTCAATGACGCCTGCGCCGGATATGACGGGCCGCGCCCGAAGATCATGCTGCTGCATCACAGCTATGTCGGCTCTGATGCCGGGGATGTGGCCCGGGCCGCGCGTGAGTTGTCACGTTTCTATTGTCATTTCGGAGCGTGGTTTCAGAACAAACGCCCTGTCGAAAACGGTCTGATCGCACCGCTGTCCGATGAAGAGATGGCGTCCAACACGATGATGGCCCCGGAAAACATGGCGCGCGATCTGACCATTGGCACGGCGGACGAAATCATCGAAAAAATCAGAAAATATGAGGATCTCGGGTATGATGAATATGCGTTCTGGATTGACAGCGGCATGAGCTTTGAGCGCAAACGCGCATCGCTGGAGCGGTTTATCAATGATGTCATGCCGGCTTTCAGATGAGGGTTCAGATGGATAAGAAACCGCATTATCAGCTCTTTATCGACGGCATCTGGTGCGAGGGCTCGGAAGGCCGGATTATGGCATCGCAAAACCCCGCAACAGGGCAGGACTGGGCAACATTCGCCTGTGCCTCAAAGTCGGATGTGGACCGTGCCACAGGTGCGGCACGGCGTGTTCTGAACGACCCTGTCTGGCGTGACATGACCCAGACGCAAAGAGGGAAACTTCTCTATCGTCTTGCCGGGCTGATCGAAGAAAATGCGCAGGACATCGGCCGGATCGAAACGACCGACAGTGGAAAACTGCTGGCGGAGACGGCCAGCCAGACGGCCTATGTCGGTGATTACTATCGCTATTACGCAGGTCTGGCTGACAAGATCGAAGGTGCGGTGCTGCCCATCGATAAACCGGACATGCATGTTTTCACGCGGCGCGAGCCGATCGGAGTGGTGGCCGCGATTGTGCCCTGGAATGCCCAGATGTT
Source organism: Roseobacter sp. (assembly GCF_024639605.1). Lineage (GTDB taxonomy): Bacteria > Pseudomonadota > Alphaproteobacteria > Rhodobacterales > Rhodobacteraceae > Roseobacter. The sequence continues at coordinate 2,292 of NZ_JAHEHZ010000118.1, read as the reverse complement.
CCTGACGGCGACAAAGCTCGGACCAGCGCTTGCCGCAGGCTGTGCGGTTGTGCTGAAAGCCTCCGAAATTGCTCCTGCGCCGCTTCTTGAATTCGCCCGGCTGATCGAGCAGGCAGGATTCCCGCCGGGCGTGGTCTCGGTGATCACGGGTGACGCTGAAAACTGTGCCATTCCGCTGACACGCCATCCCGACATCGATCGCATTGCCTTTACCGGCGGGCCGGAAACGGCGCGGCATGTGGTGCGCAATTCAGCGGAAAATTTCGCGGTCACAACGCTGGAACTGGGCGGCAAGTCTCCCGTTATCGTCTTTGAGGACGCTGATCTTGACGGGGCCGCCAACGGTCTGATCGCGGGCAATTTCGGCGCGTCGGGGCAAAGCTGTGTTGCGGGCACACGGGGACTTGTCCATCGCTCTGTGCTCAAAGCCGTCGCCACGAAAATCGAAGAAAAGATGGCAGGTGTGAAGATTGGTGATCCTCTTGAGCCAGACACTCAGATCGGCCCGCTGTGCACGGCCGGTCAGATTACTAAAATTGAGGAGACGCTGGCCGCTGCCTTAGCCGGCGGCGCGACGATACGGTTTGGCGGCGCGCCCCTGCACCGCCCGGGGAATTACATGGCTCCGACGCTCGTCGAATGTCCCGATGCAAACACCGAAACGCTGAAAGTCGAGATGTTCGGACCTGTCATGTCGCTCCTGCCTTTTGACACCGAGGACGAAGCGATTGCGATTGCAAACAGCACGCCCTTTGGCCTCGGCTCCGGTGTTTTCACTCAGAACGTGGCCCGTGCTCACCGGGTATCCGCGCGGCTGAAGGCAGGGATATGCTGGGTCAACACCTATCGCGCAGTATCCCCGATTGCGCCGTTCGGCGGCTTTGACCAGTCCGGATACGGGCGCGAAGCCGGCATGGAGGCGATCTGTGATTACACACGCACCAAAACGACCTGGATCAGTACGTCGGAAACACCGATGGCCAATCCCTTTGTCATGCGCTGACCTCCCGCCCTCCGGTGGCCCCTGCCGACAACAAAAAGGCCGCAGCGGGTATGCTGCGGCCTTTTCTTTGTCGCTGCCGGGTGCTGCAACCGGGTTGCAGCACGCGCGGGCTTACTCTGTGATCTTCGACACAACGCCCGCGCCGACGGTGCGGCCACCTTCGCGGATCGCAAAGCGCAGACCGTTTTCCATCGCGATCGGGGCGATCAGCTCAACGCCGAACGACACGTTGTCGCCGGGCATCACCATCTCGGTGCCTTCGTTCAGCTGAACCGTGCCGGTCACATCCGTCGTCCGGAAGTAAAACTGCGGGCGGTAGTTCGCAAAGAACGGCGTGTGACGGCCACCTTCTTCTTTGGTGAGGATATAGGCCTCGGCCTCGAACTTGGTGTGCGGCGTCACGGAACCGGGCTTGCACAGCACCTGGCCGCGCTCAACACCTTCGCGCTCAACACCGCGCAGCAGCGCGCCGATGTTGTCGCCGGCTTCACCGCGATCCAGCAGTTTGCGGAACATTTCCACGCCTGTGCAGGTCGTCTTTTTGGTGTCGCGGATGCCGACGATCTCGATCTCGTCGCCCACATTGATCACGCCACGCTCGACACGACCGGTCACAACCGTACCACGGCCGGAGATCGAGAACACGTCCTCGACCGGCATCAGGAACGGCTGGTCGATCGCACGCTCAGGCGTCGGGATCCACTCGTCCACAGCCGCCATCAGCTTGCGGATAGACTCTTCGCCGATCTCGGGGTTTTCGCCGTTCATCGCCGCCAGCGCCGAGCCGGGGATCACGGGAATGTCGTCGCCGGGGTAATCATAAGAACTCAGCAGCTCGCGGATTTCCATCTCCACCAGCTCAAGCAGCTCGTCGTCGTCAACCTGATCGACCTTGTTCATATAGACGACCATCGTCGGGATTCCGACCTGACGACCGAGCAGGATGTGCTCGCGCGTCTGGGGCATCGGGCCGTCGGCCGCGTTCACGACAAGGATCGCGCCGTCCATCTGCGCGGCACCGGTGATCATGTTCTTGACGTAGTCCGCGTGGCCGGGGCAGTCGACATGCGCATAGTGGCGCGCGTCTGTCTCGTATTCCACGTGCGCGGTCGAGATCGTGATCCCGCGGGCTTTCTCCTCGGGCGCACCGTCAATCTGGTCATACGCCTGGAAGTCGCCGAAATACTTCGTGATCGCAGCCGTCAGCGTCGTCTTGCCGTGGTCAACGTGACCAATCGTGCCGATGTTCACGTGCGGTTTATTACGTTCAAACTTTGCCTTTGCCATGA
>NZ_JAHEHZ010000242.1 GCF_024639605.1 Roseobacter sp. | reverse complement strand
GCCGCTGTTGCGGGGGGACGAGGCGGTGGGGATGCTGAGTTTTATCCGGATGGAGAGGAAAGCCTTCAGCCGCGACGAGATCGCCCTTGCCCAGTCCTTCGGGGATCAGGCGGTGATCGCCATCGAAAACGTGCGGCTCTTTCAGGAAGCTGAAGACGCCCGCACCGCCGCGGAGGCGGCCAATGAAGCCAAAAGTGCTTTCCTTGCCACTATGAGCCACGAAATCCGAACGCCGATGAACGCTGTGATCGGGATGAGCGGACTGCTGATGGACACGGACCTCAACGATGAGCAGGCCGACTACGCCCGTACAATCCGCGACAGCGGCGATGCGCTGCTGGGCATTATCAATGAAATCCTCGATTTTTCCAAGATTGAGGCCGGGCAGATGGACATCGAAAAGCACCCCTTTGATCTGCGCGAATGTGTCGAATCCGCGCTCGATCTGGTGGCGGGGCGGGCGGCAGAGAAACATCTCGATATCGCCTATATCCTGGATGAGAGCGTGCCGGCGGCAATCAGCGCCGATCTCACGCGGTTGCGTCAGATCCTGCTCAACCTGTTGTCCAATGCAGTAAAATTCACCCACTCCGGTGAGGTCGTCGTCAGCGTGTCAGCCGCAGAAACAAAGCCGGACGCACCTGTGGAAATGAGCTTTGAGGTGCGCGACACCGGCATCGGGCTCACGGAGAAGGGCATGAGCCGGCTTTTCCAGTCTTTCAGCCAGGCGGACAGCTCCACGACCCGCAAATACGGCGGCACCGGCCTCGGGCTCGCCATCTCAAAACGTCTCGCGGAACTTATGGGCGGCACAATGGAAGCCAGGAGCGAAGGCGAAGGCAAGGGCTCCGTTTTCCGTTTCACGATCCTTGCGGACCGCGCGCAGCTGCCCGGCAAAAAGGCCCGTCGCCTTTCCGGCACCCAGGCTGAACTTGAAGGCAAACGCCTGCTGGTGGTCGATGACAATGCCACCAACCTCAAAATCCTGTCGCTGCAGACGGGCAAGTGGGGCATGCATACCCGCGCGGAAAACCATCCGGAACTGGCGCTCAAAGCACTGAAGGATGACGCATTCGACCTGGCGATCCTGGATATGCACATGCCTGACATGGACGGTCTGGAGCTCGCGCGGCGCATGCGCAAAATGCGCCCCGGAATGCCGCTGGTGCTCTTCAGTTCGCTCGGACTGCGCGACGTGGAAACCGAAGAGGCGCTTTTCGATGCCTATCTCGCCAAACCGCTGCGACAGTCGCATCTTTTCGACACGCTGATCACGCTGCTGACCCCGAAAGAAACCGTGGTTACCCGCAGGCCCGAAGACAAAAAGCCTGCTACCGACCCTGAGATGGCAGCGCGTCACCCGCTGCGCATTCTGCTGGCTGAAGACAATCTGGTGAACCAGAAACTGGCGATCCGACTGCTGGAGCAGATGGGGTACCGCGCGGATCTTGCCAGCAACGGAGTTGAGGCGCTGCAGAGCGTGGCGCGTCAGACATATGACGTGGTGCTGATGGATGTGCAGATGCCCGAAATGGACGGGCTGGAGGCCGCCCGCCGGATTACGTCGGAGGCCGCCCGCGACGCGCGGCCGAAGATCATCGCGATGACCGCCAACGCCATGCAGGGCGACCGCGAAATGTGCCTGGAGGCCGGCATGGACGACTATATTGCCAAGCCCATTCGGGTGGACAGGCTGATCACGGCGCTGATGGATGTGCCCCAGAGAGACAGGAAATCCCATGACTGAAAGCCCCGTTGACGAGGCCGTTCTGCGCGAACTGGAAGAGGCGACAGGCGCTGATTTCGTGGCCGAACTGGTCGCGACCTTTCTGGAGGAAGCGCCGGTGATGATCGCAGACCTCAGCACAGCGGCCGGTGCCGGGGACGGCGAGGCGTTTCGCCGTGCCGCGCATTCGCTGAAGTCCAACGCCAGCACTTTTGGCGCCACGATCCTGTCGGACCAGGCACGCGCTCTTGAGCTCGGTGGCCTGCCTGAGGACGCAGAGGCGCGCGACGATGCGATCAGCGCGCTGAAGGCCGGCTATGACCAGGCCGCTGCGCATCTGCGGGATCTGACGGATGGCTGATCCCGGCGGGCACCTGCTTATTGTCGACGACAACAAGGTCAACCGCCTGCTGCTGTCGCGCAGTGTGGAACTGCTGGGCCACAAAGCTTCCGTCGCCGAAAACGGCCGGATCGCCATGGAACGGCTGCAGCAGGAAAGCTTTGATCTGATGCTGCTGGACATAGAGATGCCGGAGATGGACGGCTTTGAAGTGCTGGCCGCGATCAAAGCGGACGCAAAGCTCAGAGATCTGCCGGTGATTGTGACATCTTCGGTGGAAGGCATTGAAAACATTGTCCGATGTATTGAGCTTGGCGCGGAGGATTATCTCGCCAAGCCGGTCAACAAAACACTTCTCGGCGCCCGGCTTTCGTCGGGGTTGGAGAAAAAACGTCTGCGCGATGAGCAAAAGCAGCTGCTCAAGCGCTTCGCCACCAGCGAAGTAGCCGACGATCTGCAGGCCTCAGGCTTCGCCATTGGCGGCAGCCGTGTCCGGGCCTCGGTACTTTTCTGCGATATCCGCGGCTTTACCAGCCTCTCCGAAGACCAGTCACCCGAAGAGACCATTGAGCTTCTGAATGTCTATTATACCCTGATGTTCGAGGCTATCGGCAGCCATGGTGGTATTGTCACGCTGATGATCGGTGACGGACTGATGGCGGTTTTCGGCGCGCCGCAATCATTGGAGAACCCGGCTGCCAGCGCCGTTTTGGCGGCAAAGGACATGCTCGCTATGATGGGGCAGTTCAACGAGGAACGCCGCGCTGACGGGCGCCCGGTCATCGGGCTGGGCGTTGGCATCGCCACGGGCGAGGTGGTCGCGGGCTATGCGGGCACCGACCAGCGCGCGACCTATACCTGCATCGGATCGACGGTGAACCTGGCTGCACGGCTTGAGGCCCATACCAAAGTGCTGAGCCGTGAAATACTCATTGACGCGGAAACCCTCGCAGCGCTCGGCGACGGTTTTGACACCGAAGAACATGCCGGCGTGACGCTGAAAGGCTTCTCCGGATCGCTCACCGTCTGCTCGGTCACCTGAGCGTCCCGGGCTCAGACGGGCGGTCTCAGCCCGCGCAGCTGAGCAGACCGTCTACATCGAGATGCGTCTCGATGTGGTCAGCCAGCGCGTCGAGCGTCTGTTCAACACCCGCCGCATAGGAAAAATCTGTGCCGGTGATCCCCTGGAAGTTCAGAAAGGCCCGCCGGAAGGCATCGTCCGAGAACATGCCGTGCAGATAGCTGCCGGC
>NZ_JAHEHZ010000241.1 GCF_024639605.1 Roseobacter sp. | reverse complement strand
CGGGTATCAGGCCGTGGCCAGCATGCCCTTTTCTTTTGCGAGATCGCGCATCTTCTTCTGCAGCTTCTCAAAGGCGCGTACCTCAATCTGCCGGATGCGCTCACGGCTGACGTTGTACTCGCCGCTGAGATCCTCAAGTGTCACGGTTTCGTCCGACAGGCGCCGCTGTGTCAGGATGTCTTTCTCGCGGTCATTCAGAACGCTCATCGCCTCCACCAGCAGTTCGCGCCGCGCGGTAAGCTCGTCCCGCTCCTCATAATCGGACGCCTGATCAGCATCCTCATCCTCGAGCCAGTCCTGCCACTGCATCGTGCCTTCGCCTTCAGAGCCGACAGTCGCATTCAGGGATGCATCGCCGCCCGACATGCGTCGGTTCATCGAAATAACCTCTGCTTCGGTCACACCGAGATCTGTCGCGATCCGTTTGACGTTGTCGGGATGCATATCGCCCTCTTCAAGCGCACCGATCTTGTTCTTTGCTTTACGCAGATTAAAGAACAGTTTCTTCTGACCTGATGTCGTGCCGAGTTTCACGAGCGACCAGCTGCGCAGAATGTATTCCTGGATTGATGCCCGGATCCACCACATCGCATAAGTCGCAAGACGGAAGCCTTTTTCCGGATCAAAGCGTTTGACAGCCTGCATCAGACCCACATTCGCCTCTGAAATCACTTCGGCCTGGGGCAACCCGTAACCGCGATAGCCCATCGCAATCTTGGCCGCCAGGCGCAGGTGCGATGTCACCATTTTATGAGCAGCTTCAGTGTCCTGCTCTTCAACCCAGCGCTTGGCCAGCATGTATTCTTCTTCCGGCTCCAGAAGCGGAAACTTGCGGATTTCCTGCATATAGCGGTTAAGGCCGCCTTCTGGTGTCGGTGCGGGCAGATTTGCATAATTAGCCATGGGAGCCTCCCAATGTTTAGGTCCTTAACATCAATATGGGAACTGAACCGATCAGTTCAAGTGCGGACCGCGGAAAATGTTAACGCGAACAGTAACGTTCATTGTTTAAAGAAAGCTTGCCATAAAGCACCGGCGTTAACACCTCAAAGTGCAGTGCAATCACACCCATGTGCACTTTATGACAGTGCCACCCGTGCGGCATCAAGCAGGCTCACCATATCCTGCGGTAAAGGCGCTTCAAAGCGCATATTCTCAGCGGTCACCGGGTGCACAAAGCCCAGTACGGCAGCATGAAGGGCCTGACGCGGGAAAGTGCGCACGGCCTCCGCCGAGACCTCGGGCAGCGCCCTGGCCGGCAGGCGCCGCTTGCCGCCATACGTCGGATCGCCCACCAGCGCATGGCCGGCATGGGCCATATGCACACGGATCTGATGGGTACGCCCGGTCTCGAGCCAGCATTCCATCAGCGCAAGGCAGGGCGGTGTGCCGAAACGTTCGATTGTACGGGCGCGTGTGACAGCATGCCTGCCGCCCTGGAACAGCACCGCCTGGCGCTGGCGGTCGGTTTTGTGCCGCGCCAGCTGCGTCGTAATTTTAACGATGTTGCCGGACTCGAAACTCACGCCTTTCATCCCGCGCAGCCGCGGATCATTGCCATCCGGCACCCCGTAGACCAGCGCCTGATAATATCGCTCAACCGAATGGGCCTCGAACTGATCTGCAAGCCCGTGATGGGCCACGTCTGACTTGGCTACCACGAGCAGTCCGGACGTATCTTTGTCGATCCGGTGAACGATACCCGGTCGCTTGAGGCCGCCCACACCCGAAAGATCCGTGCCGCAATGGGCCAGCAACGCATTGACCAGCGTGCCGGAAGGCGAGCCGGGTGCCGGGTGAACGACCATGCCGGCAGGCTTGTTGATCACCACCAGGTCGCTGTCCTCAAAAATGACCTCCAGCGGGATATCTTCAGGCAGGATATGGCTGTCCTGTGCCTCCTCCACCGTGATTACGATCTCATCGCCGGCCTGTGCCCGGGCTTTCGGGTCCTGCACGGTGGCTCCGTTGACCTGAACCGACCCACAGGCCAGCAGCCGGCCGATCCGCGTGCGCGACAGCGCCGCCTGCTCTGGCACATCCCGGGCAAGCGCCTTATCAAGGCGGGGCGGTGGAGCATCCCCGAGAACGAAGCTGATCTGACGGAGCGGCATGGAAAATCCTGAATCTGAAACCGGTGCGCCGGCCCCGGAACCGGCAAACCTGAGGTTTCTCAGACGACTGGTGACGGTGCTGACCGGGGTGATGACTGGGGGCGTTCTACTGATCATCGCGCTCATTGTCATCCGCTTCTATGATGCGCCTCTGCCGCTGCCTGCAGAAATCGTACTTCCGGATGGAGCAGCGGCTACTGCGTTTACGCAGGGAGACGGATGGTACGCAATCGTCACCGACGACAACCGCATTCTGATTTATGACCGTGTGACCGGTCAGCTTGAGCAGACCATCGCGGTCAGATAACTTCCACAGACCGAAAACCAACCCGCGTTTACAGTCTTAAAATATCGAATCAATTGCGACGGATCCGGGTCATATTGGCCACGGAAGCCCCCTTACGAGGGGCGCAATGCGGGTCGGCACCAGTTTCAGGAAATGGCTAATGCGCAACATCCGCCCCGACCGTCGCGCTCTCGCGAACACTTAACCATGTATTGATCAACAAAGGTCACGGCGATGCCGGATTGGTCCCGCGACCGGGACAGTGGCGAAATTGCAGTGCAAATCGGGCAGGAATATGGCATAACTGTGGCGTTGCCGGTGCCCGTGTTGTGGGACAACCGCCGGCCACGTGTTTTCCGGGGTGGGGGATCGCTCTGGGAGTTAGTAAAGATGTTACACTTTAAAAGACTGCAGGCCCCGGCCGCATTCGCGGCACTGACGTTCGCGTCGGCCTGTGCAGTATCTGATACAACCGAAATTTCACGCGCGGCACAACTCAATGCCGCCCTCGCAGCCGTTCCACTGGACGAGTGTTCTTACACGATTATCTCCTACAACCTGGCAGAAAAGGTTATGGCGCAGCCCGATGGTGATGCAGTCATGTCCAGCCTCAGCCAGGTTTGCCCGGGTATCCGGATCGGTCTTCAGGAAACCGACGGCAGTTTCCGCACGGCGTCCACTATCGGCAATGACGGCCTGACCGAACCTTCCGGCGACGGCGGCACAGGCGGCGGCGATGGTGGCACAGGTAGCGGCGACGGCGGCACAGGTAGCGGCGACGGCGGCACAGGTAGCGGCGATGGCGGCACAGGTGGCGACGGCAATAACGGCGGCGGACGTGGCGGCAACAACGGCGGCGGCAATGGTAGCGAAGGCAACAGCCCGGGTCGCGGCAGTGGCGCCAACAACGACGAATAACAA
>NZ_JAHEHZ010000240.1 GCF_024639605.1 Roseobacter sp. | reverse complement strand
CGTGAGATTGTTTTATTGACGTGCACCACCGACAGACCCAGCGCATCCGAGATTTCGGCCTGGGTGATGGGCAGGATCATCGCGTTCTCATCCGCCTGATGCACTATCAGCAGACGGCGGTGCATTTCGAGCAGGAAATGCGATACCCGCTCCAGCGCATTGCGGCGGCCCAGTCGCACCACATGTTCGCGCACAATGGCGTCTTCCTGAGAAGAGGCCCACCAGAGCGCCGGCGCAAGACCGGGCGCTTTGGCAAAAAGAGCCTGCAGGTTCTTTTCGGACACCATCCGCAGGCTGACTGGCGAAAGTGCCTCTATAGCATGATCAATGCGTTCCAGAACGAAGGCGTCGGGCGTCATCAGGTCGCCGGGCAGCAGGATGTTGATGATCTGCCGCTGGCCGGCGCGGGTGTAGCGGGTGCGCGCGGCCCACCCTGAAGTGACCAGAATAAATGATGTGACGCTCTTGCCGCGTTCCATGATCACATCGCCTCGGTCATAAGACCGCGCCTCATAGGGCAGATCATCCAGAGCGGACATATCTTTTGAGGGGACACCAAAGTAATAACTCAGGCGCGTAATCAGCGGCGTGTAGGCAAAATCGGGCGAATCTGACTGAGTCATAGTCCTGTGGATAATTTGTGGCCTGAAAAACGTCAGGCATCGGTGCAGGTTGTCAGCCAGCAATAACTTCAAACGCTTAAAAGCGGAATTGGTTCACCTGACCTTTACAGTCCGGGAAACTAAACTAAAACAGACGCTGCCGGAAGCCACTAGTGCATGGGCGGTATTTCCGGCGCAGAATGTCAACAATGAAGCGTCCGGCACGACACTGCGACCCTGTGTCGGGAGTGTGACAACCGGCAGATAAAAGATGACTGATACACCCTCTGAAGATGCTGGCCTCAGGGAAGAAATATCCCGCCTGCAGGCCGCACTTGACCTTCACACCAGCGAGCGCAACGCGGACAAGGCGATCTCTCGTCAATCGGCGACGCGCATGCGTCTGCTGGAAGCGATGATGGAAACCGTGCCGGTTGGCGTGGTTCTGGCCGATGCTGACGGCAAAATCCTGCACGGCAACAGCAATGTCGAAGAAATGCTGCGCCATCCGGTGCTTTATTCCGGTGACACTGAGTCCTATGGCGAGTGGATTTCGTTTCACGAGGACGGCACCCGCGTGGAGAGCCATGAATACCCGCTCGCGCGGATCATTTCAGACGGCGAGACACGTTCCGAAATTGATGTGGAGTATCAGCGCGGAGACGGCACACGCTTCTGGTTGCGGATCATCGGTGAGCCGGTGCTGGACGCAGAGGGTAAGCGCATCGGCGCCACCGTCGCGCTGATTGATATCGATGAAGAACGACAGCTGAAGAAAGCGCAGGAAATCCTGATTGCCGAGCTCAACCACCGGGTGAAAAACGCGTTTTCCGTGGTCAAGAGCATCGTAAGCCAGTCTCTGCGCAAACTGTCGGTTCAGGATGGCCTGCGCCAGACAATCGACAGCAGGCTTGATGCCTATGCCGGTGCGCACGCCAAGCTGGTTGGTACGACCTGGGACGAGGCGCCTGTGGGGGATGTGGCGCGCGATATACTCGACCCGATCGGCGGCGGACGCATCGAAATCAAAGGTCCGGTCGTTACCATCCCGTCGCGTCAGGCGCTGGCCTTTTCCATGGCGTTTTACGAACTGGCCACCAATGCGGTGAAATACGGTGCGCTGTCAGTGCCCGACGGACGCGTCACTTTGACATGGAACCTGACCCGCACCGATGCGCGTTCTGTTATTGAGATGCGCTGGAAAGAGCGGGGTGGCCCCGTACCGGACCAGCCGACAGAGACAGGGTTCGGGTCGTTTATCACCGGCCGCGCCCTGCAAATGGAAACCGGAGGCCGGGTGACGACAACGTTCCCGGAAGAAGGCTATGAGTGGCATCTGGAGATGCCTGCAGAAGAAAAGGAAGAGAAATTCACATGACTGATGCACCACAACGGATCTTTATTGTAGAAGACGAGGTTATGGTCGCGTTTGAGATGACGGACACGCTGGAAGACCTCGGCTTTGAGGTCGTGGGCCCGAGCGTTCACCTCGATGATGCCAAAGAAAAGGCACGCGAGGGTGAATTTGACGTGGCCTTTCTGGATGTGAACCTCGGTGCGGGGAAAACCTCGCGGCCGGTTGCGGATATTTTGCGTGAACGGGAGATACCGTTCGTTTTTATCACGGCCTATAATCCTGATCAGATTACATTTCTGGACGAAAAAGATGAGGTGGTCCGCAAGCCGGTCTCCTCAGACAAGCTGCTGAACGCGCTGCGGTCAGTCTGGCCGGGTCTTGAGACCGAGTAACCGGACCCGGTTGGTCTGCGCAGGGCCATGAAATCTGCTGCTGTTCTGACCGTCGGATATTGAATGACGCGCCTGCTGCACTTTACGTGCGGCGGGCCGGTTTACGTCGGCCGGGCCATCGCCGGAGCGGGCACACTGATCTCATTCAGCTTTTCATATTCGCTGTCCAGCAGTGTGGCGTTCTGGCAGTGCTCAAGCGCTGTGGCGGCCATCTCTTCGGCTGCCTGCGCCATTTCGGGGTCAGGTGATGCGGCCAGATCGGCAAGCGCCTGGCGAAGGGTCCGGGCCACTTCAATCATGCCGGCACCATCGCGGGCCACGGCTGAGAAAGCGGATGTGATGAGCGTTTTATTTCCCGGAACAGCGACAAAGACCGTTTCGGCGAACTCGTCACGCACCTGTGGTTCCTGACGGGAGAAATCCCACAGGAGTGTTTTAAGGTTCTGGATCGTTCCGATGGCGGTGCCCGCGTCGTTAATACCGGGCGAGAGCGCCTTGGACGCAATTTCCGACAGCACGATCAGGCCAAAAACCGCGTCCTGCTCATACGAACGCGTGTCGCCAAGCGTGAAGGCGGCGGCTGCGTTTTCAAGTGCCTCTTCATCCGGATTTCCCGCCACCTGCGCGATGATCTCGCCTTTGAGAACATGCGTCCCCGGGCGGCAACTGACATAGACACTGGTGCCCTCAGGAAACGCTTTCTGCAGCCCGGGCACGTCGATCAGCTGGATATACCCCGCTTCGGCCGCCCTCAGCGGCGTCAGCCCGTCCGGCAGTTCCGCGTCCTCTCTCATCCGTACACCACCCAGGGCAGGATCACCGGCAAAAGCGGCCAGCGACGCGCGCGCGCGCTCCGTGGCGGTATGCAGGCTGTTGGCGACACTGCCCAGATCCGTGAGATGCTGGATCCAGCGCAGCATCGACACGACCACCAGCACCACCACCACAATGGTGACACCCATCACCACGATTGCCGCCTGATCGGAATAAAATCCGGCCTGATAGAGAATGATCGAGGCCAGCGAATA
>NZ_JAHEHZ010000021.1 GCF_024639605.1 Roseobacter sp. | reverse complement strand
ACAAAGAGCACCAGCCCCTTGATCTCGTTGTCCCAGTACTTCTGCGTCCCCTCTAACGAGTGCGGAAGCTTCTTTGCATAGGTTTCTGTGAGCTTTGGCATTTTGTCGGCTTTTTGTCGGTATTAATCGGAAAAGATACGAAACAACAGGAAAGCCAAAGACAATTTAAGTCAATAAAAATAATGATATGGAACGAAAATGAATGATGCGGAAAGATCAATCATTTGTTTGGAAGGCTAAGGTCTTACCACTACACAACGCCCGCGCAGCGAGTTCCGGGTTTATTTCATAGCATTGTGGGCGTCAAGTGAATCCGGAGCGCGCCAACGGGGCGAAACTCTGAAAAACGGCCGGAAACGGCGCCCGGACAAGCTGAGGTTTCTCACCAGCGCCGAAATCCCAGCGGGCAGGAAGCGCGCGCCGGTCAGACTGTCGCGATTTCTCCTAATGTCCGGAGAAGGCCACCAGAAAGGTCTCTCGTCAACCCGCGCCCGGCACCGAAATGGCGGCCGCGGAATGTCCCGGAATGTGCCGCAGTCCTGCCACAGCCGCAGTTTAGCCTTTTAAGCATGAACCCGCTGCAACGCTTTTCAATGCTGCTGTGGCTGCTGCTCAGCCATCTTCCCCCGGTATCGACGGGCCGCTTGCTGATGCCGGCTGTTTTCCTTGGCGGCTGGACAGCCCTGAGGGCAGCAGGCACGCCTGAGGCGACCGCATTTGTCTGGGCAGCGGTCCTCGCTCAGGCCGCTCAGGTCTGGGGCACACTACCGGGAACGGTCCGGCGGCAACGCAGGGTCTTTGGCCAGGCACGTCAGACGTTCTTTCGGGCGATGACGATAATACTGGGAGTTCTGGCATTTCAGATCTGGTACGCCGACCCATCGGTGAGCCAGCGAATTATCAGCACGTGCTGCGCGGCATATGCAGGCCTGATGGTGCTTGGCATCCGCGGCGACACCGATATTCTTGATCGTTTTGCACCTGTTACCGACGACACCCGCGTGCCCATGAGCTTCCGGCGCCACCTGCTCATGATGTACGCGCTGGTCGCCATCATGGTGATCGCGGTAAACGAAACCCTGCTTGTTCTGGATGCGCCGCTGAGCACGCGGGTCGCAACGCTTTCGTTGCTGCCTGTCGCACTGCATTACTTTTTTGAAATTACGTTGCGACTGACCTGCCCACCGCTCGAAGACGATGAAACCTGAACCTCTACTTTTCTCAGCGCCGGACAGTAAACTCTGATGTGCCCGCGTCAGCGAGTGCCCGTCATCTTTCAGGGGTTTGCAACAAAGCGTTCCCCAGACCCTTGCCCGCCGGCGGCTCTCCCATAGCAGCAGCGACCGACAAAACGAATACGCCGAATTCCGTCACCGTCCCGGGTACCAAAGATTTCATCAGTTGCTTGCAGACTGGAAAATATAAGGGGCTACCTTGCTGCCGCCCGGGTCCGGGCGACAAAAACACTTATGGTCGCGGCAATCACAAGAGCGCATAAAGCCACCTTGGAAACCGTCTCCATGGTGCCTTCGATCTGTAATGCATGAACAACCGTTCCCGTGACAATCACCAGAGCCATACCCAGATGCGCCGCGCGCCAGACCCGAGGACGCAGGCGCCGCCGGAAAACTGCCAGCACTGCAGAAGCGAAAACAGCCCACATGGCGATCACGCCCCAGGCCGAGAACGGCGTTGGCGAGCGGAACAGGAGCGCATCCACAACATCCGGCGGGCTGGTGACCCAAAGGCTGGTGACATGGACCACAACACCGGCGACAAGGGCTGCGCCTGTCGCGCGGTGCACGATCCGGCTCTGCCGAACGTTCAGCCCGGGTAACCTGGCCCGCGCCAGAAGCGGTTGCACCAGCAGCAGTGACATAGCCACAATCCCCGCGAACCCGGCGAGGATATAAACCGGATCACGCCAGGCCAGCAACGGCGAAGCCGCCGCCAGCGCCAGAGGTACGCTCACCCCAAGAAACAGACACGTCCAGACAGCAAGACAGCGGGCCGTCGGCGTTCGGACATCTGCCATGCTGATCAGGCCGGCTGCAGGATGAATTCCACATTGAGGCTGGTGTCACTCGCGCTCGCCATCACCGGACGCAGGAACACGGTTTTATAGGCGTCATCGTCATAAGCAAGATGCCCGTGCGGCTGCCCGAAGGCAGGCACAATCTGTGGCATCTCAAGGCGGAACATCCCGTTTTCATCGGTCAGCGTGGCGCCGTGGCTTTGCGGATCGCGCTCGTGGCCTTCGGTTGTATGGGCCCATATCTGAATGCGCTGGCCGGCAAGCGGCGCCCCGTCACCTGCGCGCCGAACACTGCCCGTCATCCAGAAACCGCCGCCGCCGATCCTGTCCACGACCGGCGCGCCAGGGCGGTAGTTATTGGACCCGCCCCGCATCGAAGGTGTCGGGGCAAATCCCGCAGCGCGGGCGGGCATAACCAGCCCGGACGCACCGGTCATCATCAGCGCCCCTGCGGAGGCGAGCAAAGTGCGGCGGGTGGCAATAACATCTGTCATGAAGCTGTCTCCTGTCGTGGCTGTGAGTGGCCGATCCCTGCGTCGGGCCGTCGCTTGCTGTGAATATAGGGCATCATGCGGGGATTCCGAACCGGTAAGCGGCGACATGCAATCACAGCTTTGTCATGGCGGGCGCGGGCCTTTTGCGCGCTGGAGCGATCAGGTGCATTGCTCGGCCCTCCGGCTGCTGATTGTACCTTGCGGGGCCACGCACCGTTTCGCCTGCCTTGTCGCGATTCCTGACATGACTGACATACCGGCGCATCCGGCACGCGCAGCTGAGCGATCAGGCATTCAGCAGGCGCCCGGCTTTCGGCGTCGGCGGGCCAGTTCGCGGTACAGCGCCGGCTGCGATACTCCAATGTCGTCCGCTACCCTGACCCATTGTCCTTTTTCAGGCGCGCCATGCAACGCCAGCCACGCGTCAAGCCTGTCTGACACGCGCCGCAGCCGGAGAATTTCGATGCGCGCGCGTTGTGACTGCACTTGCTTTGCATGTGTCCCGATAAGACTGAGGGCTGCGTCAGGCATGCGCTTCAGGCGGGTCAGAAAATCCGCACGTGTCAGCCTGGCGACCCGGGCGTCTGTTCGCGCGACGGCATCGCAATGATAGGTGTCCGCGAAAAGAGACGCTTCGGCCAGGGCATCGCCCGCCGTCGCCACATGCAGTGTCAGCGCTGTTCCGTCGGCCATCGCCCGTTCAAGAGCGACCGATCCCGACTGCACCAGATACATGAAGCGCACCGGGTCGTCCCGCCGGAACAGAACTGCGCCGCGGGCCAGAGCATGTTCCCTTGTATCAGTGAAAATAATCCGCCAGTCCGACATGACATATATCATACGCGATAAAGCACGTGTCCGGTACACTGCAGCAAACAATATCGGGAGAAATTGCTGTGCGACAAGGGATATTGATTATTGCGCTGGCGCTGACGGCCGGGTCGTCGATCGCCTCGGCGGAAATGACCCACTCCGGGCACGGGTGCACCAAGGCGGGCGATCATGCTCATTGCAAAACCCCACCTGATCATACGTCCGGCGGGGCGGCACTGACAGAGCCCGGCCAGGGTGCTTTTGCCGCCCTCGCAGAAGTGGTACGCCTGCTTGAAGCCGATCCGGCGACTGACTGGTCCACGGTCAGTCTTGCCGCATTGCGGGATCATCTGGTGGATATGGACCGGCTGGTAACCCGCGCGGTTGTGACTGAAACCGATCTGCCTGGCGGGATAAGCGCGTTTGCCACCGGTGACGCTGAAACACTGGCCTCCCTCACGCGTATGGTGCCGGCGCATGCAGCGCAGCTTGAGGCCGACCCATTGTGGTCTGTTGAGGTTACAACTGCCGCGCAGGGCGTGACACTGCGCGTTACTTCGGGCGACCCTGCGACAACCGCGCGGATCAAAGGGCTCGGGTTTTTCGGCCTGATGGCCAGCCAGGATCATCACCGCGCCCATCACCTGGCGATAGCCCTCGGAAAAGACGCACATCAGCACTGACCCTCTGCGACGGCATGCGCCACCTTTCCGGCTTGCCTTGCTGCCTGCAGAATTCGTAGACATGCACCATGATGCTCCTGCGCCTTCTTCTGACCCTGACACTTTTGGTTTCGGCTGTCTTCTCCGGCACGCCCGACGCGGCCCAGATCGGCACCGGCACAGATCACATTCATCTGGCAGAGATGGCTGACGATATCCCGCCCTGCTGTGATGCTGCCGCCGACAGTGCACACAGCTGTCACATTCCGCCGGCCCTTCTGCCGCCGGTGGGTTCGGGCGCGAGCCCCTCTGCCACAGCAGCTGACACGGCGGTCTGCCGTGATTTCCGGCTTACAGGCATTAATCTGTCAGTTCCTCCGCAGCCGCCCCGCTCCGTGTGATGAATGCCCCGCCCTGCACCGGGCGTGGCTGAGTTCACCACCGAAAGCACAGCGGGCAGGATGCCCTGCGCATTTTCTCTGAGAGGACAATCCGATGAAAACATCCACAACAGCCTTTGCGTTGTTAACCGCCACAGCGCTTGTCGCTGCAATTCTCACGACCAGATGGACGGGCATCGCCGGCGCCACTGACCCCGAAAACCTGTCGCAGGCTGTGGTGCTTCGCGACCGGGATGCCGGTGTCGTGGCCTTGGGCGCGCAGGTTTACGCATCTGAATGCGGCGCATGTCACGGCGATAACCTGCAGGGCCAGCCCGACTGGCGCGTGCCCGGAGACGACGGGTTGCGTCCGGCACCGCCGCATGATGCAACCGGACACACATGGCACCATGACGGCGACGCTCTTTTCCGGCTGACCAAGTACGGGCTGGCAGAAATCATCGGCGACCCGGATTTCGCGACCGGTATGCCGGCCTATGAAGACGTGCTGAGCGATGAAGAAATCATTGCCGTTCTGAGTTACATTAAGTCCACCTGGCCTGGGGAAATAAGGGCACAGCACGATGCACTGGAGAAGAGACAATGAGACAGATCACCCTCGCCGCAATCATGTCAGCTGTAACTGTGACCGGGGCACTCGCGCATTCGAAAGCGGAAAAAACCACTCCGGCCGATGCGGCGAGCATCGACGCGGTGGATATTATCGCGATAGCATTTGACGATCCGATGCGCGTCACCGCCGTGTCCATGACAGGACCTGAGGGACCGGTCAGTATTGACCGCGAGACGGGCATGGAGCCGGTAAGTGAATTCCGCGCGCGCCCGCCCGGTGATTTGCCAGCCGGGACCTACACGGTCGACTGGCGCGGGCTTTCAGCCGACGGGCATCCGATGCAGGGCACGTTCAGCTTTACGCTTTCTGACTGATCCCGCCGTGGAAGGTCTTTCGCCGGTCGACGCCTGGGCCATCACCGCAATCGCCGCGAAAGCTGCAGGGTACGGCGCTGCTCTGCTGGCCATGGGCGGGCCGCTTTTTGTGGCCGTGTTCCCCGCGGCGCCGGCAGATGCCCGGCGTCTTGCGCGCCAGGTCGCTCTTGCCGCTGCCCTTACCGGTCTGATCGTTCTCGCTCTGCGCTTCGGCATCCGTGCTGCCCGGATATCCGGGGCGGGCGTGCCGGGCGCGATCGATCCGGTGATGCTTGGGATCGTCTGGGAAAGCCCGCTCGGAACAGCGGCCACATGGCGCGCTGGAGGCGAGGTTCTGATCCTTGCCCTGGCGCTGAAAACCTCGGCCGGGAAATATATCGCTCTCGTCGGGGCGCTTCTGGTCGCTGCGTCTTTTACCTTTGTCGGTCATTCTCTGGGTGATCCGCGATGGGGCCTCGCGCTTTTGCTCACCTGTCATCTGTTTGCTGCGGCCTTCTGGGTCGGGGCGCTGGCGCCTTTGAGTGTCGCAACGCGTCACAGGAGCGGGGCAGAGCTTCTGCACCGCTTCGGCAGGATCGCTGTTTTCACTGTGGCTGCACTGGGTATTGCGGGACTGGGTTTCGCATGGCTGATGACCGGTTCGGCCAGCGCGCTTTTCACCACAGCCTACGGCCGGACCCTGCTGGTCAAACTGGCTGTTGTTGCAGGGCTGATGCTGCTGGCGGCCCGGAATAAGTGGCGGCTGGTACCGGATCTTGCATCCGGCGCACCGGGTTCCGCCCACAGGCTCCGCCGTTCCATCGCAGTGGAGGCGGTGGCCGTCTGCCTGATCCTGCTGGCGACGGCGACGCTGACTTCGGTGACCACGCCTCCGGTAAACCTCTGACGCAGACGGTCGTGAGTTGTGATCTTACTGTAAAATTTCCACGGGTTCAGCGGCCAGTGCCTGAAGTAACGGCGTCCTGACAAAAGCCATTTTGTCAGCGCCACCACTTTCTGACCGCTTGAAAGAGTGCGTGGCGCAATCTCACGCCATACAACACGAATTCTGCACGGAAATCCGGGCGCCAAGCTGCGGTCAGAGAACCTTCAAAATCGACCGGGCCGCCTGCTGTGTGCCCGGCGTCGCCTGCATCCTTACCGAGATCTGCCGCAGACGGGTCAGCATTACGTCATCGGCCAGCAAGGCCGTCATCCTGCCGGCCAGTTCCTGCGGGCTCCAGTCATCGCGATGCATATGCGCACCGGTGCCTGTCTGCTCTGCGCGTGTCGCATTGTCATGGCCGTCCCAGCAATAGGGCATAATCAGCGACGGAACGCCAAAAAACATTGCTTCGCAGAAACTGTTGTTGCCGCCGTGATGAACAAAAAGATCCGCCTGCGACACAATCGACGGCTGCGGAAACCAGCTTCCGAGAAAAACATTATCCGGCACCTTGCTGTAGCTCTCAAGAAACGCGCCCACGTTGACAAAAAATCGCGCAGGGTACTGTGCAAATGTTCTGAGCATGCGAGAGATCAGATCCGTATCAATTGCGCCGAGACTGCCGAAACTCACATAAATCAGCGGACCCTCGTTGACCGGCAAGGGCGGCGGGTCGAACTGCGCTTCTTTGCGGACACACCCTTCGAGAAAGACGAAACGCTCAGCCGGCAACGGTGTGCGTCGCGAATGCCGGATAGCCGACGGCGCCAGCAGCAGATTAAGACGGGGTGACGCTTCCAGAAACTGACCCTGCGGCAGAGCGCTGAGACCACAGTCGCGCCGGAAAGCGTTGTACCGCCGGTGCGCCGCCTGCGTCGCCGCCAGATAGGCCGCCTCAAATTCCGGGCGCGCGGGATCATCAGCGGCCATGCCGGAAAGATAGGGCGGCACATTCTCATCCGGTATTTCGGTTTCCGTACAGGACACGACCCGCACCCAGGGCATGCCGGCATTGGCAATGGCGGGAAACATAATGACATTGTCCAGCACAATGCCCGCAGGTTTTATGCGTTTCAGCAACCGTTCAAGACCCTCTTCGGCCTGCATCGCGGTATCGACAATCGCCTCCCACGTGGGCGCAACATAGGTGGAGAGCTGTGCCGTCGGATCCTGGTTGAAATGCGCAACATGTGCGGTGACGAAATCCTGCCAGGTCTCGTCGGTTTGCGGGCCCGGCGCAGCGGTCGCCGGCAGCTGGTATTCTCTGAACCCGTATTCGGCAAAGACACCGTTAAAGCCCGGATGACAGAGAAAAACCGGTACCGCCCCCTCGCGCAGAAGCTGCTGTGCAATGCCCACACAGTTCAGCGCAGAGCCAAAACTTGCTTCGGGAAAAAGTGCTATGACGGGTTTGCTCACGGGGCAACTCCCAGACCGGGAGGCCGAAAGCCACGGCTAATCGCCTGAGGTTTGCGGATCTGACTGCGCCGCAGATGCAGAACCATCTGATCGGCTGCAAGCTGCAGTTGCATCCTCTCGAGGCTGTCCAGGATGCCCAGATGTTCCTGCAGCGACTGGCGCAGCCGGAAATCGGCGATGCTTACATCCTTTTGCGTTGACAGCCGCAGCCGCTGGTGGGCCAGCAGTACGCCCCGCGCAAACCGGTTGCCAGAGCTCTCCGCAATAAAGCTGTGAAAGGCGCAATCCAGATGCAGAAACGTCGCTGAGCTGAGTTTGCCATCAGGGCGCTGAAGAAATTCTTCGGTCTGCTGGCGCATGATACCGATTTTCTGGCTGTCCACCTGAAAGCCTGTCGCAAGAATGGCCTGTGGCTCCAGTACCAGCCTGAAGGCAAGGCTCTCATCGACCGCGTTCGGGGTATCCAGCATAGGTTGAAAAGCCCATGCCCGCCCTGGCAACTGAGTGACAATTCCGTCTGAGGACAGTATTTTTAGCGCATTTAGTACCGATGAACGCGAGCTGCTATAACGTCGCGAAAGTGCGCTCACAGAATGTACATCCGCAATCCGGCGCTCTGCTCTGTCAGAAAGAATACGCTCTGCAAGGGATCCCTCCATATCATCGGGTACCGCTGCGCTGTCGGCAGCAACCTTCTCCGGCGGCTGGTTGAGAACATACCCGCCCTCCTCACGACGACGCACTATATTCTTATCTTCCAGTATTTTAAAAGCTGACCTGACTGGTGTACGCGATACACCGCAGGCCTGCGAGAGCATGGCTTCCGGCAGGTGATCTCCCTCGGCAAATCCGCGCTCAAGCACAATCTCTGTAATCTGGCGGGCCAGTTTAAAGTGGTTCTGGCGCGTGTTACTGCGCGATACCGGCATCATTTAAACCTGCCCTGCAAAAATCCGGCGGCCCGCACCGGCGATTATTCCGCGACGACGAAAAAAGACCATAAATACAAATTGACGTATAATTTGTATCATTAATACTGACCCTAGAGCGGTCATATAGAATCGCAAGTCAATTTTCAGGGCCTGCATCCCTGACAGTCCAACAGACCTTCCAAGGAGATCACCGCCATGAAACGCTACCAACTGCATTGCAGTATCTGGATGACCGCAACACTCACTGCCTTTGGCATGCCCGCCCTCGCAGAGCCGCTGACCGTGTCAAACTGGGACGGCTATATGGCCGCCGATGCCATCGACAGCTTCAATGCCGAAACCGGTCACACCGCCGAACTGGTGCTGCATGCCACGAACGAAGAAATCATGGGCAAGCTGATCGCGTCAAAGGGGGTCGGCTATGACGTTGTATTTGTCTCCTCGCCCTTTGCCGAAGTGCTTCACAATCTCGGGCTCACAGAAGACCTCGACCACGAAAAAATCCCCAACATCGCGAACCTTTATGCCGAGGCCACCGAACTGCCGCATGATCCGGGCAACGCATTCTCTGTTCCTTACGCATGGGGCACGACCGGGCTCTGCTACCGCTCCGACCTTGTCGACACGCCGACGTCCTGGAACGACCTGTTGAAACCCGCGGAAGACGTCTCCGGCAAAACCACGATGCTGGCGACAGACCGGTGGCTGCTGGCGGCCGGACAACTTGCGCTCGGGTATTCCGTGAACGAGACCGACAGCGAGAAAATGGCCGAAGTACGCGATCTGCTGATCGACGCGAAAGGAACCCTGCTGGCCTATGACGACACTACATTCTACGCCAAACTGGTCTCCGGCGAAGCGGAACTGGTGCAGGCCTGGGACGGCTGGTGCAACTACGGCATCGGTGAAAATGCAGACATTAAATACACGATCCCGTCCGAAGGCTCCGATCTCTGGGTCGATACGATGGTGATCCTCAAAGCCTCCGGAAACAAAGAGGCCGCCTATGACTTTGTGAACTACATCCTGGACGCCGAAAACCATCGATGGGCGGCAGAGAACATCCTTTACAAAGTCCCCAACGAGCCCGCGATGTCGGGTGTTGATGCCTCCCTCATAGAGACGTTCCCGAACATGGGCATGTCGCCTGAGGAAATGCTAAAATTCGAACAGCTGCGCGATGTCGGCGGCGCACAGCGTGATTATTCGCGCCTGGTGTCCGAGATCAAAGCAAACTGATCCTCCCGGGCTCCGCTGTGCAGACAGGCGCAGGCGGAGCCCGACCCTCCCTCAATCGCTGCCGGCGCGTGCCGGCGCAGGGTTATTAATGTCCGCTGACCGACGCCCGCTGCTCCTGATGACGCCCGCCATGATCTGGCTCTTCGGGCTCATGGTGGTGCCCTGTGCGCTGATCCTAGTGCTCGCGTTTTTCCGGCGCGGGCTCTATGGCGGCATTGAATACACCTGGACGCTTGAAAACCTGGCGCTGGTCTTCGACCCTCTCTATTTTCAGATCTTCCTTAAATCTGCGGGCATCGCCGGGCTTTCTGCCGCGATCGCCTGTGTGCTCGGTTATGCAGCGGCATATGCCATCGCGGCCATGCCGCGCCGACACCAGCCTATGCTTCTCTTTTTCGCGGTGCTGCCTTTCTGGTCGAACTATCTGGTGCGCACCTATGCCTGGATCGTTCTGCTGAACCGCGAGGGGCTTATCGTGAACCTCGCCCGCTGGGTCGGATATGAAGGCGAGTTGCCCCAAATGCTCTACTCCGAGCAAGCGGTCGTGATCGGCCTTGTCTATAATTATCTGCCGTTCGTGATCCTCAGCTGCTATGCGCCGCTGTCGCGGCTCAACCCCGAAGTGAATGAAGCCTCGCGTGATCTTGGAGCCTCAGCATGGACCACCTTTCGCCGAGTGACACTGCCCATGACAGTGCCGGGCATCGCGACCGGGTTTGTCTTTGTTTTTGTGCTGTCGATCGGCAACTTCGTGACACCCGCCCTGCTCGGTGGCGGCCAGTTTCAGATGATCGGCAACCTTGTTTATGCGCAGTTCCTGACCGCCAATGACTGGCCCTTCGGCGCGGCTCTGTCGATGGTTCTGATTGCTGTGATGCTGGGCCTTCTGATGGGTCAGGCGGTGATGGCCGACCGGGCCTCCGGCGGGAAAGGGGCGCGCGATGGCTGAGCGCCATATATTTCGCCTCATGCTGCTGATCCTCGGCGTGGTTTTCGCCTTCCTCTATATTCCGATATCGGTGCTGGTGGGGTTGTCCTTCAACGATGGCGGGCTGCCCACAGCCTGGACCGGATTTTCCACCAGATGGTATGGCGCGCTGCTTACCAATGATGATATTCTGAAAGCTGCCGGCAATACCCTGGTGGTAGCGCTCTTTTCGACCGCACTTTCCACGGTTCTCGGAACCCTGCTTGCCATTGGCGTCGAGATACGGCGTCGCAACGGCAAATGGCTGGAAACCATAATCTTCGCACCGATGATCATCCCCGACATCGTGCTCGCTATTGCGCTTTTGTCGTTCTTCTCGCTGCTCGGCGTGAAAATGGGGCTGCATACGATTATTGTCAGCCATGTGGTGTTCAATCTTGCATTCGTCTGCGCCGTGGTGCGTGCAAGGCTGAAAAACTTTGACTGGTCGATCGTTGAGGCCTCGGGCGATCTTGGCGCCTCAACCTTTACCACCCTGCGTCGCGTGGTCGTGCCGGTTCTGATGCCTGCGATCATCGCCGGCGCGCTGCTGGCTTTTACCCTGTCGGTCGATGAATTCATCATCGCCTTTTTCACCGCAGGGGCCGGCCGCTCATCAATCACCCTGCCGATGCAGATTTTCGCGATGATCCGCTTTGGTGTGACGCCCGAAATTAACGCTCTTGCAACGCTGGTGATGGCCGTTTCAGTGGTCGCGCTTGCCCTGTCACAGCGGTTGAATAAAGGGGAGCTTCCCGGCCAGTGACACACCCCTTTCTCAGCATCCGCAACGTTTCAAAAACCTTTGGCAGCGTCCGCGCGGTTACGGATCTGTCGCTCGACATCGCGGAGAACGAGTTTTTTGCGCTGCTCGGCGCTTCCGGGAGCGGCAAGACAACGCTTTTACGGATGCTTGCCGGCTTCGAAGACCTGACCGACGGCGACATTCTGCTTGAAGGCTCATCCATTGCGGAACTCACACCCAACCGGCGACCGTTAAATCTGATGTTTCAGTCGTACGCGCTTTTTCCGCATATGACGGTCACGCAGAACATCGCCTACGGGCTCGAGATGGACCGCCTGCCAAAGGCCGAAACAGCTGCAAGGGTCAGCGAGATTCTCGACGTGATTCAGCTCGGGCATCTGGCAAAACGTAAACCTGATCAGCTCTCAGGCGGTCAGAGACAGCGCGTGGCACTGGCCCGCGCACTGGTCAAACGGCCAAAGGTACTTTTGCTGGATGAACCGCTCGGCGCGCTCGACAAAAAACTGCGCAGCGAAATGCAGCTGGAACTCAAACGGCTTCAGCATGAATTCGGCATCACCTTTATCGTGGTCACCCATGATCAGGAAGAAGCGCTCGTAATGGCCGACCGCATTGCGATCATGAAAGACGGCGCGCTGCTGCAGGTCGGCACACCGCATGAGATCTATGAGAACCCCGGCACCCGCTTTGCCGCAGATTTTATCGGAGTAATGAACTTTCTGCCGGTCAGCCGGACGGCCGACGGATTTGCCGCCCGTGACGGTAGCCAGATGATGTCCCGAGGCAACGCGGCGCCCGCCGGCACGCCGTTCGTTGCGGCCGTCCGCCCCGAACGGCTGCGGGTTGGCGGGACGGGCGACAACAGCCTGACCGGAGAGATAACGGCCCTGGCCTACCACGGGCTTGATCTGCTGGTGCATATCAGCACCGCGATCGCCGACGCACCGGTGATTGCCCGCATGACAGCAGATGAAGCAGACGGTAACGCCCCCGTGGTGGGCCGGCAGGTCACCGCCAGCTGGTCGGCGAAAGACACACATATTTTCCCCGAATGAACCCTGTCAGAGGAGACACCATGGAACAGAAAACATTTGCCCTTTTCCCCGAAGCCGCTTTCGGCCCGGCGCTCAATTCTGTGGGCATCGCCCAGGCGCTCAGCAAGATGGGCCATAAGGTCGTCTTTCTCTCTGATCCCGGTTTTACTGAAATCTACGAAGGGTACGGTTTTGAGGCCCATCCGGTGGCACTCTCCGAGCCTATGCCGCCTGAGCAGATGGCAAAGTTCTGGGAGGATTTCATCAACGGCCATATCCCTAATTTCCGCAAAGCGCCGATTGATCAGATCGACAACTATGTAAAGGAATGCTGGGAAGCGATCGTGGACAGCGCCAAATGGGCGCAGAAAGATCTGCCCGCCGTCCTCGACAAAATCAAACCGGATCTGATCGCGGTGGATAATGTTGTCCTTTTTCCGGCAATCAAACAGTATGGCGTGTCCTGGGTGCGGATCATCTCATGTTCGGAGAATGAAATCGAAGATCCCGCAATCCCGCCGCATCTGTCGGGCATGGCCGAGAACGACACCGAAGGGCACGCCGCCTTCCGGGCGAAATTTGAAGAGGTCATCGCGCCGATCCACGCGGATTTTAACGCCTTTCTCGCCGAATGCGGGGAAGACGCATATAAGATCGGGGAGTTCTTTGAGCCCTCGCCCTATCTGAATCTGATGCTCTACCCGCAGCCGCTGACTTATACGCGGGAAAACCCGCTCGATCCTGAGCGCTTTCAGTATCTTGAGGGCTGCGTGCGCGAGGATGCACCCTGGGAGGTGCCCGAGTTTGCGGCCAATAATGACGGCCCGCTGCTTTACGTTTCCTTCGGCTCTCTCGGGGCGGGTGACACGGACCTTCTCAAGCGTCTGATCACACTGATCGGCAAAACGCGCTACCGTGCGCTGGTCAATGTCGGCGACTACAAAGAGGAGTACTCCAACATCCCGCCCAATGTGATCATCGAAAGCTGGTATCCGCAGCCTTCGGTTATTCCGCAGGTCGACGTTGTAATTCATCATGGGGGCAACAACTCTTTCACCGAGTGCCTCTATTTCGGCAAGCCCGCGATCATCATGCCCTATGTCTGGGACGGGCATGATAATGCGATGCGCGTTCAGGAAACCGGGTATGGTTTCCGCTCGGACCGGTACGACTGGACGGACGAAGAGCTGATCGAAAAAATCGAAGCCTGCCTGAATGACAGCGAAATGGCCGGTAAACTCGCAGATCTTTCCGGTCATATGCAGGCCTGCGAAGGACCGCTGAAAGCTGCGAAGCTTTTGTCGGCGCTGGTTGAATGACAGAGCTGAGCGCCACAGCGCCACATATCCATGATGCGGCCCGCTATGATGATCTGGCGGACTGGGGCCCGCAGCCCGACGCGCTGTCGGGGGCCTCGCATTCCAGCGGGCGGCTTCTGTTCAAAGGTCCCGGCAACAGCCCGGAGTGCGGCATCTGGGTCTGTACGCCCGGACGGTGGCGCATTGCCGTGCCGCGTGATGAGTTCTGCTATTTTATGCAGGGCCGCGCGCAGTACCGGCATGACAACGGCGAGGTCGTTGATGTGTCCGCCGGCACTGCAGTGGCCTTTCGCGCCGGCTGGACCGGCGAAGCAGAAATCTTTGAGACAACCCGCAACAGCTATATGCTCACATGAGGCACGCATCCGATGAAAACACCTGTTCTGCGCGACCCCTGCTCCGTCACCGAAACAGTCGACTGGGGCGTCATTCCCACGATGATCGAAGGCACCTCCCGCGTCAGTGGTGTCGTGATGCACAAAGGCCCTGAGGGGCAGTCAGAATGTGGCATGTGGATCTGCACACCCGGCAAATGGGACTGTCACGTGACCTCGGATGAGTTCTGCCACTTTCTCGAAGGGCGCTGCACCTATGTTCACGAGAGCGGTGAAGTGATCGAAATACGACCCGACACGGCAGCCTTCTTTCCCAAAAACTGGAAAGGCGTCTGCACCGTGCATGAGACAATCCGCAAGGTCTATATGATCCGGTGAGCCGGGCGGCCCGTTATCCCGCCAACCGCGCGGCGATCAACGGACGTGGCACCGGACCGGCCCCGCAGAGCACAAGGACGAACCGATGACAGGAATCCTGAACGGCCGCTACTTCATCTCGCCTGATTTTCCGGTCAGCGCCGGTAAAACCCGAGCGGTGACGGACCCCGCCACGCTGGAGGAGGTCGGACAGCGCGCGGTGGTGACCCCGGATGAGATCGACGCGGCGCTCAGTGCCGTAAAAACCGCTCAGAGAGGATGGGCCGCTCTTGATGCAAAAACACGCGCAAAGCATCTTCATGATCTCGCCCGCCACATCGAAAGCGCCGACCTGAGCCACTGTGCGATCGTGATGAGCCGCGAGATGGGAAAACCTTACCCTGAGGCCATCGGTGAGCTTGCAAACTGTGCCCCTGTGTTCCGGTATTTCGCCGAAATGGCCCGGGATGACGCCGGCAAAATCGCGGGCACAACCCAGGCGGGTTCATTGCAGTTTGCGAAATACGAGCCCCTGGGCACATCAGTGCACATCATGCCCTTTAATTTTCCGGTCCTTCTGATGTGCTGGACAGTCGCGGCATCGCTCGCGGCAGGCAACGGGTGTGTCATAAAACCTGCTGAAGCAACCACGCTCTGCACACTGGAATTCATGAAGGTTTTCGCTGTACTGCCGGACGGTCTGATCGCCTGCCTGCCCGGCGGGGCCGCTGTCGGCGAAGCACTGGTGTCAAGCAAACACACCCATGCGGTTGCATTCACCGGATCGGTCTCTGCCGCCCGCCGGGTGGCAATCGCCGCCGCGGCGCATCTCAAGCCCGCCGTGATCGAAGCGGGCGGCTCGGATCCGATGATCATCAGCGCGCATGCCCCACTTGATATTGCCGCCGCCGGGGCTGTCACCGGTGCCTTTCACATGACGGGCCAGGTCTGCACCTCGACTGAAAGGCTTTATGTGGTGGAAAGCGTGCATGACGCTTTTGTCGATGCCTTCAGAGCAGAAACCCTTCGCCTGCGCATCGGCAACGGACTGGATAAATCCGAAATAGGCCCGATGGTCAGTGAGGCCGCACGCGACAAGGTCGAACGCCTCGTCGCAGATGCTGTCGCCAAAGGGGCCACAATCGTTTGTGGCGGCAGGAGACCGCCTGACCAGCCGGCGGGCTGGTTTTATGAGCCGACCATTCTGACCGGCTGCACCGGTGACATGGACCTTTTGCACGAGGAATGTTTCGGACCGGTTGCAGCAATCATGCGCGTGCCGGATTTCGACGCCGCCATCACAGCAGCGAATGCCTCAGAATTCGGCCTCGGTGCCTGCGTTTTCACCACCTCACTTGAAGAAGCTCACGACGCCCATGACCGGCTTGAGGCGGGGATGGTCTGGATCAACAACCCGATGATCGACAACGACGCGCTCCCCTTTGGCGGCTGGAAAGCCTCCGGGATCGGAAGGGAGCTCAGCCGGATGGGGCTGGACACGTTCCGCCGCTCAAAGATGGTGATCCTTGACCACAAACCGGTACGTCATGAATGGTGGTACCCCTATCCCGATGACTGGTTTCTCGATGCCGGCGGGCGCAGCATGTCCTGAAAACGCCCCTCCGGGGAATTCGGATACGGCAGCGTGAGCAGTTTGCGCGAAGGTGCCGCCGCGCCCCCCGGTTGCCGCAGTTCCCCGGTGCAGGCAACGCGCTCCTGCGCGCGCAGCAGATGCCTGAACACCAGAGCCGGTATGCACGCAGAGGATTGATATCCCCGGCGGAATAGCCTCACATGGGCATAAACCGGAGGAACAGCACATGGCACTCACAGCAATCATCGAAGAACACGGCGGGCCAGAAAAATTTAAGCTGGTGGAGCAGGAGGTCGGCGAGCCGGGTAAAGGAGAGGTTCGCATCGCTCATAAAGCCGTCGGCCTGAACTTCATCGACGTCTATCAGCGCACCGGCCTGTACCCGCTGCAACTGCCGCATGCGATGGGCATGGAAGCCGCCGGCGTGATCGAAGCGGTGGGTGAAGGCGTCACGCACCTGAAAGCGGGCGACCGCGCCGCCTATGCCTCCAATCCGCCCGGCGCATACGCCGAAACACGGGTGATGCCCGCCGCACAGGTCTGTCCTCTGCCAGAGGGCATTTCCTTTGAGGAAGGCGCCGCGATGATGCTCAAGGGCATGACCGTCGAATACCTTTTTCACCGCACGACGCCCCTGAGCGCCGGAGATACTGTTCTCTTTCATGCCGCCGCCGGCGGCGTCGGGCTGCTGGCCTGCCAGTGGGCGCGGTCAGAGGGGATTACGCTTATCGGCACTGCGGGGACCGACGAAAAATGCCAGCTGGCCCTTGATCACGGGGCGGCACATTGCCTGAATTACCGCAGCGGCGACTGGGCGGCTGAGGTGCGCAGCCTCACCGGGGGAAAGGGTGTGGATGTCGTCATGGATGCCGTCGGCAAAGATACTTTCGAAGGGTCGCTGGATTCGCTGAGACCCCTCGGGATGATGATTTCTTTTGGCAACGCATCCGGACCGGTGCCGCCGTTCGATGTCGGTATCCTGGGCAAAAAGGGATCGCTCAAAATCACCCGTCCGACGCTCTTTACACATATCGGAGATCATGAAACCTGTCAGGCGATGGCAAAGCATCTTGCAGACAAGGTGCTGGCCGGAGAGGTGAAAATAAACATCGGACAGCGTTTTGCCCTCAGCGATGTGGCGAAAGCCCATGAAGCGCTCGAAGCGCGGCAGACGACGGGCAGCACTGTTCTGGAAATCTGACCCCTCAGTTGCTGATCTGCCGTTCCGGTAAAGAACAAAGGTCATCGCACGGCGCGGTTCGCGTGCCGCGCGCCACAGTCGCATCGCGCCATTTGGGCGGTGCGCCCGCAACCTGTTTATGAAGCCTCGTCAGGGTCGTCCGAACAGATGAAGGTCCGGACAGAGTATGTCGGTACGTCTATTCCGCTGCCGTCTTCAGGCTGCGCATCAGGTGAAAGAACTTTTCACCCTGCACCGAAACATGTGCCCGTACCCGATCAGCTGCGAGCGTCGCATCGCTGTGCTCCAGAGCATCCACGATCGCTTCGTGTTCAGCCATCGACTGCCTGATCCGCCCGCGGAGCCTGAGCTGCAAACGGCGGAACGGTGTCAGACGACGGTGCAGACGCCGGCATTCCTGTTCAAGAAAGGAGTTGCCGGACTGCCGGTACAGAATTGCATGAAATCCTTCGTTCTCGCGGTAATAACCATCGGTGTTCTGAGCTTCGAGCGCCTTACGGCAGCTTGCGTTGGCACGGCGCATCTCTTCCAGCGCCTCATCGGTAATCCGCTCTGCGGCAAGCCGCGCACAGACCGCCTCAAGCTCTGCCATGACCTCAAACATCTCAACCAGTTCCACAGGGCCCGGCTGGCGCACAAAGACACCCCGCCGCGGAATCTGTTCGACCAGTCCGGAAACCGCCAGCCGCTGCAGCGCTTCACGCAACGGCGTGCGTGAGACCTCAAAACGCTCCGCAAGCTGCACCTCATCCAGACGCTGCCCGTCCTCAAAGGAGCCATCAAGAATCAGCCCTTCCAGTGTATCGGCGATGGCGTCTGAACGCTTTTGTCCCATAGACCCTGCATACAACGAATACTCTTCCCACACAATAAGGCTGTTATTGTATACAAAACTTGACGTGACGGACAATCGCTGCAAATGTCGGGCATGCTGCGCCCCTTCCGGGGGGCAAACCAGAGGGAGGAAAAGCATGTTTTTCAAAGCCACGGCCACCGCGGCCGCACTTGTTGCGTTCACACTGAGCGCAGAGGCCCAGCAACTCAGGGTGTCACATCAGTGGTCCGAAGGCGACGTCCGCCACCAGGTCGCACAAATCGTAGCAGATGAAGTCGCCGCCGCTGACGTCGGCCTCGAGTTGCAGATTTTCCCGAGCCAGTCGCTCTTTAAAGCACGCGAACAGTACAAGCCGCTGTCCCGCGGCCAGGTTGATATGATCGTATTCCCGCTTTCCTATGCGGGTGGTCTGCGCAATGCCTATAACCTGACACTGATGCCCGGGCTGGTGAAAAACCACGATCACGCTGCACGCCTGAACGAATCGCCATTCATGGAAGAGATCGAAAAGATCCTCGCAGAAGATGACGTGATGGTGCTGGTCCACGGATATCTCGCAGGGGGCTTTGCCGGTAAAGAAGAATGCGTGACCGGACCGGAAGACGTTTCAGGCAAGCAGATGCGGGCCGCCGGCAAGGCGTTCGAGCAGATGCTTGCAGGCGCCGGGGCGTCGATTGCATCGATGTCTTCTGCGGAAATCTATAACGCCATGCAGACGGGCGTTCTGGATGCTGCCAACACATCCTCGTCGTCTTTCGTCTCCTACCGCATCTATGAGCAGGTCGCCTGCTTCACGCCCGCGGGCGAGTATGCGCTGTGGTTCATGTATCAGCCGATGCTGATGAACAAATCGGTTTTTGACGGGCTGAGTGCCGAGCAGCAGGAAGCGCTGATGGCGGCCGCTGAGAAAGCCGAAGCCTTCTATCTTGAAGAAGCCAAGAAAGAAGACGGCGCCGCCCGCGACACTTTCGCTCAGAATGGTGTTGAGATTGCCGACATGACCGAAGAGCAATTCAACGCGTGGCGCGCGATTGCTCAGGAAACTGCATATAAAGCCTTCCTGGAAGGCTCGCCCGACGGCCAGAAACTGCTGGATCTGGCACTCGCCGTCGAGTGATATGACACCCCGGGGCGCGGCCACGTGCCGCCCCCGGACCTTACCGAACCCTCAAACACCGGGAGACGCCGCGCATGACCGGACCGTCCCATGGAACAGCGCCCGCTCAGCACGGCGGCAACATCTTTCTGCGCATTGTCGGATTTCTGAGTGTCCTGTCGGGGGTTATCTCCGCCTCACTGATCGTGATCTCCGTCGGTGTGACCTGCCAGATGATTTTTATCCGCTTTGTCCTGAACGGCTCGACTGTCTGGCAGACCGAAGGCGTCACCTACATGATGATTGCAGCAACAATGCTCGGTCTGCCGTATGTGCAATACCTGCGCGGACATGTGAATGTTGATCTGCTGCCGCTGATGCTGCCGGTGGGTGCGCGCAAAGGGCTGGCTTACATCGTTATGCTGATGACCCTTGCCGTCAGCGGCGTCATGCTCTGGAACGGCTACCATTTCTGGCACGAGGCCTGGGACTGGGGCGAGACGTCGAACACGCCGTGGAATCCGAAACTCTGGGTGCCTTATCTCGCACTGCCGCTGGGCTTCGGTCTCTATGCGCTGCAGCTTCTCGCAGACACCTGGGCCATGGCGCGCGACGTCGAACCACCCTTTGGCATTGATCCCGACGCCAGCCTCACCGATGCCCTTGCAGAAAGGTCCGAATAATGGATCCGCTGTCTCTTGGCGCGATCGTCGCCTGCGCCACGATCATCGTTCTTTTCTCCGGCATATCGGTGGCGTCAGGGCTGCTCTTTGTGGCCGCTGCTTTCCTGATTTTCTTTGACGGAATGTCGTCTTTGAGCCTTATGCCCGAGGTCTTCTTCGGAAAGCTCGACAACTTCGCACTGCTGTCGATCCCGATGTTCATTATTATGGGGGCCGCGATTTCCTCCACCCGGGCAGGTGCGGACCTCTACGAGGCACTCGAACGCTGGCTGACCCGCGTGCCGGGCGGGCTTGTCGTCTCGAACCTCGGCGCCTGTGCGCTCTTCTCCGCAATGAGTGGGTCGAGCCCTGCCACCTGTGCCGCGATCGGCAAAATGGGCATCCCCGAGATGCGCAAACGCGGCTATCCCGACAGCGTTGCGGCCGGATCCATCGCTGCCGGCGGCACACTGGGCATCCTGATCCCGCCGTCCGTTACGATGATCGTCTACGGCATCGCAACCGAGACATCGATCGGACGGCTATTCCTGGCGGGCGTGCTGCCCGGGCTTTTGCTGGTCAGCCTCTTCATGGCCTGGTCGCTTTATTCCACATGGGCTTCGGGTGATGCGCGCGTGCTCCGGTCCACCACCTATACCTGGAAGCAGAAACTCGAGATCCTGCCCCGCGTCCTGCCCTTTCTCGCCATCATTCTCGGCGTGCTCTACGCAATGTACGGCGGGATCGCTACACCGTCAGAAACAGCCGCCGTGGGCGCTCTGATGTGTCTGGTCATTGCTATGGTGATCTACCGGCTGTGGGACCCGCGCCAGCTCTGGGCAGTGCTGCGCGACAGCACGCGCGAATCCGTGATGATCCTTTTCATCATCGGAGCGGCAGGCGTGTTCAGCTACATGCTGTCTTCGCTCTTTATCACCCAGTCCATCGCGGAATGGATCGGCGGGCTCGATACCAACCGCTGGGTCCTGATGGCCGCGATCAATCTTTTCCTGCTGGTCGCCGGGTTCTTTCTGCCGCCCGTTGCGGTCATCCTGATGGCCGCCCCCATCCTGTTGCCGATCATCACAACTGCGGGATTTGATCCGATCTGGTTCGCTGTTGTGCTGACGATCAACATGGAGATCGGACTGATCTCGCCGCCTGTGGGGCTTAATCTCTATGTGATCAACGGCATCGCCCCTGACATCAAACTCAAGACGATCCTCGTCGGATCGCTGCCTTATGTCGGCTGCATGATCGTCGCCATCCTGCTGTTGTGCCTTTTTCCCGGCATCGCATTGTGGTTGCCCGACTTCGTGATGGGAACCGCGCTGTGACAAAGCTCGCTGACCTGCTCTCCACACTGTTTGATCGCCGCTACGGCCGGTCAGGTGTCAGCGATGTCAGCGAAGGACCGATCAGAGACCTCACCGCCGAACTGATGGGCGCCAAGGGGGAGATCACCGGGCTGAGCGTTGCCCGCGCCGTTCTTGACCGGTACGCAGGCTTTTCCGACGACGAAAAGCTCGGGTTTTTCCGGCATCTCGCCAGCGATATGACCCTGAATCCGGATCGCGTGCGGGCCGCCCTCGACACCTATGAAGCCGGCGAAACAAAGGAGAGTTACGCCGCCGTGATGATAGCCGCAGAGCCTGGACGTCAGGAACTGATACGGCGCCTCAACCAGATACCCGGCGCCACCGGCGCGCTTGTAAAGATGCGTGCTGACCTTTTGCGGCTTGGCAGGGACGAGGATGCACTCATGGCGCTTGACCTTGATTTCCGCCACCTCTTTGTCAGCTGGTTCAACCGTGGGTTCCTGGTCCTGCGCCCGATTAACTGGGAAAGCCCGGCACTTATTCTCGACCGGATCATCGCCTATGAGGCCGTGCACGCGATCAGCTCATGGGCAGACCTGCGGCGCCGGGTAGAGCCGCGGGACCGCAGATGTTTTGCCTTCTTTCACCCCGCGATGCCGGACGAACCGCTGATCTTCGTCGAGGTCGCACTGACCCGCGGCATCCCGGGCTCGGTCCAGACCCTGCTGGCAGAAGACCGTGAGGTTCTGAGTGAAGAACAGGCCGATACGGCCGTCTTTTACTCCATCTCAAACTGTCAGGCGGGGCTGGCCTCGATCTCTTTCGGTAATTCCCTGATCAAACAGGTTGTCGCTGATCTGTCGATTGAGTTGCCGGACCTTGCGACCTTTGTGACGCTCTCGCCCATCCCCGGTTTTGCGCGCTGGACGGAGACGCTGAACCTGCCCGGTCCTCCCGAAGAGGACGACGCGCTGCGTGCGCTCGCCGCGCGATATCTGGTGGAAGCAAAACGCCCGGACGGACAACCGCTTGATCCGGTCGCCCGTTTTCACCTGGGCAACGGGGCCTCAGTACATCAGATCCACGCAGGCGCAGACACATCGCCCAAGGGCCGGGCGCAGTCATTCGGGGCAATGGTGAACTACCTTTACGATACGTCCCGCGTCTCGCAGAACCACGAACGCTTCGCGGCCTCTCAGGATGTCGCGATGTCTGCTGATGTCCGGAAACTGGCCTCGGCGGCGGAAAAGGCGATTGCATAGGAGCAGCCGATGACCAACACCCTTTACGACGCCCTTTTCGACCCGCATGCCGGCAAAGATACTCCGTTTCTGCACCTGCCCGGCGGGGACACAATTAGCTATTCTGCGTTTCTCGACATGGCTGCCCGCATCGCGCAGGTTCTGACTGACGCCGGCCTCGCCCCCGGTGACCGTCTCGCCGCTCAGGTAAAAAAATCACCGGAAGCACTGGCGCTCTATGCGGCCTGTGTGCAGGCAGGCGTTGTGTTTCTGCCGCTCAACACCGGCTACACAACAGATGAGCTAGAGTACTTTATCAGCAACAGCGGCGCGCGGCTTCTCGTTTGCGACCCCTCTGACGAAGACCGTCTGGCACCGCTGGCCCGTGCGCATGACGCGATGCTGCACACGCTTGGTCCGGACGGTCAGGGGTCTCTGATGCCTGCCGCCAGAGAGCAGAGCGGTGATTTTAAGACGGTGGCCCGTACACCGGATGATCTTGCGGCGTTTCTGTACACATCAGGAACAACAGGGCGGTCCAAGGGCGCGATGCTCACCCATGGGAACCTGCTCTCAAACGCCCTGACGCTGAAAGACCTGTGGCGGTTTACTCAGGAGGACGTGCTGCTGCATGCTCTGCCGATCTTTCACACGCACGGGCTGTTCGTCGCGACGAATACGGCACTTGTGGCGGGTGCCTCAATGATCTTTCTGCCAAAATTTGAAACCGGTGCAATAATCGACCGGCTCAAAGAGGCAACGGTCATGATGGGTGTGCCGACCTTCTATACCCGGCTGCTTGGTGATCGCGGTCTGACGCGCGAACTCGCGGCAGGCATGCGCCTTTTCATCTCGGGCAGCGCCCCTCTGCTGGCGGAAACCCATACCCGGTTTGAAGAGCGCACAGGCCACCGGATCCTTGAACGGTATGGCATGACCGAAACCAGTATGAACAGCTCCAACCCCTACGACGGCGAGCGCCGGCCCGGCACCGTGGGGTTCGCTCTGCCCGGTGTCGAAATCCGGATCATCGACCCCGACACGGATAAACTGCTACCCGCCGGAGAAGTCGGACAGATTGAGGTGCGCGGCCCGAATGTGTTCAAAGGCTACTGGCAGATGCCCGAGAAAACCGCAGCCGAACTGCGCGAAGACGGTTTTTTCATCACCGGAGATCTGGGCAGTTTCGATGCGGACGGCTATCTGCAGATCGTCGGACGGGGCAAGGACCTGATCATCTCCGGCGGCTACAATATTTACCCAAAGGAGATCGAGGTGCTGCTCGACGCGCAGCCTGGCGTGCTGGAATCAGCTGTGATCGGCGTGCCGCACCCCGACTTCGGTGAAACGCCCGTGGCGCTCGTCGTCCCCGGCGAAGGTGCCGAACCCGACACGGATGCACTGGCAGAAGCGGTCGGAAATTCGCTCGCGCGCTACAAGCATCCGCGTTCGATCTTGCTGATTGATGAATTGCCACGCAACACGATGGGCAAGGTTCAGAAAAACATGCTCCGCGACACCTATAGCGGCCTCTTCGGGCCTGCCTGATTGCCCGTCCGGCCGGCGGTCCCGTGTGGCGTCATGAAGCGCGCAGCCTTTCCCGGACCCTTACAGCCATGCACTGCAGCGGCCGCACTTCAAAGGCGCATTTCGGTGTCGTCCCTCAGGGGCGCATTTCGGTGTCGTCCAGCAGGCTGTCGGTCAGGCCGAAATGCTCAAGAAAAACCAAAAACGCCCGTTCGTGCGTTTCGAGTCCGGCATGCCGTTGCAGTGCAGCCCGGGCCAGCGCCGGCTCATCCGTTATCAGACCATCAACGCCAAGCGAAACCATCGCCAGCATGTCCAGCGGGTCATTCACAGTCCAGACAAAAACCTTTTTGCCCTGTTGAGCCGCATTACGCACAAGTCGTGGTGTGACCAGCCCGGTATTCACGGCAATGAAATCTGCGTCCAGCCCGGACAGATTGCCTACCGCCGTTGCCGCCAGAACACCCGAAGGCCAGTCCGGACGAAGTGCGGCCATTTTGCCGACGGCAGGATATTTGAGCGACATGAAGGCCACCTGGTCATTCATATCCGCCGCATCGACCACGGCCGCTGTGCGCTCCTCCAGCGCCTGATCATGACCGTAGTATTTCAGCTCGATGAGCAGCCGCGCTTTATCACGCGTAACTTCAAGTGCGTCAGCGAGGCGCGGCACGCGCTGATCTGAGTAGGCAGGATCGAACCAGGACCCGATGTCGATATCATCAAGGTCTTCCGCTGTTGCGTTCCAGATTTTCAGATCAACCTGTGCAAGCTTCATAAAATCGCTGTCATGCATGACGACGACGTCACCCTCAGCCGTCTCCTGGACGTCGATTTCGACCCAGTCTGCGCCGGCATCGACCGCCGCCTGCAAAGCGGCAAGGGTATTTTCAGGGTGCGACCCGGCAGCCCCCCGGTGCGCAATGACCAGCACGTCCTGATCGCTCTTCACCCCCTCGAAAAGAGTCACAGCGGTAAAGCCACCGATCATCACAACCGCTCCGATCCCCACCGCGCACAGGGCCGGCAGTGACAGCCCGGCAGGCGTCAGAGCCTCTCCCCCGGTCGTCGCCTGCACCGGCCCCTCGTAACGGGCATCAATGATCCGCGCGAGCGCCCCGAGGGAAATCGCCGTTATCACAAAAGCAGTAACCGCCCAGAGCGAGGTGATCAGCACGGCAAGCCCGAGACGAAGTTCAAAGTTCCCCTCCGGCTCGGAGAGCATCAGTCGCAGCACGGCCACAAAACCGACCCCGACAAAGAAATGCGCGCCTGCGCGAATGGCGTACCACACCAGAAGATCGCGCAGCAGGCCCCGGCGCTTTGTGCGCATATCCTCCCGGCTTCGGTTGAACGCCTCGCGCGCGTGGCTGTGCCCCAGCAATACAAAATGCAGCGATACGGCCCAGCTCAGCAAACGCGACAACAAAAGCGGCACAAGTATAGCCGCCAGAGCCCCGCCGGTTACAACCGCCCATATGAATTCAGGCGGCCGGAACGTCAGATAATAGTTGATGTCATAGGCTCCGATCAGATGCCGGGCGACAAGCATGCCGGCAATCACGAACGGCCCGGAAATAACCAGGATGCGCAGGATCAGCCCGGTGGCATATCGCATCAGATGCGCAAAACGTCGCCCGGTCCTTCGCAGCGCCCGCGCCAGTGCCGTTGTGGTTGCTGCACTGTCCGGATTGCGCAGATTGATGGTGATCACAGCAAAACCGATGACCGTGCCCAGCAGTATCAGAGCCGCAATCAGCAGGAATACCGGAAGCCCGGCAGGCGACAGAATAAACCATGCAATGTCCTGATCTGTCAGCGCCTTCTGGCCGGAGATTTCTGTGGCGAACTGAACCGCGAGCCCGAGAAGCGGAGCGATCACCGCGAGGCTCAGCAATCTGACGCCCAGCAGCAACGGGACCAGAAACCGTCTGCCCGCCCATGCCTGGCCGTAAGCTGCCCGGACATTCACGGGGCAGGGTTCCTCTGGTCAGCACGGCAAGATAACAGGCGTATCACCCTGCTCTGATCTGTCATACTTTCCTCCGGACCTCAGAGAATGACTGGCCGCAGGCTATCCGGGGAAGCAGATGTTTGGAATACGCAAAACGCCTCACGGTTTGTGTGTTTTCCTGCATCACCCATCGGACAGACCCGCGCACCCGTGCCGCGCACAGGCGTATTGCCGTCCAGTCCGGGCCTGAACGGAGCCCGCCGCAAGACGCGCGACCGCCCGCAGCCATCATCGGTTTGGGAGACCCGCCGGACTGTTTCGCGGCCCTGAACTGCCCACAGGTTTGATTTTTCCACAGGAAAGAGTACTCTGATAACGTGTATTGATATACTTCACGCAACCCGCCGGAAGGATTTTGCCATGCAATCCGGTCCCCGTCCCGCCTGTACTTCTGGTTTTTACGCCAGCGCCGGGCCAGAGATCAGCCTGACATGAAACAGGTCACATTCTCCGTAGCACTTGAAGTGCGCCCCGAAAGTGCAGCCCGGGTCGCGTCACTTATCGAAGACCTCAAAGACCGCGAAGACCACCCGTCCGGCGGAACAGTTGATAACTTTGCGCGGCTCAGAGAGGGTATCCCGTGTCTGCACTTCATGTCGATCAGCGTGTTCACAAATTCCAGCTATGATCCGACCCTTATCCTTGAAGCAAACTTCGACGGGGAGCCCCGGGATTTCTGGAAACAGACCGACGCGCTTATGGGCGAGGCCCTGCGCGAGATCATAAGATGCTGCAAAGCGCCGCTTGATGAGGACGGCCCGCTCTATCACAAGGTCACCGCCGAAGGCTCCACCGTGCCTGCGACCCGCTATCTCGAAGCGCGCGCCGGCGCTCCCAGCGTTTTTCATCATGGCAACCGCGGCCTGGCGCGTGACCGTATCCTCAATGATGCCAGCCTCTTTCGTGCACTGCGGGCAGAACTCGACAATCCCGACAACCAGGGCCCGACCCCCTATCGCAACGCGAGCCTGCAGCAGGTGCATCGCAGACTGCGTGAAGCGATGCTGCCCGATCACCCCTGGCTTGACGATCCGGCACCGCCCCGGGTTCCGGTGACACAGCGCATCGGCGATATTATCCGCCTGCTCCTCTTTGTAACCTTTGTCATTGCGGTCTTTTCGGCGCCGGGGATTCTGATTGCTGCCTGGCTTGACCCGCAGATCTTCGTCACGCTGGTGATCGTGCTGTTTATCATGCTCGCCTTCGGCATCGTCAGAAAGTTTGACCCGCTCCCCGGCACCGAGGTCACGACGGGCTTCAGCCTTGCGCGTTTCTTCCTGCGCAACCTGCCGCTGATCGTGCTGATCGTCGTGCCGCCGCTGGTGATACTGATCATTCTAGCGCTGTGCATTGTCGGGCTGCTTGCCGGGCTGGGCCTTGCAGAGGGTGGTTTTGACGACTGGAAATGGCCGGTCGTACGCACCGTGCTGCTGGGACAACTTGGCATGCTCTTTACTGTGCCGGCGACCATCCTGTGGCTGCGCTATCTGGAACGACGGGATACCTCGCAGGACGCGCCACCGGTTGATGCAGACATGGTCGCACAGATGGCAAGGCGCGAAGACTGGATTTCACAGAACCACATGGGATCCATCGTCAATATTCGCCCGGGTGTGCTGCGCACTCTGATCGTGCGCACAGGTCATCGCGGCCTGGGGCTGTTGTTGCGGGTCAAGGCGACCCGCGGGTATCTGGGCAGCATGCGCACAGTTCACTTCGCCCACTGGGCCTTTCTTAACAACAACAGCCAGCTGCTGTTTGTCAGCAACTTTGACCAGAGCTGGGGCTCCTATCTCGACGATTTCATCGAGAAGGCACATGTGGGCCTGACCCTCGCCTGGGGGTGCGGCGTGGGCTTTCCGCCAACGCGCTATCTGATTTTCGACGGCGCCAGCCACGGACGACGCTTCAAAAACTGGGCGCTGGCTTCGCGCAGTGTCAGCAGGTTCTGGTACAGCGCTTATCCCGGGCTGTCGGTCGATCAGGTCGAGCGCAACCACCGCGTCGCCACGGGTCTGCGCAAAAGAGAAATGACGCCTGGAGACATCCGCACCTGGATGAGGGATCTGTGATGCAAAACCCGTCCCCGAAATGGAAACTCAGCCCGCCTGTCGCCGCCGATACCCAGGCGCTCGTGGTAAGCGGATTTGGCCGGCTCGAAACCGGCCGCTCCCTTTTTGCGGCACTGCCCAGTGAGGCAGGAGGTGCCTGGCTTAAGGCGCTGAACGACAAAATTCCCGTGACCGACGCCGCCCGCACCGGACGCGGCAAGGTATTGGATCGAGCCGCCGCGATTGCCTTTACTGCATCAGGGCTTGAACGGATCGGGCTTTCGGAGGCCACACTGGCATCTTTCGCACCCGCGTTTCGCGAAGGCATGTTTCAGGAAGACCGGCTGCGCAGACTGGGCGACCGGCGCAAAGACAAATGGATGGATACCGTGATCAAGGGCGGTCCGCGCTGGAGCGGCAATGTCGCCGCCCCGGAAACCATTAATGCGCCTGAGGCCTATAGCGTAGGGCCTGAGAAGGTGTCCTCGCACATCACTACCGATCTCACGGTACACGCACTGATCCTGCTGTATGCGCATACCGAGGCTGACGCAGATGCGCTGGTGGAAGTGGCCCGCGCGGCACTCGAACCGCTTGATGTGAAGATTGTGCATCAGTTGCCCCTGCTGCTGGATGTGGAAAGCTCAGGCATCAGCCGGGAGCATTTCGGCTTTGCCGACGGGTTGTCGCAACCGCTGCCCTTTGACGCCGGTGGTGCAGTTGAACGCGGCGGCGAGACGGTAACGCAGCCTGATCCGGTGCACGGCGTGCCACTGGGCGAGTTCCTGATGGGGTACAGCAACGGCCACCAGGAGCACCCGCCCGGACCCGTTGTTCCGGGTGAACCCGACGCGCCGGATGGCGGAAGGCCCGAACGCGCAGGCCTCAGGCCACATGCCGAAGCGCGCGGTTTTTATGATTTCGGGCGCAACGGCAGTTATCTGGTGGTCCGCGAGCTGCATCAGGATGTTGCTGCTTTCTGGAAAGCCATGAATAAAGCCTCTGAAATCATCCGGAGCAAAGACCCGGACGCCACACATATCACAGCCGGCTGGATTGCCGCCCGCGTCGTGGGCCGCGACAAAGAAGGCCACCTGCTGCGCCCCGGCGGACCTGCCCCCGCGGGCAGAAACGATCTGCCGGACAATGATTTTCTGTTTTTTGACAAAGACAGACACGGGTTCGGCTGTCCGCTGGGCAGTCATGTGCGCCGCGCCAACCCCCGCGACTCTCTGGCCCCCGAAGAGAGCATGAAAGAGACACTGCTCAGCGCCGCCAACAATCACCGGATCCTGCGCCGCGCGCGTAAATACGGCAGCAATCTTGCAGACCCCGGTACCGATGACGGCGCGGACCGCGGGTTGCTCTTTATGTGCCTGAACACGGATATCGCGCGTCAGTTCGAATTCGTGCAACAGACCTGGCTGCTGAATTCGGATTTTCACACGCTCTTTGAGGAAGTCGACCCGCTGGTCGGACCCGATGGCTGGATGACCCTGCCCGAAGATCCGTTGCGCCGGCGCATCGAAGTTCAGACCTTCGTGCAGATGGCAGGGGGCGAGTATTTCTTTCTGCCCGGAATGGCTGCCCTGCGGTATCTCTCGCTGCTCTGAGACCGTAAAAAAGGCCCGCACCTGAAAATTGCGGGCCCTCGTTTATCTGCGGCGCTTTTTCTTTCGTTCCATCCAGAATGGCGGGATATCGCCGGCCATCATGCACCCGTAAGGGTCGATGTAATCCTCGATATCCGCCAGACCGAATTTCTCAATCTGCGCCACCACAGACGCCGCGTCCTTGTAAGACGACGGCAGTTCCGAAGCATCGACACCACCGGCAGGAAAGCGGATATCAAGCCCTGCGGTTTCCGCCTCCAGCGCCTGCTGCGCCGTGACATCTCCCATGCGCCGCTTGTGCTCGGAGCGCGAGAAGTTGCGCCCTGCCCCGTGCGGCGAGAACCCCAGCCCGTGGTCCGCGTCCCGGCCCCGTACGACCAGAACCGGCTCAGACATATTGAGCGGGATCAGGGTCAGCCCGGTCGCATCCTGCGCGTAATCGCCCCAGGCAGGGGTCGCGCCCTTGCCGTGAAAATACAGGTCATTGCGGCGAAAGACGAAGTTGTGTTCGTTCCAGAACCGCTCTCCCGGCCGGGCCTTTGACGCTTCCACCGTCGCCTGATGCAGCGCATTGTGGTTGGCTTTGGTCCACTTGCGGATGAGCTGCAACGCCGCCCAGTAATCCCGGCCCTCTTGCGTATCCGCCGGAATCCATGCGTTTTGCTTCAGCGTGTCGGGCGAAAGCTCTCTGCGGAACCGGTCGGCCACCTGCATCCCCAGCTTATAGAGCACCGCCCCCGGCCCGCGTGAGCCGTGATGAGTGATCATCGCAGTGCGCCCTGTGGCACGCGACCGCCCGACAAACAGAAAATGGTTGCCGTCACCCTGGGTGCCCAGATGTTCCACCGCCATACGCAGGATTTTCGGGTTGTTCAGAAACGGGTTCTCCCGAAACGCATCCATCAGCTTTTGCGACAACGTGTAACGCCGCCCGTTCGCCCGTCCGCCGGGACCGAAATGCGTGACCTGTTCGGCAGCATCCAGCACCGCTTTCGGATCAGCATCGCCCATATCGGTCATCATCACCGAACAGCAGATGTCGGCCGAATGCATGCCCGGGTGAATCGCATTGCGCGCGGCTACTACGCCGCCCACAGGGATCGTGCCCACCGGCCCTGCCGGACAGGCATCCGGCATCACGGCTGCCGAAACCACAGTCGGCGTGCGCATAACTGCCATCATCGTCTCATGCACCTGCCCGAGGTTTTTCACCTCATCCGGGTCGTCCGATGCTTCGATATTGAAATGAAACGGCACTTCGCCCGCCTTTTGCAAGGGTGTGACAGGCGCGGGTTTCAGCGGCTCAATCCGTTCGCGGATCGCATTCAGGTTATCGCCCGCCGCTTCGGCGGCCTGTGCCATTTCCAGCGCTTGCCCAAAGGCCTTGCCGGGCAAATGCCCCCAGGCTTTCAGTGTGTCGGATGTAATCTGTGTCTCAGTCATAATCTTTACCTTCAGTTTAAAAACAGGGCCCGAACAAGGCGGAGTCAGGATGATTTTTCGCCACCGGCCTCGGCCGGACCGGATTCGAACCGGCATGGCACCCCTTTCGGGATGCCCCTCCCTGTGACAGAGAGGGCGTGTACCTTGTAATCCTGACGGGCATTTCAGGCCCCGGGTCCGGGGGACAAGTGGATCGTGAGATGCCTTTCGGCGATCGGGTCCAGCGATGTAATCCCACGGGCATTCCCCCGGATATTTTCCTTTCTGTTTGTCTGGCTGGAAGGGCAGGATTCGAACCTGCAACCCCTGATACCAAAAACCAGTGCTCTGCCGGTTGAGCTACCTTCCATCATGTGTCCCGGCGACAAGTGTGGGGTGAAACATATGTGCTCTCCCTGACTGAGCTACGCGGGGTGCAACAGGAAGCGCAGCCCACGGCAGGATTCGAACCTGCGACACCAACATTAACAATGTAGTTCCACCAGCATTCGCCGGGGTTGTTGTCCTTTCTTACAGTTTT
The DNA here is from genome assembly GCF_024639605.1 of Roseobacter sp. Lineage (GTDB taxonomy): Bacteria > Pseudomonadota > Alphaproteobacteria > Rhodobacterales > Rhodobacteraceae > Roseobacter. Next base: position 1,184 of record NZ_JAHEHZ010000021.1, on the reverse strand, counting down.
ATTTCGTTGATCCGGCCGACCCAATGGGCCGCCCCGAGTGTTCCCGCAGCAAATCCCGCGATCTGCTCGAAGACGGTGTCCGAGAACCCGCCGATGTTCAGCACGTCTTCACGTTCGGATGCCTGCGTCGTCCCGTATGGGGCGATGTCGATGCACACGAGCCGCGCCTTTGCATTCCGTCGCTTCAACGCTTCCCATTTCTGCATCATCACAGTGCCCCGGTTACCGGCCTGAGCATGCGCCCAGGACTGGTTATCAGAGACCATGATCACCAGATCGGGGTTGCGCCCGCGCTCCAGCAGCCAGTCGAGTGGTGCGGCACAGTTCGTTCCGCCGCCCCGTTCATCCGCCAGCCGTGCGGCGTTCGTCAGGATCGTATCGAGTGGCTCGAGGCGCGTATCGCGGACCGTTACCTCGAACGGCAGCACAGTTGCGGACGGATTCCGGCGCAGGATAGCAGCAGCGACAAGGGCTGCGACATCCACAAACCGCGTCGCTGTGGTGGCCCCTTTACGGTAACCGGTCACAGCACCCGACATGGACCCGGAGACATCAGGACAGATAACCACCTGTCCCGGCAGCACCGGAACACTGGCAACCGACAGCTCCATCGCATCGTGCAGGGCCTCGCGGATCTCCCCGGGGATCTCCGGAGACAACGCCTGATACGCGGTCATCAGCTGGTACGGGAACACCCGTGCCTTTGCGATCAGCTCAGGATCCCGCAGCCGTGCGGCCACAAGCCGCCGCATGTTGCGCATCTCCAGAACCCCGTGCCGCTGAAACGTGTTCAGGTTCATCCGGGTCATCTGCCACGACGCATTTTTCGCGATCTTCGCCCAGTGTTTCGGGGTAAGTGGCAGTTGCGTCAGCATCTGAAACGGCACATCCGGCACGGCCCCTTTGCCGGTGTCTTTGAACCGAAGGTAGTCCTGCAGCAGTGACGGCAGAAGGGCCACATCACAGGGCTTGCCGATGATCCAGGCAAAGAGCGCCTCGCGCGCCGCCGATGCAGGTTTCGGGTGCACCATCCTGATGACATCGACCAGCGACGGATTGTTACCAACGCCGGCCTGCAAAAGCGCCCGGTCGGATGCCTCATTGAGCCACGTGGCCACCATCCGCTTCGGCGCAGACCCGAGTGATTTACGCCCGGTCTGACCGGACCGCATGATCTGCACAAA
>NZ_JAHEHZ010000239.1 GCF_024639605.1 Roseobacter sp. | reverse complement strand
GAATTTTCACGCCGGTTGAATGGCCTACCCTGATTGTCGCCGCTCTGTGCTATGCCGGATATGCTGCGGCAACGAGCGCATATGGCGCGCTTGGTCCCGCTGCATCAGCAATTCTGCTGACCCTGGCGCTCACACTTTATTCCTCGCTGAATCACGAAATTCTGCACGGACATCCCTTTCGGAGCACAGTGCTGAACACGGCTCTGGTCTTCCCGGCGCTGGGACTTTTCGTTCCCTATATACGGTTTCGCGACACCCATCTTGCGCATCACCATGATCCGGTTCTGACAGACCCTTACGACGATCCGGAAACAAACTTTGTCGATCCGGCTGTCTGGGCGCGCTGGTCTGCTCCACGCCGCGCACTTTATGATTTCAACAACACGCTTGCGGGCCGCATGCTCGTCGGGCCGGTAATCAGCATGCTGACCTTCTGGAGCGGGGACATGCGCGCTGTGCTGCGCGGACATCGGGCAATCGCAGGCGCATATCTCTTTCACGCCGCAGCGCTGATCCCGGTGGTACTGTGGTGGACATTTGTCGCGGAGATGCCTGTCTGGCTTTATCTGGTCGCCGCATGGGCCAGCCTCTCAGTCCTCAAGATCAGGACGTTTCTGGAACACCGGGCGCATACCCGGGCGCGCTGCAGAAGCGTCATTATCGAGGACCGGGGCCTTTTGTCAGTGCTCTTTCTCAAGAATAATCTGCACGCGGTGCATCATGCCTGCCCGCAGCTGCCCTGGTATCAGCTGTCAGATTATTATGCCGCGCGCAGGACAGCTTTTCTCGAACGCAACGGGGGATATGCTTACCGGTCCTATGCTGAGATTGCCCGCCTCTTTCTCTTCCGTGCCAAGGATCCTGTACCGCATATTCTGTGGCCCCGGGACCCGGAGACCGTGACAGAGACGCCGGTCACCACGTCCGAACCGGTCCTCTGACGCGATTATACTTGCCATCCACACCGGCCTTCCTGTTTGCTGCGTCGAAAGTCGCAGCCGGGAGACGTGTGATGAATGATTTGAATATGCCGGTCCTCAGCGAGGTCAATGACGGAATCGCCACCGTGACGCTCAACCGCCCCCGGTCAATGAACGCGCTATCTGAGGAGGTGCTCGAAGCACTGCAGCAGACCTGGGACGATATTGCAGACAACCGGGCGGTAAAGGCGGTGATCCTTCGCGGGGCGGGTGATCACTTCTGCGCTGGTCATAACCTGAAGGAAATGACGCTGCGGCGTGAGGATGCCGACGGCGGGCACGGGTACTTTAACGATCTGTTTGCGCAATGCTCGCGGATGATGATGTCGATCGTTAATCTGCCGCAGCCGGTCATCGCCGAGGTACAGGGCATTGCCACCGCCGCTGGATGCCAGCTGGTGGCAACCTGTGACCTTGCAATCGCTGCTGAAGATGCCCGGTTTGCCACCTCGGGGGTGAATATCGGGCTTTTCTGTTCCACACCGATGGTCGCGCTGTCGCGCAACGTGACGCGCAAGCAAGCGATGGAGATGTTGTTGCTCGGCGATTTTGTCCCGGCCTCGCATGCTGCTGAAACCGGGCTTGTGAACCGCGTGGTTCCCCGCGGACAGCTTCCTGAGGCGACGCGGATTATGGCCGCTCAGATCGTCGGGAAATCACCCGTAGCTATCAAAACCGGCAAACGCGCGTTTTACCAGCAGGCCGACATGCCACTGGCCGAAGCCTATGCCTTTGCCGGTGCGACGATGGCGGAGAACATGATGGCGCGCGACACCGAAGCCGGCATCAGCGCGTTTATTGCCAAAGAGCCGATGCCCGACTGGACCGGCGAATAAATCCTGAGCGACCGGGTTACCCGACTTTTGCGCCCCAGAATGCCGTACGGCTGGCCGCAAAATACCCGTCCTGCCCGCTGATCCGGCCCTGAAGCTCAACCGTGTCGCCGGCGCTCAGAACCACCATGCCATTGATGGCCAGCGTGGTCCGGTCGCTTATATGAGGGCCGGTGATCTCGCCTGCCGCACCGGTGATCTCATCTGTACCGTTGGTGATCAGACGCGCTGACATCGTCACCTGGCTGCTGGTGTTCTCACGGAAGGTCAGCGATGCGCCGAACTGATAGGTGCCGTCAACCGGAGCAGTGAAAGAATTGGTTGCCGCGTCAAAAGCATTCTGACCGTTGTATTCGGTCGTGTTAATACCCACGGTGATCCAGGCGTCCGCCGCACAGTAGTTGTCGAAGTCCGTGGTCGCTTTAAAACGCGGCAGGTTAGGAAGATCGACGATGCCATTGCCGACCCCGATCCGCAGCCCGTCGAAAAACGTGCTGCCGTCCGGAGAGGCGGCGAGGCGCAGATTGTCACTTCCGAAAAGCCCCAGTAAGGCCCGCGTCTGGAAGTCTTTCTGAAAAACAAAGCCGAGGTCGTCCGCGCTGTTTTCCTTGTTGAGGGTCGAGATCATACTGCCGGTTCCGCCATCCGCCTGGTAAAGCGCCGTCCAGAGAGCCGCGTTGATCTTCGCTGAAAAGGGCGTGTCGGGCAGGGTGGTCATGCCCAGCCCCAGCGCCTCGATATCCTGCAGTTCGTCACTGTCGAGATCGATCCAGTCCGTCCCGTCGTGAACGACGAGCGCATCGCGGCCCGAGACCCAGGCGCGCCACCCGGCGCGCGGCACGAAAAACCGCCAGCTACCCTGGTCAAACAGCGCGACCTCGCCGTCGTGTCCGGCCCAGTCGCCGGTTCCGGTATCACCAACGATATACCGAACGCCCTCGGCCGGAGTTGCGGGCGGCGCGGTCTGGTCGTCGGCCACAACGCCAAGCTGCGTGAGGGTATCGAGGATCTGCAGTGCCTCATTATGGGTCACATGCTTTTGCGCCTGGTTTGGCATTATAAAGGGCAGCGAGAGGCTTCTGGAGGTGTCGGCCATTGGAATTCCCATGATGAAGAGCAGATGCCGGGACTTTGGCCGAAAATCTTTACCCGGGCCTTAGAGAGCCGTCCCCGGGCTTAAGACCTCATTAACGCCTGGGACAGGCCCATCACCCTCGCGAATTCTGGCTGTCGCCCGCATCGGCAAAGGCGATATGCGACGCGGGCGGATCAGCCGGAAGGCAGCTGGCGTGAACCAGAAGCTTACAATCGTCGAAAGCGTCACCCCGCCGGCAACTGCCATGGCGAAAGGCGGCCAGAAACCCCCGCCCGCCAGGATCAGCGGCAAAAACCCTCCGACGGTCGTCACGGTTGTCGAGACGATATGGCGAGACGATGCCATGACCACGGCGACCATGGCCATCGGCTCTCCCCGGCCTGCTGCGTGGTCTTCCTGCAAAGCTGTCATGATAATCAGGGCCGCGTTGATCGACACGCCCACAGATCCGATGAGCCCGATTATTGCGTTGATCCCGAAAGGATATCCGAACACTGCGAGGGCCAGCAC
>NZ_JAHEHZ010000117.1 GCF_024639605.1 Roseobacter sp. | reverse complement strand
CGGGCTGGTAGGGCAGGCGCTGAAAGCTGCCCGCAATCCCGAAGTGCATCTTGAAATGCTGCAGAACCTGCATGCCGGCATGGCGCAGGTGCCTGCCGCACTGGATACCCTGTGCGCCGCCCTTGCCGCCCTGGGCGTGCGGATGGGCAGCCATGACGACGCAACACGCGACCACCGGGTTGCCTGGCAGTCCCGTGGTGTCAGCATCGCGGAATTTCCGGAGACCATTGAAGCCGCCGAGGCTACAAAGGATGTTGGTGGTACGGTTGTTCTGGGCTCGCCCAATGCGGTGCGCGGCGGCTCTCACAAAGGCAACGCCAGCGCCATTGATCTGATTGCGATGGGCCACTGCGACGCGCTGGCCTCTGACTACCATTACCCCAGCCCGCGCCGCGCGGCACTGATGCTTGCCGACACCGGTATGGTCGATTTCAAAACGGCCTGGGGGCTTGTATCCTCCGGGCCCGCGCGCGCGCTTGGTCTCACCGACCGCGGCACGCTGGAGCCGGGAAAACGCGCCGATCTGGTCATTCTTGATGCCACCACGCGCCGGGTTGCAGCAACTTTGGCAGGTGGCATGTTCAGCCATGTTTCGGGCCGGATTGCCGAGCGGTTTTTCGGCTGATTATCCGGTAATCCGGTTCACGTGGCCCATCTTGCGCCCGGGCTTTGTTTCGGCCTTGCCATAGAGGTGCACAGCGGCGTTCTTCTCCGCACTGAGCGCAGGGACCTTGTCTATGTCATCGCCGATGAGGTTTTGCATCGTTACATCGGCATAGCGGCTGCCATCGCCCAGAGACCATCCGGCGATGGCACGGATATGCTGCTCAAACTGGTCCACGACGCATCCGTTCTGGGTCCAGTGGCCGGAATTATGCACACGGGGAGCGATCTCATTTACCACGAGCCCGCCTTGCGTGACAAAAAGCTCAACCCCGAGAACACCGGTGTAATCGAGCGCATTCAGAATTCTGGCCGCGATCAGAACAGCGTCCGTCCGCTGTGCTGCGTTCAGCCGCGACGGAACGGAAGTGGTACGCAGAATGCCGTCTTTGTGCACGTTCTCGCCAGGATCAAAACAGGCAACATCGCCTGCCGCACTGCGGGCCGCGATCACTGAAACTTCATAGCTGAAGTCCACAAACCCCTCGAGCAGGGCAGGCTGATCCTTCATCTGCGCATATGCAGTGGCGGCATCCTGCGCGTCCTGCAGCCGCGCCTGTCCTTTGCCGTCATAGCCGAAGCGGCGGGTCTTCAGGATCGAAGGGGTGCCAATGAGAGCCAGAGCCTGGGCAAGCGCGCCAATATCGGAAACGTCCGCGAAAGGCGCGACCTGAAGCCCGAGATCCTGCAGAAAGGTCTTTTCGGTCAGACGATCCTGACTGATCCGAAGGGCCTCGCGGCCGGGCCGGATCGGGACGGTTTCTTCGATGGTATCCAGTGCCGCGGTCGGTACGTTTTCAAACTCATAGGTCACTATATCGACACTCTGCGCAAAGCGTTTGAGTGCATGTGCATCTTCATAAGGAGCGGTGGTGACGGCATCCGCGACCTGTCCGGCGGGCGGGTTGTCCGATGGCTCATATATGTGACAGCGCAAGCCGAGGCGAGAGGCTGCCACGCTCAGCATCCGCCCGAGCTGTCCGCCGCCCAGGATACCGATGGTGGCGCCGGTGCGCAGGGGCTCAGTCATCAGCCGGTTCCTCAGGAATTGAGGCAGAGAGGGCAGCGCGCCAGCCATCAAGCCGGCCGGCCAGGGCCTCGTCGCTCAGAGCGAGAATACCTGCAGCCATCAGCGCGGCATTGGCAGCTCCCGCAGACCCGATCGCCATGGTTGCCACCGGGAAACCCTTTGGCATCTGAAGAATGGAATAAAGAGAATCCACGCCCGACAGCGCGCGGGTCTGCACCGGCACGCCGATGACCGGCACGCGGGTCTTGGACGCCATCATTCCGGGCAGATGCGCAGCACCACCGGCACCGGCAATGATCACCTGCAGTCCGCGACCCACAGCCGATTTACCATAGTCCCAGAGACGGTCGGGGGTGCGGTGAGCCGAGACGATTTTTGTCTCATAAGCCACGCCAAGTTCGTCCAGCAGCACCGCTGCCTCTTTCATGGTGGGCCAGTCGGACTGACTGCCCATGATAATGCCAACAACCGGCGTGGTCATATGTAAGGGTTCCCTGAGCCTGTCCCGCGCGAGCCGGAACTATAGTCGAATCGTCCTGCCTGGCAATGCGGTCAGAATAGTTCAGGCAATGATATCCGGCGTCAGACGGTCTTCGATCTGCGCGATAACATCCTTGAGGCGCAGTTTGCGTTTTTTCAGCCGCTGCAGTGTCAGCTGATCGCCCATACCTTTTTCCGCCAGGGCGTGAATCGCCTCGTCCAGATCGCGGTGTTCGCGGCGAAAAACCTCGAGTTCCACGCGCAGCACCTCATCGGTCTTCATCGAAAGGTCAGACTGAACGTTCATCGCAGCGTGATTCCATAGCTGTTACCGGTACCATCATAAGCGTTCGGGACTTTATCGCATAGCCCTTGTCTCCGGCTCGACTGCTCCCCATATTCATCTCAGGGATCGCCGCTAAGGGATCCTGAATGACTGTCGCTTGACCTAAAAGGACGTGTCGCATGACGAAAATGACCCTTGGTTCATATCCCCATATGCTGGGATTTGAACAGCTTGAACGCCTGCTGGAACGCACTGCGAAGTCCGGCAACGAGGGGTACCCTCCGTTCAATATCGAACAGACATCCGATTTTTCCTACCGGATCACGCTGGCTGTTGCAGGCTTTGCCGAAGAAGACATCTCGATCACTGTCGAGGACCGGCAGCTTGTTATCCGCGGTCGTCAGACTGATGACAGCGAAGGACGCGTGTTTTTGCACCGTGGCATCGCGGCCCGCCAGTTTCAGCGCAGCTTTGTGCTCGCCGATGGTGTGGACGTGGGAGAAGCAATCATCGGAAACGGTCTGCTGCACATCGATCTGACACGCGCAAAACCGCAGTCCGTTATCAAAAAAATCAACATCAGAAAGGGGTGAGCCATGCACGAACCGTTTGAAGGACACCAGACAGACAGCCGCATCGTTTACGTGAAAGCGATTGATGTGACTGACCTGCCCGATGAGGTGCAGGGCCAGATCGAAGGCATTGAACAGCTCTACGCTGTGCACGACAGCGAGGGCCAGCAGCTGGCACTTGTCGCTGACCGCAACCTCGCGTTCCGTCTTGCGCGGCAGAATGACTATGCGCCCGTCGCGGTGCATTGACGCCGCCTGAGGCGTGCTGAAGAATTAAGAAGGGCTGCAGACCGCTGCGGCCCTTCTTTTATTTCGGGAGACCGGCGATGGAGTATCAGTTTGACTGGGTGGATGCCTTTGCCGCAAGCGCCTTTGGCGGCAACGGCTGCGCGGTCGTGCACGACGGAGCGGAACTGCCCGCCGAATTATGCATGGCTTATGTCCGTGAAACCTCGCTGGTGGAATGCACTTTTACCGGTCCGTCGGACGTCGCTGATATTCGTGTCAGATATTTCCTGGCAAGCCGCGAGATCCCTTTTGCCGGCCATCCCACCATCGCGACTGTGGCTGCGATGCGGTCCCGTGGCATGACAGGCGACGGGTCCCTGACACTTGAGACAGGGGCGGGCATCGTTCCGGTCACGGTCAGCGGCACAAGGGTCACGATGACCCAGATCGCGCCGCAGTTCGGCGAGACCGTACCTCCCGGTATCGTCGCCGCAGTGGGCAGCATTTCACCCGATCAGATCATCGCGCCACCGCAGATTGTCTCAACGGGACTGCCGTTCTGCATTACAGTTCTGCGCGATCGCGCAGCCCTTGAGGCGCTGACTTTTGATCATGCCGCCATGCAACGGCTCGCCACGCATCTGGGGCAGACCGGGACGGACCTGATGGAGCCTTTCTGGGTTATTCAGGACGGGGCAACAGAAGCCGGTGATACTTACGCGCGCCTTTTGCTGGCGCCGCCATCCCCTGCAGAAGACCCCTTCACCGGCTCCGCGACCGGTGCCATGGCGGCGTATCTGTGGTCGCACGGGCTGATCGGCAGACCGGACTTTGTCGCCGAACAAGGACACGCCATGGGCCGTCCCGGGCAGGCGCAGGTCAGCGTGCTGGGCCCGCACGACGCCATCACCGGAGTAGAAGTCGGCGGCAACGGCGTCATCGTGATGTCAGGCACTGTGCATTTTCCCTGACCGGTGTCAGGCGGTCCTGTGCAAAGATTTTGCGGGGTGCAGCACGAGCGGCAGACCCCCTTTTGGTTTCGGGATCGGCATCCGTTGCCATTCCGGTGCGCCATAAGGCAGCACGACCCGGTTTGTGCGCAGCAGCGTCGCCACGAAGAGCTTTACCTGCATGGTGGCGAAATGCATCCCGATGCATTTGTGCGCCCCGCCGCCAAAAGGTGTCCACGCAAAACGGTGGCTGCGGTCTTCGGCGCGTCCCGGGCTGAACCGGTCGGGATCAAACGCGTCGGGATTTGTGTAGAGATCCGACGAGAGCATCGTGACGCCCGGATTGAGCGCCAGGGACGTCCCGGCGGGGATATCAAAGCCTTGCCAGTGAAAATCACGCAGCGCCAGACGCGGAATAAAAGGCACAGGGGGCACAAGGCGCAGCGCTTCCCGGAAAACCTTGTCGGTCTCAGTCATCTTTGCCAGCGCTTCCTCATCGAGCGCTACGTCCCCCAGATCTGCCACTTCCTGAACCAGGCGGCGCTGCCATTCAGGGTGAGAGCCAAGAGCAGACATCATCACGGTCAGAGAGGTGGCGGTGGTGTCATGTGCGGCCATGATCAGCAGATTGAACTGGTTGACGATCTGCTCTTCATCCCATGAATGACCGTCATCATCCGTGGCAATGCACATATGCGAGAAGAAATCATCGCCGCCCGACAGCCTGCGTTCAGCGATAAGATCCCGGAATGTGTTGCGCAGAAAATCGCGCCCCCGCACCCCGTGCCACATCGGCGTAAAGGGAATGGCATGGCGGATCGGCGTGACCGAGGCGCGGATTTCATTTTTGATGGCGCGGTTGATCTTTTGCGCCAGCGCGCCATCAAGCGGCAGCCCCATAAAGACAGCACCACCCATGCGCAGGGTCAGATCCTTTATGGCGGCATAAAAATCAAACGGACGTTCGCGGGGCCAGGTGAGCAGCAGATCGTTCATCGTCTGCTCCATGCGCGCCCTGTATTCCCGGATGGCAGAGGCGCGAAAGGCCGCCGTCATAATCCTGCGGTTCATACGGTGTTTGTCAAAATCCTGCAGAATGAGCCCGCCCGGGTATATTTTGCGCAGCGCGTCCCAGCCGCCTTCGGACGAAAAATTCTTGCCCTGATCCAGCAGCACATGTTCCAGCGCGTCCGCTCCGCAAAGATTGACCCGCCAGATGCCCAGCATCTTCGTTTTGTAAACAGGGCCATAGCGACGAATATACTCCTGTTGTGTGCCATAGCTGTCGCGCGCGATCGTCAGCGTATGGCCGACGATCGGCGGCAGGGGCGGGCCGGGAATATGGGACAGGGCGGCACGTGTGGGCATATGGACCTCGCTTGCAACGGTTCAGACCGGTCTCCGGTCCGGGCACGTCTGGCGTTATCCATATGTCTTGTGTTTACCGGCTTAACCCACCGTACGCAGGCAACACCCGCATGAGGTTCCCGGTCTGCGTTCTATTCAGCAGCGCTCTCTGAGACCTCGGCACCATAGCCGAGGGGCAGGGAGGTCTCTTCACCCTCGTTCTCTGCCAGAAAGCGCTCCGCCTCCAGGGCCGCCATGCAGCCCATGCCGGCAGATGTGACCGCCTGCCGGTACTTGTGATCGGTCAGATCGCCTGCGGCAAACACACCGGGGACCGATGTCTCGGTGCTGTCAGGTTTCGTGACGACATAGCCGCCCATATGCGTCTCAAGCACGTCCTTCACGAGTTCGTTGGCGGGCGCGTGGCCAATGGCGACAAAGACACCTTTGGCCGGGATTTCTGTGATTTCGCCGGTTTTTGTGCTCTTTACCCGCACCGCTTCGACACCGAGCGGAGCATCCGTGCCCACGACCTCTTCGAGCTCATGAAACCATAGGGGCTCGATTTTGGGGTTTTTCATCAGCCGGTCGATGAGTATTTTTTCCGCGCGCAATTCATCGCGGCGGTGGATCAGAGTGACTTTTGAGGCGAAGTTCGTCAGGAACAGCGCCTCTTCCACGGCGGTATTGCCGCCGCCGATCACGACAATTTCCTGACCCCGGTAGAAAAAGCCGTCACAGGTCGCACAGGCCGAGACACCGAAACCTTTAAATTTCTCCTCGGAAGGCAGTCCAAGCCATTTGGCCCGCGCGCCGGTCGCGAGGATCACAGCATCGGCCACATAGGTCGTGCCACTGTCCCCAGTGGCGACAAACGGGCGTTTCTCAAGGTTCAGACCGGTGATGATATCGCCGATGATCTCGGTACCCATCGCTTTGGCATGGGCTTCCATGCGCACCATCAGATCGGGCCCCTGCACTTCGGTGTCGCCGGGCCAGTTCTCGACTTCGGTGGTGGTGGTCAGCTGCCCGCCCGGTTCTATACCCTGCACCAGAAGGGGGTCCAGCATCGCGCGGCTGGCATAGACGCCGGCGGTATAACCGGCAGGGCCTGAGCCGATAATAAGTACGCGCGTTTTACGTATTTCACCCATGAAAATCCCCGTCTGATCTGGTTGCAGCAGCCTCCGATATATAGCGGCGGCGGCAGGGCTTAAACCCCTCGAATGCAGACGCCCGGTGCATAGCGGGATTGCTGGTTCGAGGAAACCCGGAAAGATTATTGCGCAATTGAGAAATAATATTGCGCACGATTGTGGTGGTGATATAACTTCTGCAAAATTAAGGGGGCCATATGGCAGGAACACGTCTGGATCCGATAGACCGGAAGATCCTTGCTGAATTGCAGGCAGATGGTCGGATGACCAATGTCGAGCTCGCACGACGGGTAGGCATTTCGGCGCCTCCCTGCCTGCGGCGGGTCAGAACTCTGGAAGAGTCGGGATATATCAAAGGGTACCACGCAGAAGTGGACGCCCGCGAGCTTGGTTTTGAAGTACAGGTTTTTGCGATGGTTGGCCTGGCCAGCCAGGCTGAAGCCGATCTGACCGCCTTTGAAAACCGCTGCCGGGCCTGGCCGCTTGTGCGCGAGTGCCATATGCTCAACGGCGAGGTAGATTTCATTCTGAAATGCGCGGCACCCGACCTTTCCGGTTTTCAGAAATTCCTTACCGGCGAATTGCTGACCACTCCGAATGTGGCCAGCGTCAAGACATCGCTGGTGATCCGCTGTGCCAAGGATGACCCGGGCGTGCCCTTTGATGTGCTCGAAGCGCGCCTGAGTGCTGCCGGTTAGGCTGCTGTCTGATCTGACGCGTCCGGCGGCAACCGTTCAAGGGCCACCGGCCCGAATTCGCTGAGCGAATCAATGTGCGGAAAGAGCGACATATAAACATCGCGCAGCGTATGCGATGTATCCCGCAGGGCCGCCGCATCAGGGTGGAAGCTCTCAACCTCAAGACCGCCCGCAATGATCGCGTCGTGCTGGCGCAGGGCGATATGAAAGAGCCGCACCGGGGTCGGCGGTGTTACTTCGATCACATTCACGCCATCCACAAAATTCCTCGCCGGGGTCATGACCTGGCGACCTTCATAGCTTGCACGAAGGTGCGCGGGTGTTTGCAGCAAACATGCCGCAGCTCCGAGGCTGACAAAACTGTCTGGCCGGTTCACACCAAAGCTGTCAGCCATGATGCGGGTAAGCGGCATACGGGCCGCGTCATCTGCGGGCGCGAAAGACGCTGATCCGATCCATGTGATTTCACCGGTGCCGCCGGAGGTTGCGACCTTGTCGCCGGGGTGCAGATCTTCTACGGCCACGGGGCCGTGTGGCGTGTGCACAAGCGTGCCACGCGCGAAGGCTGAAAACGCCCTGTCGAAAAGCGGCAGGGCCGGGATCCGGCGCTGCCCGATGATCGTGCTGCGGTCTGATCTCAGAGCGGCGATATCCGCAATCCGGACCGCACAGTTGATGCGGGATGCGGGGCGGGTATCAGATGCGGATACGGATGCAGGCAGTGTGGATGCGGGCGGCGTGAGGGTCATGCGATCACCTTTTAAAGCTGGTCACATCCCGTGTCGGCCCCACCGACGAGCACGGAAAGGACAGGTACATGTTCTTTCGTGTCTTGGGTCAGGAGAGAATGTGCGACGGCCAGCGGTTCTGTCAAAGATCCGGTGTTATTCGACCTGATCACGGGATCAATCCTGACAATCCGGCTGGTTTGTTTCTCCAGCCTGAGCCGGCTCGTCACATTTGCCGCAAGAAAAAACCCTCCCGCGATTCGTCGCGGAAGGGTCAGGGATATGGCCTCTGCCGGGGCCGTCACTCTGGAGGGAATGATTCAGGCAGATCTGGCGACCGGTTGCTCTTTACCGGCGCGCTTTGCGATAAAAGCTGCACGACGCACCCCCCGTTGCCAGGGCATTTCAGTTTTTGACGTATCGGCGGTCTTAATTACGGACCGGATAAAGCGTTTGTTGGTTTTCATGCTCTTGTCCTGCTCTTTTTTGTCTGCTCCGGGGCATTTGCCTCTCGTTGAGCATCAAATTGCCCGACCATTCGGGCAGGTTTGGGGCGGGAAACAATAAATCTGAAATAATTTTACAGAAAATTTGCTGCAATTTTGAACGAATTGCCCGATTTTGGGTACCCTGCGATTTTTCGTTGTTTTTATGAGGAAACGGGGCGCAAAACCACCGAATCAAGAGACAATTGGGCATAGAATGCAGCATTGTTCACGGCAAATGCGACCATGCCGGGGCAGGTTTCGCCGGTTTTTTGCCGCGTTTGGTTCGATTTCACAGTGTGATCGCCGCGATCAGCCGGCCGTAGTCGGCTTCTTTTTTATGGGTGCTGCGCCGGTAGGAATAGAACCGGTCTGCATCCGCGTAAGTACAATGCCGCGTCCATTCGGCTGATCCGATGCCTGCCTGGCGCAGACGGTAGAGCCCGAAGGCCGGCAAATCGAACATCATCCGGTCACCGTTGCCACCTGCAAAAAACCGCGTGTACTCCGGATCCTCAGCGCTGAAGGCATCGAAAAATTCCGGCCCGACTTCATAGGCGGCCTGCGAAATTGAAGGTCCGATAACAGCATGGATGTTGCCACGTACAGCCCCCAGTCCGAGCATGGCCTTGATCGTCGATTCCAGCACGCCGTTCAGGGCGCCTTTCCATCCGGCGTGAGCCGCACCAATGACGCCGGCCTCATGATCGGCAAAAAGCACAGGCTGGCAGTCTGCTGTCAGGATCGACAGCGCGATACCGGGCTGATCTGTGACCAGCGCGTCAGCTTTGGGTTTTTCTTCCAGCGGGCCCGTTATAGTCACCGCATCAGCCGAATGAACCTGGTGTACGCCCACAAGGTGATCAGTGCCGACGCCCATTGCTTCTGCTACGCGCGCACGGTTGATCGCGACAATTTCGGACTGATCAGAACTCCCGGATCCGCAGTTAAGCCCGGCAAACACACCCGATGACGCGCCCCCGCGGCGGGTGAAAAACCCATGCTTTAAAGGTCCGAGACTGTCTGCGGTCAGGATTTCAAGTGTCATCGTTCCAATCCGGGTGGCGGTCCGTCAGCATCGCGATAAAGACCCAGTACTTTGAACAGAGTTCCCATTTCGTCAGGGTGCGTCAAGCGGCGATGTGCAGCGATATGCTCTTCCAGCGCCGTGCCGCTGAGACCGGTGGCAAGCCGGCGCGCGTGTTCTGTGATGCCCAGTCTTTCCAGAAAATGCCCCTGTGGTGTCAGCCTGCTTGCAGCACAGGGAGCCGCCCGCGCGAGACCTTCAAAATCCACATGCGCGGTCAGATCCGCATGGCCGGGTTGCTCAAAGACGCCGGTCTTTTTATGCTCTTTCACCGCCTGGAATGTGTCGCCGGTGCTGCGCCACTCGCCATAATCAATGATCAGCGCCAGCCCGCCGGCCTGTGCTATTCTGCGGCCCGTTGCTTCGGCCAGTGGCCCGGCCTGAGGTGCGTATTCGACCATATCTCCGGGGCTCGTATCTTCCAGGCGATGCGACAGAGCCGGTTGGGGCAACTCAGGTGCAAGACCAAAACACAGCGCGCCGTTCTGCAGGCCGACCTGGCGTTCCCGCCAGTGTTTTTCTGTGCGCACAAACTGGCGCACGGGCAGCGCATCAAAAAATTCATTGGCAACAAGAAACAAGGGCGCATCCGGCAGGGCATCGAGGGTATCGGCAAAGACCGGTCTGACCGGTGCAAGGGCCGTCTTCTGAAGAATGCGCAGCTTCTCCGAGACTTCGAAAAGCGTAATCGTCGCGGCCTCATGGAAGCCCGGTACGCCGGCCGTGGCCCGCAGGATATCGGCCATAAGGGTGCCGCGGCCGGGACCAGCCTCGGCCAGAGTAATGGGTGACGGGCGGCCCTGATCGAGCCAGGCCTGTGCCATGCAAAGCCCGATCAGTTCGCCAAACATCTGGCTGATTTCGGGTGCCGTGGTAAAGTCTCCCGCGCGGCCAAACGGTTCGCGCGCGGTATAGTAACCATACCGGGGATGCAGCAGGCACTCGGCCATATACTCCGCGACGGAAACCGGCCCGTTTTCCGCGATCCGTGCCGTGAGCAGGTCGCGCAGTGTCATTGACGGAGCCGGGCCCGTGCCATCAGCCAGAGCCCGGCGAGGATCATTGGCAGCGACAGGATCTGTCCCATCGTGAGGCCCCAGCCGCCCACATGCCAGGCAAGCCCCAGCGGATTACCGGGGGCGGCGAAATAGGCATCAGGCTGGCGGACGAACTCCACGAGGAAGCGCGAAAACCCATAGCCTGCGAAAAACACACCCGCCACAAACCCGGGGCGCTTCAGCGCACCGCTGCGCCACACGAGCCAGATCAGCACCGCGCCCAGCAACAGACCCTCAAGCCCCGCCTCGTAAAGCTGCGAGGGGTGGCGGGCGCACAAGCCTTCAACGCCCGGACAATCCTGGGCTGCTGTGCCCGGGAAGGCCACACCCCAGGGCAGGTCCGTCGGGCGTCCCCAGAGCTCGGCATTGATGAAATTTGCCAGCCGTCCCAGCAACAGTCCCGGCGGCA
>NZ_JAHEHZ010000020.1 GCF_024639605.1 Roseobacter sp. | reverse complement strand
GAGATGCCGCGCGATCACTGTTGTTCCGCGGCCATCCGGGAGACCATCTGTCTTACCGAAGCCGATCCGGTTGAGGTTTTGCACCAGTCGTGGCTGTCCCCTGCTCTGCTGCCTGAACAATGAATGACGTGGCGGCTCGCCGGATAGCGCGAAGCAAAGCATTCATCGCTTTGAACAGTAAGGTCGGCGGACGCGAAAAACATTTCGCACCGGTTGCTGAAAGCCCCCGGCAGCGCTGCCCGGATAAACGCGTCCGGCCTGATTGTGCCGGGGATAAGTCGCCGGCCGGGCAGAGTTATCGGTGCCAGATACCTTGAAGCTTCGCGGATCCTGACGGGTGTCCGCCGGACTGAGGCGTTCACGATGGCAAGGATCGCGCCCTGCTGGTCGCGCAGAGCAATTTTCTGACCGGGTCAGCGTGAGGGGTATTGGCCAGAAGCTGCCGGCGGAAAGGCGCATGTACCCGACAACGCGATTGTGATCCTCTCCCCTCAGGAAGCTTTTGAGCGGATTGAATCCGAAGACCACGAGCAGTTCCATATCGCAGAGCTGACGCGGGATGAGGTCAAGGATTTCCAGATCTGCAGCATCGGATCTCAGCTTTCGCGCGGAGGCCCGGAAGACAAAAATCTCTGGGAATGTGGGCAAAGTTTCATGCGCGCATCATCAACTCAGTTCCTGCCATTCCGGAGGGCGGGACCTTGTCCGGCCTGGATCAAATGCGTCTGAGCGCTTACATTGAAGTATTCTCTGCCTCCGCGCGGAACAGGGCCGTGATGTCCTGCCCGCAGTGCTCAGCGCCCGAGGCGGAAGCCGTTGCCAGCCGCGTTGTATTCGCCACTTGGCGCGGCGGGTGCCTGCCTTTAAGATTGCCGGCAACAAGGGAGGCCGAGATGTCACGATCAGACCGCTATGACCGCGGCATGCAGGTGCGGCGTGAGGTTCTGGGCGATGCTCATGTGGAGCGGGCGGAGGCGTCAAAGACTTCGCTCGACACGGATTTTCAGAGCCTGATCACGGAGGCCGCCTGGGGCACTGTCTGGGCATCGGACGGTATCTCGAGGCGTGAACGGTCTATGCTGACACTGGCGCTGCTGGCGGCGACGGGCAATTTTGATGAAATACCCATGCATATACGGGCCACCCGGAATACCGGCGCCAGTGAGCAGGATATCGTCGAAACCCTGCAGCATGTGGCGATCTATGCCGGCGTGCCCCGCGCCAATCACGCGCTGAAACTGGCGAAAGAAACCTATGCTGCGATGGATGACGCGGAATGAAAGAACCGCGCCTGTCTTTTTTGGCATGTCCGTAACCCCGGTCCAAGGGCGGAAAACCAACTGGTCTGGATGCAGGCTGACCCCGGCACCGCCTCAGCCACGAACCTGAAAAAGAGGTGATACCGATGTCCGATCCCTGTATTCTCTGCGTCGCCATTACCGGCAGTGTGCCGACCAAAGCGGCCAATCCTGCAGTTCCGGTGACCATTTCCGAACAGGTGGAAAGCACCCATGAGGCCTTTGAGGCCGGGGCATCAATCTGTCATGCGCATGTGCGCAACGCCGATGAGACGCCCTCCTCCGACCCGGAAAAATTCGCGGCCCTGAAGGAAGGTGTCGAAAAGCACTGTCCCGGTATGATCATACAGTTTTCGACCGGTGGTCGCTCCGGGGCCGGCAGGGAACGTGGTGGCATGTTGCCTTTACGCCCGGACATGGCGTCGCTTTCGGTGGGGTCAAACAACTTTCCGACGCGGGTTTACGAGAACCCGCCGGATCTTGTGGCCTGGCTTTCGGGTGAGATGCGGACATATGAGGTTGTGCCCGAGATTGAGGCCTTTGATCTCAGCCATGTGCTGCACGCGATCCGGATGCATAAGGAAGGTGCGCTCTATGGCCGGCTGTATGTACAGTTTGTGATGGGGGTAAAGAACGCTATGCCGGCGGACCGTGAGGTCTTTGATTTTTATGTATCAATGCTGCGTAAAAGAGCGCCTGATGCGGCCTGGTGTGCGGCGGGTATCGGACCTGCGCAGATCGAGGTCAATGAATGGGCGATCGCGGCGGGCGGACACACCCGGGCCGGCCTTGAGGACAACGTGCGGCTGGACCGCGACACGCTGGCACCGTCAAATGCGGCCCTCATCCGCCGCGCAGCAGCGCTGTGTGAAAAATACGAGCGGCCCGTCGCAACACCGGTTGAGGCACGCGAAATCCTGGGCCTGCGCGCCGCGGCCTGAGCTATCCCAGGGCGTATCCCGCACCACGCACCGTGCGCAGCGGGTCAGCGCCTCCGTTCTGCGTCAATGCTTTACGAAGCCGGCCAATATGGACATCGACGGTACGGGTATCGACATAGATGTCGCGGCCCCAGACCCGGTCCAGCAGCTGCTCGCGTGAAAAAACGCGGCCCGGCTTTTCCATAAAGGTCGAGAGCAGCCGGAATTCGGTCGGGCCGAGGCGCAGTTCGGTCTCTGCCCGGCTGACCCTGTGGCTGGTGGCATCGAGCACGATATCCTCAAACTCAAGCCGTTCACCGGTGGCCGCAGGGCGCACGCGGCGCAGCTGTCCGCGCACCCGAGCCATCAGTTCGATGACCGAATAGGGTTTGATCACATAGTCGTCGGCGCCGGTCTCAAGGCCCCTTACGCGGTCGACTTCTTCGGACCTCGCGGAGAGCATGATCACCGGAATACTGCGAGTTTCCGGTCTGATCTTGAGCCGCCGGCATACCTCGATGCCCGAAATGTTCGGCATCATCCAGTCCAGCACGATCACATCGGGTGCCTGCTCATCAATCAGCATCAGCGCCTCTTCGCCGTCTCCGGCGCGGCTGACAGCAAAGCCTTCGGCTTCGAGGTTATAGGCCAGCACCTCGCGCTGCGCCGGCTCATCTTCCACGACCAGTACCCTTGGTTGATCGACAGACATGTTCTTATCTCTCTGCTGCAAATGACGTTTTGTCGGCCTTCGGGCGGGCTTCCTCCGGGTGTTCCCCGGTCACAAGATAGATCACCTGTTCGGCGATCGAGGTGACGTGATCGCCCATACGTTCGACGTTTTTGGCGATGAAATGCAGATGCATACAGGCCGAAATATTGCGCGGGTCTTCCATCATAAACGTCAGGAATTCGCGGAAGAGCGCATTGTACATCTGATCCACGTCTTCATCGCGCATGATCACGCTGGTCGCGAGTTCCGCGTCGCGCTGCACATAGGCATCCAGCGCGTCTTTGAGCATCAGCTCGACCTCACGCGCCATGCGCCGCAGCGCCCCGGTGCTGTCGCTCACGGGCGCCATCTGTGACAGAACGCTGGTGCGCTTGGCCATGTTTTTCCCATAGTCGCCGATGCGCTCAAGATTGGCGCTGATCTTGATCACGGTAAGCACAAGCCGCAGGTCGCGCGCCGTGGGCGCACGCAGGGCTATCACCCGGGCGGCTTCCTCGTTGATCAGCTCTTCAAGCGCGTCAATAGCCTTGTCGGCGGCGCGTACCTTCTCTGCCAGCTCTTCATCGCGGGTGTCCAGAGACAGCGCACTTTCACGGATCGCGCCCTCGACAAGCCCGCCCATTTTCATGATTTGCGCCTGGATCCCTTCGAGATCGCGGTCAAAGGCAGAGGCAATATGCTGGTCCTGCATCATTTTATCCAATCCGTCCGGTGATATAGCTTTCCGTGCGCGGGTCTTCGGGGTTGGTGAAGATGTGACCCGTTTCGCCGTATTCGACGAGGTTGCCGAGGTGGAAAAACGCGGTTTTCTGGCTTACACGCGCGGCCTGCTGCATGGAGTGTGTTACAATCACCACTGAATAGTTTCGGCGCAGCTCGTCGATCAGTTCTTCGACCTGGGCTGTGGCAATCGGATCAAGCGCCGAGCAGGGCTCGTCCATCAGCAGTACCTCGGGCTCGGTGGCCACGGCGCGCGCAATACAAAGGCGTTGTTGCTGTCCGCCGGAGAGGCCGGTGCCCGGGGCGGTGAGCCGGTCTTTCACCTCTTCCCAGATTGCAGCACGCTTCAGGGCCTGTTCCACGATTTCGTCAAGCTCTGCCTTGCCTGAAGCCATGCCGTGAATGCGCGGCCCGTACGCCACGTTATCATAGATCGATTTCGGGAACGGGTTGGGCTTCTGAAACACCATGCCCACCTTGGCGCGCAGCTGCACCGGGTCCACGCGCGCGTCATAGATGTCTTCGCCATCGATGCGGATGTCACCCTCGACGCGGGCAATATCAATCGTATCGTTCATGCGGTTCAGACAGCGCAGAAAGGTGGACTTTCCACAGCCCGACGGACCGATAAAGGCCGTAACGGTACGGTCCTGAATATCGACATCCACGTCTTTGATCGCGTGATTGTCACCGTACCAGACCTGAACACCCCGTGCGGCGATTTTGATCTGATTGGTGTCCACGTCTCTCTCCAGTATTCTCATATCGTTCATATCCGTGCTCTCCTGTCCTACCAGCGGCGCTCAAACCGGCGCCGCAGGATGACGGCGATGGTGTTCATGGTGATCAGGAACACGAGCAGGATGATGATGCCACCCCAGGCGCGTTCATAAAAGGCCGGGTCTGCACGTTTGGCCCATTCGTAAATCTGTGCAGGCATGGCCGAGTTCGGATCCAGCAGGCCGCTGGCCAGCCCGTCAGGTGCGTTGGAGGCGATAAAGCCGACCATCCCGATAAGAAGCAAAGGTGCGGTTTCACCCAGTGCCTGCGCCAGACCGATGATAGTGCCGGTCAGGATGCCGGGTGCCGCAAGCGGCAGGACGTGGTGGAAAACCGCCTGCATCTTTGAGGCTCCGACGCCCAGGGCTGCATCCCGTATCGAGGGCGGGACCGCTTTCAGTGACGCGCGGGTCGAGATGATGATCGTGGGCAGGGTCATCAGGGTCAGCACCAGCCCCCCCACCAGCGGAGCAGACTGTGGCAGGTGCATGAACTGAATAAACACAGCAAGACCGAGGATACCAAACACGATTGAAGGCACCGCCGCCAGATTGGCAATGTTTACCTCGATAACGTCGGTAATCCGGTTTTTCGGTGCAAATTCCTCAAGATAGATCGAGGCTGCCACCCCTATAGGCAGCGAAAGCACCAGCACGACCAGCATCATAAAGAACGACCCGATCATCGCCACACCGATGCCTGCAGATTCAGCCCGGCTCTCGGAGGCATCCGCGCCGGTGATGAAAGCCATGTTAAAGGTCTTTTCCACGACCCCGACAGGCAGCAGCGCATCTACCAGATCGAGGTGTTCGGCATCGATGTTTTTGTCACGCGCCACGTCTTCGCGCTGCACGCGGTCTTTGAGGTAGCCGTCCACCCTGCTCGACGCCAGAATGCGGAAATCAACGGTTTCACCAACCAGATCCGGATTGGCCAGGACCACATCGCGTACCTGGGCTGCGGCAGAGGCGGAGATGAGCGCTTTCATGTCACCGCCCTTTTCCAGCGGCGTTTCGATGGATTGTTCGTTGACGATGTTCAGCAGCGCATTCTGGATGAGCGGCGAATAGCCAAAGGTCGAGACTTTGCTCATCTCTTCGGGATCGCGGTTACCGTTTTTGTCCAGCTTTGCAGGATCCAGATAGACCGGCACATTGATAAACGTCTGCTGAAACGCCCCTGCCCCGCTGGATACGATCGACACCAGCAGCACGATCAGGAAAAAAATGCCCGTAGCGATGCCGGCGATGCCGTACATGCGAAAGCGCGCCTCGGCGGCTTTGCGTTTTCGGGTCCGTGCATCGGGGGCAATCAGGGAAGTGTGCTGGCGCCGCTCTGAGGGGGCCGGCAGGCTCGCGTCGGTCATTCGTATTGCTCCCTGTATTTGCGCACAATGAAAAGGGCGAAGACATTCAGCCCGAGTGTGAGTACAAAAAGTGTGATGCCGAGGGCAAAAGCCACCAGTGCCTCCGGCGAGGCGAAATCGCTGTCGCCGGTCAGCTGAGAGACAATCTTGGCCGTCACGGTTGTCATCGCCTCGAAAGGGTTCAGCGACAATCGGGCGGCCGCCCCTGCCCCAAGCACCACGATCATGGTCTCACCAATGGCGCGGCTGGCCGCCAGCAGAATGGCGCCCACGATGCCCGGCAGTGCGGCGGGCAGAACCACCTGGCGGATTGTTTCCGAGCGCGTCGCCCCGAGCCCGTAAGAGCCGTCCCGCAGGGATTGCGGCACAGCGTTGATGATATCGTCAGAGAGCGAGCTCACAAAAGGGATGAGCATGATGCCCATCGCGATGCCGGCGGTCATGACCGACCGGCCGCCGCCCATCCAGCCGGTACCGTCATCGCCGAAAACGCTCATCAGGAGCGGGCCGATGGTCAGAAGTGCAAATAGACCGTAGACGATTGTCGGGATACCGGCGAGGATTTCCAGCAGTGGCTTGGCAATGCCGCGCACCCGGGCGGACGCGTACTCAGACAGATACACCGCCGAATAAAGACCGATGGGAACAGCCACAAGAAGTGCAATGATCGAAATATAAATTGTACCCCAGAGCAGCGGCAGAATGCCGAGGCTGGATGACCCGCCGCGGCCCGAAAAACTGGGCGCCCACTCAAGAAGGGTAAAGAAATCCGCCGCCGGGTAGAGCCTGAAGAATTCAATCGTGTTGAATATCAGCGACAGGATAATGCCGATGGTGGTCAGGATCGCGACCGAAGCTGCGGCGATCAGGATGGCAAGGATCCCCTGCTCGACCACGTTGCGGGCGCGGAAGTCGCGATCGCTCTGCATCACGCCCCAGGCAGCGCCTGCAATCGCAACCGCGATGACCACGATCGTCATCATCGTCTGAGAGATACCGCTCATCTTACGGTAGGCCTGGGCTGCCCGCAGTACAGGGGCGGAGAACTGCGTCGTCACGATCTGCCCTGCGTCTTTCAGACGTTCGGTCATAACGGTGAAATCTGCGCTGGTATCGCCGGCGAAATCCTCATCAAGCATGCCGGAGCGGACCGCTTCGTCGATACCCTCTGCCGAGCGGCGCACTTCAGACATCAGAAGACCGGTATTCACGTCGGTTTCAACCGCGTCCGCAGGGATCATCGGTGCCACCTGGCTGTTTATGTAAAAGGGCTGGATCAGCATCCAGATGATCAGAATGCCAAATGCAGGCACCACCGATTTCATAAAGGCATTTGAGCCGTAATATACCGGCAGTGAATGCAGCTTTTTGCTGCTGCCGCCCGTGCTGGCCAGAGCGCGGCGGCGGCCAAGCACAAAACCGCCCAGTGATATGCTCAGAATGATCGCTGAAAGCCAGATTACAGACATAAGCCCCCCGGTATTTCTCTGCGCAGGCTTCTGTTCTCAGAAATGCGCGATCGGGCGACGTTGTGCGCCGCCCGATGAATGATGTTTCTGTCCTGCTGCGTCAGCGATCAGCTGCCGCCGCCCATGACCTGCTCGCCGGACACCGCAGCCTGGGTCTCCGCAAGCTCGGGGTCGGACACGAGGCCATAGTTGGCCAGCGGGCCGTCGGGGCCTGCGATCTCGTCGGAAATAAAGAACTCAGCGAATTCTTTCAGCCCGGGAATGACGCCGATGTGCGCTTTCTTGATGTAAAAGAACAGCGGGCGCGATACCGGGTACTCACCTGACGAGATGGTCTCGGTTGTGGGCTCTACGCCCGACATGGTCGCCACTTTCAGGCTGTCGGTGTTGTTCTCGTAGAATGCCAGACCAAAAACACCAATGGCGTTGGCGTTGGCGTCGATGGAGGCCAGTGTCTCGGTATAGTCACCGTCGATGTCCACCGAGCGGCCGTCAACGCGCACGGCAAGACAGGCGTCTTCAGCATCGTCTTCGCTCATACCGCCGGCAATCATGGCTTCCATCGCACCGGTAGCTTCACAGCCCGCGGCGACAACTTTCTCTTCAAAAACTTCGCGCGTACCGTGCTTGGTGCCGGGAATGAACGCGAGAATTTCCTCAGACGGCAGGTCGGCGTTGAAGTCCGACCACATTGTGTAGGGGTTATCTTTCAGTTCGCCATCGACCATAACCCTGGGGGCCAGGGCGTTGAAGATGTCGGAGGGGGTGAAGGCGGTGTACTCAGGGCCATCAAACTGGCTGGCAAAGACGATACCGTCATATCCGATGCGGACTTCGATGATGTCGGTCACACCATTTTCGGCGCAGGCTGCGATCTCTTTTTCGCGGATCGCACGTGAGGCGTTTGCGATATCCGTGTGCTCGGTGCCGACGCCCTGGCAGAAGCGCTTGAGGCCGGCGGAGGAGCCGCCTGATTCCACGACCGGTGTCGGAAATTCAAAGTTCTCGCCGAAAGCCTCGGCGACGATGGACGCATAGGGCAGCACGGTCGAAGAACCGGCAACCTGTACCTGATCGCGCGCGGTGGCAGCCGTCGCGGAGACCGCGGCAATGGCCAGCGCGGAGGTGGTGAGTTTGGTGAACGACATGGTGTCTCCTGTCATTTTAAGTTCGGTTCCGATCACCCGGGGGCAATCCTGCCGCCTGACTACGCGTGCTCAACAATGCTTTTGTGACAGTTGCGTAACAGTTTTATGACAGCGCTGAATTCACAGAAGATTTTTTAACGAAGGCTTTGTGAAGGCATCTCTCACCCTGGTTGATTTACATATAAATTATGTAAATTCAGTGTTTTAGATGACTTATCCAGTAAGGTCCGCTCCGGCTTTCAGCGCTCTGACGCCACGATAACTACGCTCTGTGAACTGGCCTGGTCGGGCAGTTTTGCGGGTGGGGCCGCGATCAGGGAGGGCGCTTTGCAACGCACGGGCGAACGCCTCGTGAACTCTGTCCGCAGAACGTGCCAAAGGCGTTATCTCGGGCTGTAAGCGATTCTTTATCCTGGCCGGATCATGGCCTGATGTTTTTCAGCCCGCACCGGTCGGCAACACAACTGTAAAGACCGATCCTTTGCCCAGCTCACTTTCCACACGCAGCCGGCCGCGGTGGCGGTTGATGATGTGTTTGACGATCGCAAGGCCCAGACCGGTGCCACCGAGCGCGCGGCTGCGATGATTATCGGCGCGGTAAAACCGTTCGGTAAGACGCGGCAGGTGTTTTTCGCCGATGCCCGGTCCGTCGTCGGCCACGTGGATCCGAACGCCCATGGCGCGCAGCGCAGGATCCCGTTCCGGCTTGCCGATGCGGATTTCGACGGTACCGCCCTTTCGGCCGTATTTGATGGCGTTCTCGATTAGATTGGTAAAGACCTGCATCAGCTGATCGCCGTCGCCCACAAGCTCTGCCGGGGCGTCACCGAAGTCTTCTTTGAGCGTAATTTCCATCTCTTTTGCCAGTGGCGTCAGCGTGCGTATCACCGACAGCAGGATGTCATCTATAAGCACCTTTTCGCGGGGCCGGACGCGTTCTTCATCCTCTACGCGGCTCAGCGACAGCAGATCGCCCACCAGCCGGTTCATGCGCCCCGCCTCGCCCTCCATGATATCGAGAAATCTGTCGCGGGCGGCGGCATCATCGCGGGCCGCGCCGCGCAGCGTTTCGATAAAGCCCATCAGGGCGGTAAGCGGCGTGCGCAGCTCATGGCTGACATTTGCGACGAAATCCCGGCGCATCTGCCCGGCCTGCTGCACCTGAGTGATATCGAGAAAGCAGAGCAGCACCACATTGAGGTCAGGCACGACGCGGACAGAGACCTGAAAGGTGGTGTCCTGCACCCCGTCGTTCGAGAGGTATTCCGACATGCGCGGTGTGCTGTCGCGCAGTACAGCCTCGATGCTCTGAATGAGCTGCGGCTGGCGCAGCATGGTGACGAAATTCCGCCCCTCGATCCCCTGACCGATCAGCGTGCGTGCTGCGGCATTTGCGGCCTTGATCCGCTCTGCGCCGTCGATGGCAAGCGCGGGCATGGGCAGGGCGTTCAGAACATCATTCAGTGTCTGGTCCATCGCCGCCTCCCGCGGATCAGATCGCCCGTGCGGCCGCGACGGCGTCAGTGAAGACCCGGCACAGGGTATCGGGGTCCTCAAGACCCACGGAGATCCGGAAGAAGCCCTCGGACATGCCCAGAGCGGCGCGTTTTTCCGCCGTGAGCGCGCGGTGCGAAGAGGAGGCAGGATGCGAGATCGTGGTCCCCACATCGCCAAGTGTGGGTGCGAATGACAGCCCTTCGGCGGCGCGGGTAAAGGCATTGGCCTCTGCCCTGCCCCCGTCAAGCTCGAAGCTGACCATATTGCAGAAGCGCCCACCCAGCAGATCGTCGAGCAGGGCCCGGTCAGGATGATCGGCGCGACCGGGATAGAGCACGCGTTTCACGCCCTTCAGCGTTGTCAGATGGTCTGCCAGCGTGGCCGCCGTCGCCTGCGCGCGGTCAAACCTCAGATCAAAGGACAGCATGCCCCGTTCGGCGAGCCAGCAATCGAAGGGGCTCGCGGTCATGCCGGTCGTGACTGTAAAGACGCGCAGCCGGTCGTTGAGCGCCGCATCGCGGGCCGCAACCCAGCCCAGCATCACATCTGAATGCCCCGCCAGCAGCTTGGTCACGGAATGCAGCACAATGTCCGCGCCGAACTCAAAAGGCTTGAAGGCGCGCGGGGTGGTAAAGGTATTATCCACCACCAGCAGGACGCCCTTTTCCTGCGCGAGCCTTGCCAGCGCGCGGATATCGGCGACGCGCAGGGTCGGGTTGGAGACGACCTCAACAAGGATGATCCGGGTCTCGGGCCGCAAAGCTGCCCGCATGGCGTCGATGTCACCGGGGTCGGCCATCGAGGTCGCAACCCCCAACCGTGGCAGATCTTCGGCCATCATGCGCAATGAGCGTCCGTAAAGCTGGTTCCCGCCTATGACGTGATCGCCGGCTTTTGTCAGGCCAAGCAACACGGCGGAAACAGCGGCCATACCTGAGCTGGTCATCACCCCGGGGTGCGGCGCATTTTCCATCCGGTCGATCCGGCGGCCTGCGACATCCGCGTTGGGGTGGCCTTCGCGCGAATATGTGTAGCCCTGCAGCCTTCCCTCATACTGCTGGTCCAGCATATCTGGCGTCTCGGAGGCATAGACCACAGATGGGCTGAGCGGGGTAACCACGGGCCGCGATGCAGAGGCCGGCAGCGCGTCGGGGCGGACAATGGAGCCTTTTTCGTTCTTCATCTCAGTCACTGACCGGACGCAGATTATCACGAAAAAGGCGCATATTGTCCTGATAGTGCTCTGCCGAGGCCGTGAGCCCGGCGATGGCGGCTGCGTCCAGTTCGCGCACCACCTTGCCCGGGGCGCCCATCACGAGGCTGCCGTCCGGGATCACTTTGTTCTCCGTGATCAGCGCGCCCGCGCCGATCAGGCAGTTGTCCCCGATCTTTGCCCCGTTGAGCACCGTGGCTCCCATACCGATGAGAGAGTTGTTACCGATGGTGCAGCCGTGCAGCATGACCTTGTGCCCGATTGTGCAGTTCTCGCCGATGTTCAGCGGATAGCCGGCATCGACATGAAAGACGCAGTTCTCCTGCACATTCGAGCCGCGTCCGACGCGGATTTCTTCGTGATCAGCACGGATGGTCACACCAAACCAGACCGATGCGCCCTCCTCCAGCACGACCTTTCCGATCAGATTGGCGTCATGGGCAACCCAGGTGTCGGGGTGTATCTCGGGTGCGTTATCGCCCAGTGCAAAAAGTGTCATGTCAGATCCTCAAATTCGGATTGCAGGTGCCGGACGTGATCGGTGAGCCCGGGTTGCTGGCTGCGGCGCAGTCGCGTGGCCGAGATGATGGTTTTGAGCTGAGCTTCGGTGGCGTCGAGATCGTCGTTGATCAGCACATAGTCATAGCTGCCCCAGTGGCTGATCTCGTCCCAGCTTTTGTCCATGCGCCGCGCGATTGTCGCTGCGTCGTCCTGGCCGCGTTTCTCCAGCCGGCTGCGCAGTTCCGTGATGGAGGGTGGCAGCAGAAAGATCGACAGGGTATGGGCACTGAGCGCGCTGTTGGTGATCTGCTGGGCACCCTGCCAGTCGATATCAAAGAGCACGTCGCGGCCGTTGTCGATGGCCTCTTGCACGGGCGCGCGCGGCGAGCCGTAGAAATTACCGAAGACGTGGGCGTGTTCCAGCATCTCTTCTGCGGCGACCTGGGCTTTGAAGGCGCTGTCATTCACGAAATGGTATTCGCGACCATCCTCTTCGCCAGGGCGCGGCGCGCGGGTGGTGGCGGAGACGGAAAAGGCAATCTCCGGATCCCAGTCCCGCAGCCTGCGTGCCAGCGTCGATTTACCCGCCCCCGAGGGCGAGCTGAGAATAATAAGAAGGCCGCGCCGTGTCGCACTCATCGCTTACTCCACATTCTGCACCTGTTCGCGCATCTGATCGATGACCGCTTTGAGCGCGAGCCCGCAGCGTGTGAGATCTGTGCTCTGCGCTTTCGAGCACAGGGTATTTGCCTCACGGTTGAACTCCTGCATCAGAAAATCGAGCTTTCGCCCCACGGGGCCGCCTTCGGCGATCAGATCACGCGCGGCATCCACATGGGCGGCGAGCCGGTCGATTTCTTCGGTGATGTCCGCCTTCACGGCGATCAGGGCAAGTTCCTGTGCAACGCGATCCGAATCCGCACCGTCGCTGTTTTCAAGAACCCGCGCGAGGTTCCGTCTGAGCGTGTCGGCCATGGCACCCGAACGGGCCTGTGCCAGCTCTGCGGCCTGAACGGTCAGCCTGCGCACCTGTGACAGCTGGTCGGTCAGAACGTTTTCCAGCGCGGCCCCTTCGCTCTCGCGCATGGCGTTGAAAGCTGCGATCAGCACCGTGGCCTCCTGTGTCAGTGCTTTCATCAGCGGTACCACGTCATCATCGCTGCTGGTCTGTTCCAGAACGCCGCGCAGGGCTGCGATATCCGATGCCTTTGAGGGTGCCAGAGAGAGACCTGCGTCCATGGCGCGTGCTTCTATCTCGGCCATCGCAGCCAGGACAGCAGTCAGCTGTGTGTCGCTCACCTGCAGACTGCCGGCCTGCTCATCCCGCGCCATCCGCAGCGACAATGTGATATTGCCGCGCGCGGTTGCGGCGGTAAGCTCTTTGCGCAGAGCCGTTTCAAGACCGTCGATCCAGTCAGGCACCCGCAGACGCAGATCCTGCCCCTTGCCGTTCACCGAACGCAGCTCCCAGGTCCAGGTATGGGGTGGCAGGCTGCCGGTGGCGGAGGCATAGCCTGTCATCGAGCGGATCATTCAGCAGTCCTTTGTCTGAAACGTGATGACAGAGGCTTAGGGTGAAACACGACCCGCACGCAACCCCCGCCCGCCTCCGGGGGCCTGTCTGGCGCGCGGTTAACCAATTCGCAAGACAATCCGCCATTTTGTGAAAATTGTTGGTATTAATAATCTGGTAACCAGTACCGGCTGGCTGTGGACGCTTTGTCTGCGTGCCACCGGGATGAAAGTGAAGTTGATGCGCATGCTTTGGCGGGCGCGGTAATGAGGGTGCAGGTGATGGACAAACCAGAGCAAAACGCGCACAATGTGGTGAGTATGACGCAGCATGTAACACATTCCGGATATTCGCCGCTGGCGCAGGTCGAGGCCTACTGGGAAGCCCTGCGGGGGTCCCGTCTGATGCCGACGCGGGCCGAGATTGATCCGCGCGGGATCGAGCAAGCGCTGGAGTATTCGTTCATCGTGGAACGGATCGCGCCGGGCATTGCCCGCCTGCGCATTGCCGGCAGCCATCTGAGCGACCTGATGGGCATGGAAGTGCGCGGTATGCCGCTGACGTCGTTCATCACGCCGGGATCGCGCCGCCAGGTCAGTGACACGCTGGAAGAGGTCTTCGAGACACCGGCCACCTGTACGCTGCAACTGCACTCTGACGAAAGTGCGGGCATGCCGCCTCTTGAGGCCCGCATGTTGCTGATGCCGCTGAAAAGCGATCTGGGC
Source organism: Roseobacter sp. (assembly GCF_024639605.1). Lineage (GTDB taxonomy): Bacteria > Pseudomonadota > Alphaproteobacteria > Rhodobacterales > Rhodobacteraceae > Roseobacter. The sequence goes on along the minus strand of NZ_JAHEHZ010000020.1, from coordinate 19,792 downwards.
GATGTGAGCCGACTGCTGGGCGTGATGATCGCTGTCGGCGAGATCGGACGCAGCCCGCGCCGGTTTGATGTGACAGGATCCAGTCTGCGACCGGTTGTGGCCGGTGCAGGCGCGGTCCCGGAAGACATGCCTGTCGAACCGCCGGTGCGCCCGCGCAAGCCCGAGCCGCGCCCCGCGACAGTTGCCGCACCGCCCGGATTTGCCGAAGAACGCCCGGGCTTTCGCAGTAAGATACCGCGCAAAGAGGCGCCGTATCTGCGGCTGGTGAAATCTGACGACTGAGACGACCTTCCTTTGATCAGGATCGCCGCCCGGACAGAATGTCCGGGCGGTTTTGTTTTGCACCAGACCGTTTTTGTGACACGCTGCCGGCGCAGGATTTTTCACGCATTCAGTCAAGGGATTCTACTATGGGTCTGAAAGTAATCGGGTCGGGATTTGGCCGAACCGGTACCAAGTCTGTGAAAGACGCGCTGGAAAAGCTGGGCTTCGGGCCCTGCCATCACATGTTCGAAGTTGTCGATGACCCTGATCGGGTGACCCCCTGGACGGAGTATGCCGCAGGCAGGCCGGTCGACTGGGGTGCGGTTTTTGACGGATTTTCATCTCAGGTGGACTGGCCTGGTGCCCATATCTGGCGCGAGCTCAGCGAGCTTTACCCGGAGGCAAAGGTTGTGCACACGCGCCGGCCCGAAGAAAGCTGGGCGCGCAGCTTCAGCAAAACAATCGGCACGCTGATGAATGAATTTGAGCAGATGCCCCTGCCACCGCATATCCTGGATATGATGACTATGGCGCGCGACAAGATCATTGGCGAGACCTTTGACGGCGATCACATGGACCACGATGTGCAGATCGCAGCCTACCGAAAACGTACCGATGATGTGGTCGCGGCCATACCGCCAGAGCGCCTGCTGATATTCGATGTGGCGGAAGGCTGGGCGCCGCTCTGTGCTTTTCTCGAGGTAGATGTGCCGGACACGCCTTTCCCGCATGAGAATCTGGAAGCGGATTTCTGGGAAAAGCTGAAACCGCCGGCCTGAGACAGTGCATGCGCCTGGCGCTCTTAGCGCACAACAAAAAGCCCGCAACAGATGTTGCGGGCCTTATCTTTCAGAGGCTGAAAGTCAGCCCGCCGCCTGGTCGCGATGCATTTCGCGCCGGTTCGACAGCTCTTCGGCAACGAGAAACGCAAGCTCCAGCGACTGGCTCGCGTTAAGACGCGGGTCGCAGGCGGTATGGTAGCGATCTGACAGGTCTTCATCGCTGACGGCCCGTACACCCCCGGTGCACTCGGTCACGTCCTGCCCTGTCATCTCAAAATGCACACCGCCCGGCACAGAGCCTTCGGCCGCATGTACGCTGAAGAATTCGCGCACTTCACGCAGCACTGAATCAAAGGGCCGTGTTTTGTATCCGGAGGACGATTTGATTGTGTTGCCGTGCATCGGATCACAGACCCATGTCACTTTTGCACCCTCTTCTTCGACACAGCGGATCAGGCGCGGCAGATGCTCGCCCACCGAACCTGCGCCAAAGCGCGCGATCAGCGTCAGACGGCCCGCCTCATTGGACGGGTTCAGTTTCGCCATCAACGCTTTGAGGTCATCGGTGGTCATTGTGGGGCCGCACTTGAGACCGATCGGGTTCTGCACACCGGAGGCAAACTCCACATGCGCGCCGTCAGGCTGACGCGTGCGGTCTCCGATCCAGATCATATGACCGGAACCTGCGAGCCATTTACCGGTGGTGCTGTCGACGCGGGTCAGTGCCTCTTCGTACTCCAGCAGCAGCGATTCGTGGCTGGTGTAGAATTCGACCGTTTGCAGCGTATGTGCGGTGTCCGGATTGACGCCGGCCGCCGACATGAAATCCAGCGTGTCGGAAATCCGGTTGGCAATCTCGCGGTAGGCTTCTGCCTTCTCGCTTTCGGTAAAGCCCAGCGTCCAGGCGTGCACCTGATGCACATCCGCATAGCCGCCCGTTGAAAAGGCACGCAGCAGGTTCAGCGTGGCGGCGGCCTGGGTGTAGGCGCGCATCATCCTCGCGGGATCGGGAATGCGGGCGCCCTCGCTGAAATCCAGTTCATTGATGATGTCACCGCGGTAGCTGGGCAGTTCCACACCGCCCACAGTCTCGGTCGGTGCCGACCGGGGTTTGGCAAACTGGCCGGCCATCCGTCCGACCTTGATCACCGGCACTTTGGCGCCGTGGGTCAGCACGATGGCCATCTGCAGCATGACCTTAAAGGTGTCGCGGATGGCATCCGAGCTGAACTGATCAAAGCTTTCCGCACAGTCGCCGCCCTGAAGCAGGAAAGCCTCGCCGCGCGACGCGGCCGCCAGATGTGACTTCAGACGCCGGGCCTCGCCTGCAAAAACGAGCAGGGGAAAGCGTGACAGTTCAGCCTCGACCGCCTGCAGGGCATCCTGATCCGGATAGTCCGGCATCTGGATCCGCGGTTTCGCGCGCCAGCTTGATTTTGTCCATTCTGTCATTTTCACTACTCCGGTCCGGGGCCCGCACGTATGCGAGCGCTCACATGTCAGCGCTCTCTATACAAAAGGCCAGGCGACATGACCATATCACAAATTCGTCCCCTTGACGTCGCTTTCTACCCATGTCCAAGTGACCTGAGCGCACCGCGGCACGGGCCGCACTGCGCAGGGGACACGAAATCAAGAGGCAGCAATGTCCACAGCCCGGCCTGCCGCCCGCACAGAGCCCGCCGCAGATAAACCGCGACGGTTCGTTTTTGTGCTGCTGGAAAATTTCACGCTGCTGTCTTTTGCTGCAGCGGTTGAGAGTCTGCGCATTGCAAACCGAATGGCGGAGAAAGAGCTTTATTCCTGGCAGATCATCGGTGAAGGCGGCGGCGTGATCAGCTGCTCGGCCGGCAGTGGTTTCACCCTCGACGGTGATCTGGGCGATTTGCAGCGCGACGACGTCGTGATGGTCTGCGGCGGTATTGACGTGCAGGCTGCAACCAACAAGCGCATCCTTGGCTGGCTGCGCCGCGAGGCGCGCAAAGGTGTCACGGTGGGCGGGCTCTGTACGGCGGCATACACACTGGCCCGTGCCGGGTTGCTTGACGGAAAAAAAGCGACGATCCACTGGGAAAATCAGGACAGTTTCGGCGAGGATTTTGAGGATGTGACGCTCACAAAATCGGTCTTTGTGATTGATGGTAACCGGATGACCACAGCCGGCGGAACATCGTCCATCGATCTGATGCTCAAGCTGATTGCCGATCAGCAGAGCGAAGATCTGGCCAATCTGGTGGCCGATCAGCTGATATACTCATCCATCCGCACCGATCAGGACACCCAGCGGCTTTCAGTGCCCACCCGCATCGGCGTGCGCCATCCCAAACTCAGCCAGGTTATCCAGATGATGGAGGCGAACATCGAGGAGCCGATCAGCCCCTCGGTTCTGGCGCGCGAAGTCGGCATGAGTACACGCCAGCTGGAACGCCTGTTCCGCCGGTATCTCAACCGCAGCCCCAAGCGCTATTATATGGAGCTGCGTCTGCAAAAAGCGCGCAACCTGCTGATGCAGACGGATATGAGCGTGATCAACGTAGCACTTGCCTGTGGCTTTGCCTCGCCCAGCCATTTCTCAAAATGCTACCGGGCGCACTATGATACCACGCCCTATCGCGAAAGGGGCAGCCACGCGGCCCGCCTGACGATTTGATCCGCACTGAGCGGCTTTTGCTCAGACGCGCGGTGCCAGGCGACCTTGATGCTTTCCATGAAATGATGACGGACGCGCTGGTGATGCGCTACTGGAGCCGTCCACCGCATACTTCTGTTGATGAAACGCGCAGGTTTCTGGAGCATATGATGCAGTACGATGCGCAGGATGTGGATGAATATGTGTTGGAGTATGAGGGCGGCTGCATCGGAAAGGCCGGATCCTGGCGCGCGCCTGAGATCGGGTATCTGCTGCATCCCGATCACTGGGGCAAGGGGTTTGCGACGGAAGCGCTGCAGGCGGTGATCCCCCGCTGCTTTGCAAAGTTTGCAGAGGCGCCGGCGCTTACCGCGGAATGCGACCCGCGCAATCGCGCGTCAGTGGCGCTGTTGCACAGGCTGGGATTCCGCCACCAGAAAACGGTCGAAAAAGACTTCCTCTACGGAGAGAGCGAATGGTGCGATACGGCCTGCTTCGCCCTGCCCCGGCTTCAGCCCCCGGCGCCCGATGACATGCGATAGACGGCGCCGTTTCCTGCCGCGATGAACCAGATTGATCCGTCCGGCGCCTCGATGATGTCGCGGACACGTCCGGTTTCCGGCGATTTAATCTGCGCCACTTCGCGCGCCGTGCCGCCGGAAATCTCGAGCCTCGAGATGTAGTCGAACTTCAGCGACCCCACAAACATATCACCGCGCCAGTCGGGAAACATATCCCCTGAGTAAATCAGCAGCCCCGAGGGCGCCATCGACGGATCCCAGTAAAACGCGGGCTGCTGCATACCCTCTTTCGCCGTCCCCTCTCCGATTTTGCCACCGGTGTAATGCCGCCCGTATGAAATCACCGGCCAGCCGAAATTTCCGCCTTTGCAGATCAGATTGACCTCGTCTCCCCCCCTTGCCCCGTGTTCGGCCGTCCAGAGGTTGCCGGAGGCATCAAGGCCCGCGCCCTGCGCGTTGCGGTGGCCATATGACCAAATCTCGGGCTGAATGCCGGCCTGACCGGTAAACGGGTTGTCTGCCGGGATGCTGCCATCCCGGTTGATGCGGATGACCGAGCCGTTGTGCAGGCTGCGGTCCTGAGCCGATGGCCGGTCGCCCCGGTCACCGATGGTCACGAAAAGAGTTCCGTCTGTGGCCTCAACCACCCGGCTGCCGAAATGCCGGCCGCCCGAGCCACCGGGTGCGGCCTCAAAAAGCTGGCGCACGCGTTCGAGACGGCGGCCGTCGTCCGAGAGCCGGGCTGAAGCAACCGCTGTTCCGCTGCCCCCTTGCTGGCGTTTGGAATACGTCAGCCAGATCTCGCGGGTGGTGGCAAAGTCGCGCGCCGGCGTGATGTCGAGAAGCCCACCCTGGCCCCTGTCGCGGACAGGTGGCACACCGCTGACGTCTGCTGCATTGCCCAAGCCGTCGAAATGCAGCAGACGGCCGTCTTTTTCAGTGACCAGAAATCCGCCACCAGGCAAGAGCGCCAGACCCCAGGGTGTATCAAGACCTTCTGCCATCAGCGTCAGACGCGGCGGCTCAGCGCTTTGTGCAGCCGACGTTTCCGGATGAACAAATATCCCCGCGACGCTCAGCGTGATGCCGAGGGCGGCAGACAGGCAGATCCTGACCGGCATGGCCGTTCTCCTTTTCACAGTTGCTCTTCGGAGATATAGAAAGCGCCGTTCTGATTGCCACGGGACACGCGCAGAAGTGATCAGCGCAACCTCTGGTACGCTTTGAAAATCCCTCTTTTGTTTTCCGGTTCGCCCGCATAACCTCAGCCGCGAACGTCAGGTTCCAACACGGGAGAAAACAAATGAAAAAGATGCTTCTGGCCAGCACGGCCGCAGCACTCGTGGCGACCTCTGCCTTTGCAGACGGACACGCCAAGGAAGTTAAACTGGGTATTCTGATCGGCTTCACCGGCCCGATTGAATCGCTGACAGGTCCGATGGCCGCAGGTGCCGAACTCGCGATGACCGAAGTGACCGAGAGTGGCAAACTGCTGGATGCGGCAACCGTTACGCCGATGCGGGCCGATACGGGCTGTATCGACAATGGACTGTCCACCTCCAACGCCGAACGCCTGATCGCCGACGGCATCAACGGGTTGATTGGTGGCGACTGCTCCGGTGTGACCGGTGCGATCCTGCAGAACGTCGCGATCCCCAACGGCATGGTAATGATTTCGCCTTCCGCGACGTCGCCGGGTCTTTCCACGGTAGAGGATAACGATCTCTTTTTCCGCACCGCGCCGTCAGACGCGCGTGAAGGTCAGGTTATGGCCGAGATCCTGCAGGAGCGTGGTGTTGAATCTATCGCTCTTACCTATACCAACAACGACTACGGCAAGGGTCTGGCGGATGCGATCGAGAGCAACTTCAAGGCCGTAGGCGGCGAAGTGACCATCGTGGCGGCCCATGAAGACGGAAAAGCTGATTATTCTGCTGAAATGGGCGCGCTGGCCTCTGCCGGTGGTGATCTGCTTGTTGTGGCCGGATACCTCGACCAGGGCGGTCTGGGCATCATCAATGCCGCCCTTGATACGGGTGCGTTCGATACATTCGGTCTGCCGGGTGGTATGATCGGTGACAGCCTTCCTGCCAATGTCGGCTCCGCTCTGAACGGCTCTTACGGCCAGATCGCGGGTTCCGGCGGTGAAGGCATCGAAAAGCTCAAGGAAATGGCGGGCGACGCGTTTGACGCAACTTCCCCCTACACGCCAGAGAGCTATGACGCCGCAGCGCTCTTCATGCTTGCGATGCAGGCTGCAGACAGCACGGATCCTGCGGATTATGGCAAGCACATCCTTCATGTGGCCAACGCCCCCGGCGAAAAGATCTATCCCGGTGAGCTTGCAAAGGCGCTCGATATTATTCGTGACGGCGGTGATGTCGACTACGTCGGTGCCTCTGCGGTTGAGCTGATCGGCCCGGGCGAATCCGCCGGCACATACCGGATGATCGAAGTCCAGGACGAGAAAAACGTCACAATCGGCTTCAAATAATCACGATCTGTGATACCTGAACAGCCCGGTGTGCAGACGCCGGGCTGTTTGTAATAAAAGGCACGCCAAAGATGTGCGGACCTCAGGGGACATGCAATGATCGTCGTTGACGACATTCACAAACATTTCGGCGGTTTTCACGCGGTCGACGGGGCCAGCCTGGAAATCCGGGAAGGCACGATAACCGGGCTGATCGGACCGAACGGCGCGGGAAAGACAACTCTTTTCAATGTGATCGCGGGTGTTCACGAGCCAACATCCGGCCGGGTGATGATGGATGGTGAGGATATCACCGGCCTGCCCCCGCATGCGCTTTTCCACAAAGGGCTGCTGCGCACCTTTCAGATCGCGCATGAGTTTTCATCGATGACCTGTCGCGAAAACCTGATGATGGTGCCGGGCAAACAGTCGGGTGAGACACTGTGGAACACATGGTTCGGACGCAAACGGATTGCGGATGAGGAACGCGCCCTTCGGGCAAAAGCCGATGAAGTCCTCGAATTTCTGACCGTCGGGCATCTGGCTGATCACAAGGCCGGGCAGATTTCGGGCGGCCAGAAAAAGCTGCTGGAGCTTGGCCGCACAATGATGGTCGATGCCAAGATCGTCTTTCTTGATGAGGTGGGCGCCGGTGTGAACCGCACCCTGCTCAATACCATCGGCGATGCCATTATCCGGCTCAATCAGGAGCGCGGGTATACTTTCGTGGTGATCGAGCACGACATGGATTTCATTGGCCGGCTTTGTGATCCGGTGATCTGTATGGCTGAAGGCAGAGTCCTTGCTCAGGGCACGCTGGACGAAATCAAAGCCAATGAGCAGGTGATCGAGGCGTATCTGGGCACCGGCCTAAAAAATAAAGACAAGGTTGGCGCATGACGGACCGGATGCACAGTCAGGCCCGTTCGCCGGACGCCCGGGATTTCCAGCCCGACAACGGATTTCTACGGACGCGGGGGGCGCGCGCATGAGTGACAAACCCTACGACGACAGAGGCAACAAGGATCTGTCGCTTGGCAATGCCAGGGGGATGGGAAATGCACATCCCGTACCGCAGGGTGGCAGATCGCGGCCTTCTCCCGGCGGGCCTTTTCTGATCGGAGAGAACATGACCGGTGGCTATGGCGCCGGCCCGGATATCCTGCATGACTGTACCATAGCTGTGGACCGTGGCGAGATCGCTGTGATCGTGGGACCCAACGGGGCCGGCAAGTCGACGGGCATGAAAGCAGTTTTCGGGATGCTGAACCTGCGTGAGGGTCATGTGAAACTCGATGGTGAGGATATCACCGATCTCAGCCCGCAGGCGCGGGTTGCCAGAGGCATGGGCTTTGTGCCGCAAACCTCGAATATTTTCACGTCGATGACGGTTGAAGAGAACCTCGAGATGGGCGCTTTTATCCGGACCGATGACATCCGCCCGACGATGGAGCAGATATACGACCTGTTTCCGATCCTGCGGGAAAAACGCAAGCAGGCGGCTGGTGAGTTGTCCGGCGGGCAACGCCAGCAGGTGGCCGTCGGTCGTGCCCTGATGACCCGGCCCAAAGTGCTTATGCTTGATGAGCCGACAGCCGGCGTGAGCCCGATTGTGATGGATGAGCTTTTTGATCGTATCATCGAAGTGGCGCGCACCGGTATTCCCATTCTGATGGTCGAGCAGAACGCGCGTCAGGCGCTGGAGATCGCCGACAAAGGGTATGTTCTGGTGCAGGGGCGCAATGCCTATACCGGCACAGGCAAAGAGCTGCTGGCTGATCCTGAAGTGCGTAAATCGTTTCTGGGGGGATGACTATGTTTCGCAACCGGATGGCCGTGATCTGGCCGGTTCTGCTGCTGGCAGCTTCAGGCGGACAGGCGCAGTCCACAGACGCGGACCGGCAGTCGCTTTTGTCATGCAAATTCGGACCTGCCTGCACGCGGGATAATGTCGAATGTGATGATTACGCCCGCTGGATCATCCTTCGGTACTACGAGGCGGAAGAGCGGTTCGCCCTGTTTAATGCGCTGAAGTCTTCCGAGCAGGAAGCGCTGGTGCGCGAGATGGGGGCGATGACGATCTTTGAAATTGAAGAAATCGGAGACGGTGAAAACCGCTTCGGATCCTCATTCCGGATGATCGTAGGTCCGACACTGGAAGCGGCGGTTCAGTCGGTCTCTGTCAGCCGTGAGGATGAAAGCGGTCTGACATTTCAGCCGGAAGCGCTGACCGGTATGTGCAGGGTGATTGAATAATGGATTTTCTCAACGCTTTCATCGCTTTGTCGAACTTTGTTCTTGTTCCTGCGATCGCATACGGCAGCCAGCTGGCGCTGGGCGCGCTGGGGGTCACACTGATCTATGGCATTCTGCGGTTCTCCAACTTTGCCCATGGCGACACGATGGCCTTCGGCGCGATGGTGACTGTCCTCTTTACCTGGCTGTTCCAGAGCTGGGGCATCAGTCTGGGGCCCCTGCCCACAGCACTTCTGGCGCTGCCGCTGGGCATCGCGGCATGTATGCTGCTGCTGCTGGCGACCGACCGGGTCGTTTACCGGTTTTACCGGGCGCAAAAGGCAAAGCCGGTCATTCTGGTGATCGTGTCTCTGGGTGTTACCTTTATCATGAACGGTATCGTGCGGTTCATCATCGGCCCGGATGATCAGCGGTTTCTCGACGGTGAACGCTTCATCGTCTCCGCACGCACCTTCAAAGAAATGACCGGCCTCGAAGAAGGACTTGCGATCAAAACGACCCAGGGCATTACCCTGATCACAGCCGTTATTGTTGTCGCCCTGCTCTTCTGGTTTCTCAACCGGACGCGGACAGGTAAGTCAATGCGCGCCTACTCCGATAATGAGGATCTGGCACTCTTGTCGGGCATCAACCCTGAACGGGTTGTGATGATCACCTGGCTGATCGTAGCGGCGCTGGCGACCATTGCGGGTGTGCTTTACGGGCTCGACAAGTCATTCAAACCCTTCACCTATTTCCAGCTGCTCCTGCCGATTTTTGCCAGTGCCATCGTCGGCGGTCTTGGCAACCCGATCGGTGCAATTGCCGGTGGATTTGTAATCGCTTTCTCGGAAGTGACCGTCACTTATGCCTGGAAAAAGGTGCTTGGCTATCTGATGCCTGAGAGCCTTGAGCCCGACGGCCTCGTGCAGTTGCTGAGCACCGACTACAAACTGGCGGTGAGCTTTCTTATTCTGCTGATTGTGCTGCTCTTTAAGCCGACAGGGCTCTTTCGGGGGAAAGCGGTATGAACAGTGCTTTGAAAAATACGCTGCTCTTTGCTGTGGTCGGGCTGATGATCCTTTACACCGGCTTTGCGCAGAGCTGGAATACGGCCCTGCTTATTCTGAATATGGGCCTTATTTCGGCGATCATGGCACTGGGGGTAAACCTGCAATGGGGGTTTGCCGGGCTCTTTAACGTCGGGATCATGGGGTTTGTGGCACTTGGCGGGCTGGCTGCCGTGCTGATGGGCATGCCGCCGACCCCGGGTGCATGGAGTGCCGGCGGGTGGAACATCCTGGCGGCCTTTGTTTTTGCGCTGCTGACGGTGGTGGCCGTGGTGATGGTGCGCGGACGCATGCGCGCGGGCTGGGCGCGTGGTGTGGTAATCATCGCTATGATGATCGCGGGCTTCTTTATCTACCGCGCGCTTTTTGACCCCGGTGTCGAGGCTGTTGAGGCGATCAATCCGGCGCTGACCGGTTTTCTCGGCGGGCTTGGCATCGAACGCGGACTCTGGGTCGCGCTGGCCTGGCCTGTGGGCGGGCTTTTTGCGGCGGCAGCCGCCTGGGTGATCGGCAAGACGGCGCTCGGGCTGCGCTCTGATTATCTGGCAATTGCGACCCTTGGCATTGCCGAGATCATCATCGCGGTGCTGAAAAATGAGGACTGGCTGGCGCGGGGCGTGAAAAACGTTGTCGGCCTGCCCCGCCCTGCGCCTTTTGAGATCGATTTGCAGAATGATCCTGGCTTTGTCGAGAGAGCGGCCGGCTACGGGATGGATCCGGTCACGGCCTCGACGCTATACGTAAAGCTGGCCTATGCAGGGCTTTTCACGGTCGTTCTGGTGATCCTGCTGGTCATGGCGCAACGCGCGCTGCACAGCCCGTGGGGGCGGATGATGCGGGCAATCCGCGACAACGAAGTGGCAGCCGAAGCGATGGGCAAAGACGTCACTGCCCGGCACCTGCAGATTTTCGTGCTGGGCTCGGCGGTCTGCGGGATCGCGGGTGCGATGATGACAACGCTCGACGGGCAACTGACACCGGGCACCTATCAGCCCTTGCGGTTTACGTTTCTGGTCTGGGTCATGGTGATTGTCGGCGGCTCGGGCAATAACTTCGGCGCAGTGCTGGGCGGTTTCCTGATATGGTTCCTGTGGGTGCAGGTCGAACCGATGGGACTGTGGCTGATGGAACTGATCACCTCGGGCATGGCGGATGGCTCGCCGCTGAAGGCACATCTCATCGAGAGTGCAGCGCATATGCGGCTCTTTACGATGGGCCTGGTGCTGCTGCTTGTGCTGCGGTTCAGTCCGCGGGGCCTTATCCCTGAGCGCTGATACGCAGTACCGGCCAGCGGACGCCGCCCTGACGGACGGCGACACTTTTTGTGATTATGCGTAGCGTGAGGCGGACATGCGCCGGCGATCAGCGACCTCTGAACAGACCGCCGAGGATGCCGCGCACGATGCGACGGCCGGTGGTGCCTTTCAGCTCTTTCAGCACGGCGGTGGCGACTGCCGAGCCGAGGGTATCCGGCTGGCGGGTGCTGCGCCGTGAGGTAGAGCGCGGCACGCCGGTGCCTGAGTAGCGCCTGCCTGCGTTGAATTCCCGTTCGGCGGCAGAGGCTTCTTCTGCTTCGGCCTCAGCCTTTTCGGCCTCTTTCGCTGCGTCTTCGGCACGCGCCTGCAGAATTTCATACGCCGATTGCCGGTCGATCGCATTTGTATAGGTCGCCTGCAACGGCGAAGCGGCCACCAGGTCTGCGCGTTCGGCAGCTGTCACCGGTCCCAGTTGCGAGGACGGCGGGCGGATCAGAGTTCGCTCGACAATGCCGGGCACGCCCTTTTTCTGCAGCATGGAGGTGACGGCCTCGCCCACCCCCACTTCGCGGATTGCGGCTTCGGTGTCGAAGGCGGGGTTCTCGCGGTATGTCTGCGCGGCCATGCGCAGCTCTTTGCGGTCTTTGGCGGTGAAGGCGCGCAGCGCATGCTGGATGCGGTTGCCGAGCTGGCCCAGAATGTCGTCCGGCACATCGGCAGGGTTCTGGGTGATAAAGTAAACGCCGACGCCCTTGGAGCGGATCAGACGGGCCACCTGTTCGACCTTGTCCACCAGCGCTTTGGGCGCGTCGTCAAACAAAAGATGCGCCTCGTCGAAAAAGAACACGAGCTTTGGTTTGTCCGGGTCACCTACCTCGGGCAGTTCCTCAAAGAGTTCCGAAAGCAGCCAGAGCAGGAAGGTGGCATAAAGTGCCGGTGAGGCCATGAGTTTGTCGGCGGCCAGAATGTTGATCTGACCGCGCCCGTCCGTCGCCGTGCGCATCAGATCGCTGAGTGCCAGCGCGGGCTCGCCGAAAAGACCGGTTCCGCCCTGGTTTTCAAGCACCAGCAGCCGGCGCTGGATCGCACCGATGGAGGCGGTGGAGACATTGCCGTAGCGCAGCGAGAGCTCTTTTGCATTCTCACCCGTCCAGACCAGCAGCGCCTGCAGGTCCTTGAGATCCAGCAGCGGCAGACCCTCTTCGTCAGAGAGCCGGAATGCGATGTTGAGAATGCCCTCCTGCGCCTCTGTAAGATCCAGCAGACGCGCCAGCAGCAAGGGGCCCATCTCTGAGACGGTCGTGCGCACCGGATGCCCCTGGTCACCGAAGATGTCCCAGAAGATCACCGGGAAGGCGGAATAACCGTAATCGTCAAACCCGATTTTAGCCGCGCGCTCAGCAAAGGCCTCATGCAGTTTATGCGTCTCAGAACCCGGTTTCGCGAGCCCCGAAAGATCGCCCTTCACGTCTGACAGAAAGACCGGCACACCCGCTGCTGAAAACCCTTCCGCGAGGATTTGCAGCGTAACGGTCTTGCCTGTCCCGGTAGCGCCCGCGACCAACCCGTGACGATTGGCGTATTTCAGGCTCAGATGCTGCTGCGTGCCGTAATCCGGGCCACCGCCGCCGACGAAGATCTCATCTGTCATAGTTCCTCACTGTCCCCCGCAGGCTTTATTCTGACCGACCATACGTTCTTAAGCTTTTTGTGCCAGAACTTTCCTGTCCGGGCGTTCAGTTATGTCCTTTCCGTCCGGACATCCTCCCTGTCAGACTGGGCCGTGCCGCTTGTCGGTACGGCCATTTTTTTTAACCGCTGACAGGGGCTTCGGCGGCGCGCCGGTTTTTCGGTTGACGCCTGTCTGCACGTTGCGTAGGCTCTGCGCTAATAAGTCGGCCAGTCCGACGGGGAGAAAAAAATCGGGGAAAAGGGATGCTTTTGCGTCCCTTTTTCTTTGAAGAGCGGGCGGGACATCTGATACGCAAAAACGAACGCCAGGCGCCCGCACTCTGGCCCTTGCACCGGCACCATGCCTGTTCGTGACACTTGAAAATATACGGAGCTTCTATGCCCAGAATCACCACTCTTCTGACAGCGGCGATGATATCGGCGGCCCTGACCGGCGGCACGGTACATGCGCAGACCACGACCACCGAAAGCACCGGGACCGAAACCGGAACGGCGACGGAAACCGGCACCGGAACAGCCGGTGCCAACAGCGATCTGAGCCTCGGAGAGGTCGAGACAGGCCCGCAAACAGGCGAAGCCTATGTCACCGAGACCATCGGGCCGTGGTCAATCCGCTGTGTTAAAACCGATACGGACAATGACCCGTGCCAGATGGTGCAGCTTCTTGAAGACGCGCAAGGGTCGCCGATCGCCGAGTTCTCGCTCTTCCGACTCGCCGACGGGGGCCAGGCAGAAGCGGGCGCGACTGTAATCGTGCCGCTCGAAACCGCTCTGCAGCAGCAGCTGAGCATCCGTGTCGATCAACAGCAGGGTAAACGTTACCCGTATGCGTTCTGTAACCCGGTCGGTTGCTACGCCCGCATCGGGCTGACGGCGGATGACGTGGCAACCTATAAGCGGGGCAACGAGGCAGTTCTGAGCATCATACCGGTGGCCGCACAGGACCAGCGGGTTGATGTCACGCTGTCGCTTGAGGGCTTCACGGCGAGCTATGACAAGGTGTCGAGCGTCACACCTGAGTAAAAATCATCCAGGTGCCGGGCGTTTCTTCCGGCACCTGAAACGCCCCTGACTGATCAGACAGCGCGCAGCGCCAGCACCGCGTTCATGCCACCGAAGGCAAAGGCGTTCGAAAGGCTGACAGTCACCTTCGCGTTTCGCGCCTCATTGGGCACCACATCAAGCGCACATTCGGGATCTGCTTCTTCATAGCCGATTGTGGGCGCGATAATCCCGTCACGCAGCGCCATGATGCAGGCCAGCAGTTCCACAGCACCCGTGCCGCCGATCAGGTGACCGTGCATGGATTTGGTCGAGGACATCATCAGCTGGTCCGCGTGCGGCCCGAAAACGTCAGCCACAGCAGCGCATTCAGTTTTGTCATTGGCCGCCGTGCCTGTGCCGTGAGCGTTGATATAGCCCACTTCGTCACGGTTGATCCCGGCGTCGGCCAGCGCACCTGCCATCGCCCGGGATGCGCCGTTTTTAGAGGGCATCACGATGTCTGAGGCATCTGACGACATGGCAAAACCCGCCACTTCGCAAAGGATCTCCGCCCCGCGCGCTCTGGCGCGTTCCATTTCCTCGAAGACAAAGACCCCTGCCCCCTCCCCCTGCACCATCCCGTTGCGGTTAGCTGAAAACGGGCGGCAGGCATCGCGGCTCATCACACGCAGCCCTTCCCAGGCCTTGACGCCACCGAAACAGAGCATGCTTTCAGAGCCGCCCGTGACCATCACCGGCGCCATGCCCGAGCGGACCATTGAAAACGCCTGGGCCATGGCGTGATTGGATGAGGCGCAGGCGGTGGAAACCGTGAAAGACGGCCCCTTGAGATTGTGCTCCATGCTCACGTGGCTCGCGGCCGCGTTATTCATGAGCTTGGGCACGACAAAGGGATGCACGCGGTTTTTCCCGTCTTCATAGACCGACCGGTAATTGTCGTCCCATGTGCTGACCCCGCCACCGGCAGTACCAAGAACGACGCCGGCTTTGGCAGCAAGCTCGCCGGTGAAGGTAATGCCGGACTGATCAATTGCTTCGCGCGCGGCGGCCAGAGTGAACTGGGTAAACCGGTCATAGAGGGAAATCTGCTGGCGGTTATAGCGACCTTCGGCCTCAAATCCGCGTACCTGCCCGCCGATGCGGATCGAGAGCCGTTCCACGTCGCGCAGAGAAAGTTCACCAATGCCGCAGCGGCCTTCGCGCATGGCTTCCAGCGTTGCGGGCACATCGTGACCCAGCGCATTGATCGTGCCGGCTCCTGTGATGACAACGCGGTGCATGTGATCTGTCAGCTCTGCTCGGCGCGCAGCCGTTCAATCCCGTCAACGATTGAGGCGACGGTCGATATGTCAAAATCACTCTCGGAGGGGGCATTGGCGTTGAAGGGCACCGAAATGTCGAATGTTTCTTCAATCGCGAATATGCATTCCACAAGGCCAAGGCTGTCGATCCCGAGCTCGTCCAGCGTGCTCTCGGTCGTAACATCCGAAGGTTCCAGCACGGCCTGTTCGGCGATGATGCTGATGACCTTGTCGCGGGTACTCATCGGGAGGTCCTCCGTGCCGTTGTCGCCTGTGATTTAGTCACTGGTGTCTGATTTGGAAACCGCTTTCTTGAGCGCCGTAAACTCCTTCATCAGCCTCGGAAGGCGTCGCAGAGCCTTGTAGATTTCGACATTGGTTTCCATTTTAGTGGCCGGCGCGCCGAGGATGGTTCGTCCGGCGGGCACGTTGGAGAAGATCTTGCTGGCGCCGCCCGCAATCACCCGGTCGCCAACGAAAATATTATCATTTACGCCGACCTGACCGCCCAGCACCACGTTGTTGCCGATGACCGACGAGCCCGCCATGCCGCATTGTCCGCAAAGCAGGCAGTCGTTGCCGATCACACAGTTATGGCCGATCTGCACGAGGTTATCGATTTTTGTCCGGTCTCCGACGCGCGTGTCGCGGATGGTGCCGCAGTCGATGGTGGAATTGGCCCCGATCTCGACGTCATCGCCGATGGTGACCGACCCCAGCGAGTGGATGCGGGCCCATGACTGCGATGTGGTCTCTTCCTGGTCGCGCATATTGTTGCGCGCGGCCTCGACGCCCGAGCGCTCGGCCGTTGAAAAGGAAAACCCGTCACCGGCAATCCGCACGCCGGGTTGCGCGATGAAACGTGCGCCGATGGTTGCGCGTGCGCCGACTGAAACATGTTCGCGCAGAAAGCCGCCGTCGCCTATCACGGCGTTCCAGCCGACAAAGCAATGCGGGCCGATGACGGTTCCGGCCCCGATTTTTGCGCCGGCTGAAATGACTGAAAAGGGGCCGACGCTTACGTCGTCGCCGAGCTCTGCCGAAGGGTCAATCAGCGCTGTTTCATGGATACCCGGTGCGAACCCCTGACCGGGGTCCATGAGCCGCGTCAGGCTTGTCATCGCATAGCGGGGTCGCGCCGGGATGATTGCGGCTTTGAGACCCAGCGCCTGCCAGTCCGCGCCTTGCCAGAGCAGTGCCACGAGGGCCTGCCCCTGCCCGAGCTGTTCTGCATACCGGGGCTGCGTGGCCATTGCCAGCTCCTGCGGGCCGGCACTTTGCGGCTCGGCCGCGCCGGTGATGCGCAGCGTGGTATCGCCCAGGGCTTCGGCACCCAGAGCGATCGCGATTTCAGATACGCTGAATGTGGTTTCCGTCATCGTATCCCGCCCCTGCCCGTTCACGGGCAGACTTAACCCTGTACGGCGCGCAATGCCACCCCCGCCTGTGACAGAGCGTTCCAGATCCGGCCGTCGCGACCATAGATATCGCGGCGGAACTGCACCTTACCACGCCCGTCAGCAAAAGCGGTCCGGTAAATGATATGCACAGGTACCGGCTTTTCGAGGTAAACGGTCTGCTCGGTGCCGGTGGCCAGTTTGGCCTGGAAGAACCCCTGCGGATCTCCGGTCTGTTTCGCCAGCAGCGCATAGGCGAAATCAAACGGGTCTGCGAGGCGGATACAGCCATGGCTGTAGGCACGGACTTCGCGGCCGAACAGGTTCTTGGCCGGAGTGTCATGCAGATAGATGTTGTGCTTGTTGGGGAACATGAACTTCACCAGCCCGAGAGCGTTGCCGCGGCTGGGGGGCTGGCGCATGGAAAAGGGGAAGCTGCGCGCGTTAAACTGCGAGAAGTCGACAGCCGAACGGTCAATGCGGCGGCCCTGACGGTCGGTGATTTCGATGTGGTTTACCGCATAGGCGTCTTTCTGCAGTTCCGGAAGGTATTCTTTGGTGACGATCGACCGCGGAACGTACCAGCTCGGATTGATCACCATGAATTCCATCACGTCCGAGAACTCCGGCGACTGACGGTCGGAGGCGCGGTGCCCGATGACCGAACGGGTTGAAAAGGTCTCTTTGCCGTTGTCAAAGATTTTGGCGGTGAAGTCGGCAAGATTAACCTCGATATGGCGCTTGCCGCGCTCCATGTTCGTCCAGCGTTCCCGCTCCATGGCAACGACAACAGACTGCAGGCGCTCTGCAACAGAGATGTTAATTTCCGCCATCGTGCCGGGCCCGACCACGCCGTCTTCTGCCAGACCATGCGCGCGCTGAAAGGCGAGTACGGCTTTGACCATATCCTCGTCGTAGATCTGTCCGGCGCTGCGCTTCATGTGCCCCATCCGGTACAGACGGTTGCGCAGTTCCACCACATTGGAGCCCGACGCACCGGGTTTGAGAGTTTTGGTATGCACCGTCTCGCCCCAGCCGCCTTTTGACAGCAGCCGCTCCAGACGCAGTTTTTCTTTCATCAGCGCGTTATATTCGCGGCTTGCTGGCGGCAGCGCCTTCATGAAGCCGTCCGGCGAGGATTTGACAAAGTTCACCAGATAAGACCCGCGTTCACGATACGGCACCTGCCGTACGATCGCCTTATCCACACGCGACGGCACAAGGACACCGGTCTGCACATCGCGGGCGTATTGCAGGAAGGTGCGGCTGAGGTCGACCTCAAGTGCGCCGAGATCTGCTGCACTGCGCGCAGTGCGCATGCGGGTTTCAAGTCCGGCGAGATCGTACCGTCCGGAAGGCAGCCCGTGATTGCCCGCCTCGCTCAGGGCCGCGATCAGGGCCGCACGTCGTTTACGGTCGCGCCCGTTCCCGGTCCAGATACTGTCATAGCCGTTTGCTTTATAAAACGCGGCGATTTCGGCATCGCGCGCTGCGGCAGTTGCGACGGCCTGCCGGAAAGCTGTGCTCTGCATCTGGGCAGCCAGAGGCGCAGGCGTGACGGTCAGAACGACAACCATAGACAGAATCGCCACAAGGGCGTTCCGGAGCGTCAAAGGCAAAAGCGTGATCATTGTTAATCCTCACATTCAGGGCGGCCCGACGTGTGTGCCGTTGCCGGCGGGGGCGTGTCCAATAACATTTCCGGGTTTTGTCAAGGAAACGTGAAAATGATGCAGTTACGCACCGGTTCCGTATAAAAAGCTCTCCCACCGGGCATTGGCGGTTTTTTGCCTAAAATTGAGCAGAAATAGGGCATTGCGTTTTCACGTCTTGGTTAACAATCGTCTCTATGACATACAACTGTTGCATCTGGGACAGAGATGACGTGCCCGTGTAACATCACGGGTCAGGCAGGAACGAGGCAATAAATGCTATGATGAAAGACAGCTCAGCGGGCCTTTCAAGGCGTGCGTTACTGAAAGCTTTTGCCGCGACAACAGTGGTCGCCGCACCAACCTACGCAAACGCAGCAGGTTTCCTCAGAGGATCAGGCGATATCAGGCGGATCCGGATGTATTCGGGGCGTACCGGCGAACGTATCGACATGATTTACTGGATCGAAGGCAAGTATGTCGCCGAAGCAGTCAAAGAGGTGAATCATTTCATGCGGGACTGGCGCACTGATGGCGTCAAATCCATGGACCTGCGCACGGTCGACATCATGTCGGCGGCGCACAATATGATGGATGTCAGTGAGCCCTATATGCTGCTCTCGGGGTATCGCAGCCCGCAGACCAACGCGATGCTGCGCGCACGCAGCCGGCGGGTGGCGAAAAATTCGCTGCACATGCAGGGCCAGGCCGCTGATCTGCGGCTGTCGACCCGGTCGGTCAACCAGATGGCCAAAGCTGCGGCGGCCTGCCGGGGCGGCGGTGTCGGGAAATACTCCGGGTCCAACTTCGTGCACATGGACTGTGGCGTTGTCCGGACATGGGGTCGCTGACCTGCTCTGAAGTCTGACACACCAGAGGCGGCCTGCGGGTCGCCTTTCTGGTATCGGGAAGGGCATCGCGCCGGGGATGCCGGGTGGCTGACCGATAGTCTTGCATCAGCCGGAACCTCTTTCCGCCTCTGTAAAAGCGGGCTGTGCGCCACCGGATGTTCTCACGCCGCTGCCCTGCCCTGCTTCAAACGCGGCCATACGGTAATTTCCGCAACCCGAACAGCAGGCATTACATGCCTCCTCCGCGCACAGAGAACAGACCCCTGTTTCCCGCTGAGAATTCATAGCCGTCGCTGTCGTGGCCGGCACCCGTGTCCTGAGACCCGCAACCCGGGCGTTTGTCGCTTACCTTTACGCAAGCCGGATAAAAGCCGTGCGATGCGGTTCGTAACCAGGGCATAACTTCGAAAGAATGCCGTGCGCCGGTCTCATACGCCGGTTCCGGAGGAAAGTCCGGAATAGCCGGGCCGGACACCGGGCCTCCACCGAAGTGCAGGTCTGACGCACTGCACACCTTTGACCCAACCGCTGCGCCTGGATGTGCCGGCGGGCGCCACCGACGATCCCGGCGGCGGATGCAGATGCCTCAGAGAAACGACACTCCGTTCTCGTTCATCGGCAGGCGGCTGATGCGCAGATCGCCTGCCGCCGCGATGGCATTGGC
>NZ_JAHEHZ010000116.1 GCF_024639605.1 Roseobacter sp. | reverse complement strand
CTTGACGCCGAGAACTTTCAGGCCATTGCTGAATTGGCTTACCGGGAAAGCGGCTTACGTCTGCTGGTCGAAAAAAAATCTATGATTCAGTCGCGTTTACGCAAGCGACTGAAAGTGCTCGGGTACTCAGACTTTTCGCGATATGCTCGCCACGTTTGCTCAGACGCTGGCCGTGAAGAACGTCGCTACATGATATCGGCTCTGACGACAAACATGTCGCATTTTTTTAGAGAGTTTCACCACTTCGAGTATCTCAAGGCGGAAATCGCTCCGGGCCTGATTTCAGCTCTGAATGCGGGGCAACGTGTAAGGATCTGGTCAGCCGGCTGTTCCAATGGCCAGGAAGCTTACTCACTCGCCATGCTATTCTCTGAACTGTTTCCAGCGGTTTCAGAAAGTGATTTTCGGATTTTGGCAACTGATATAGACCCGACCGTCGTCGCGTTTGCTAAATCTGCTGAGTACCCGGAAAGGCTGATCAATGGAGTTCCATCTGAGACGCTGTCCAGATACTTTCGAAAGTCCTCAAGCGGTTCAGAAGTTTATTACGCACTGGATTCAAAAATCACCCGACTCGTCACGTTCCGAGAACTGAACCTGCTTTCGGACTGGCCTATGACGCAGCAGTTTGACGTAATTTTTTGCCGGAACGTGGTGATCTATTTTGATTCTGAAACACAGAGCACTTTATGGCCCAGGTTTCACAGCGCTTTGAAACCTGATGGTTTGTTGTTTCTTGGGCACTCGGAACGAATAGCACAACCTGAGCAGACCGGTTTTCAGAACTGCGGACCGACCACATACCGGTCCGCTGAGTCCAACCGGAACACGCCTTGATATTGAGGAAGTACTTATGTCTTTACGCGATCAGATCAGGATTATGGTTGTTGACGATATGTCGACCAGCAGAGGTTTGATAACCCAGGCCCTGGATGCTTTCGGAGTGCGAAATGTTTCGACGGCAGAAAATGGTATGGATGCTTTGAAGACCCTCGCGACGCATCCTGTCCATCTGGTGATCTCCGATTACAATATGCCGCAAATGGATGGGTTGCAGTTGTTGCATCAGTTGCGGGCCTCGCCCAAAACCAAGGGCGTCGGTTTCATCCTTGTCACCGGCCGTGCCGAGCAGCAGATTGTTGACCACGGCAAAAAACTTGGAATGAATAATTACCTGAAGAAACCTTTTGAGCAGGCGGGACTAAGAAACTGTATTGAAGCTGTGGTCGGACGTCTGTGAATGACGGAGCCCGGGTCGGACAGAGAAACGGTCGGAAAGATTCTTGCGCGGGTTTCGGGGCACCTTGATGCTCTGGCAGCTCAGGTATTCACGATAGAACAGGCGGTTGGTGCAACGGTCTCGCGATCCGGCAACACCTCCGGCGCAGCGATAACTGAACTTCAGGGTCTTGATTTCTTGCGGCAGTCCCTGGAGGACACGGCTCTCCTGATGCACTTGCTGAACAAACGTGAACAAGCGCAGGGCTCTGGTGGCTCCGACCTTAGTGGGATCGCCAAAAGGCTGAAACTAAACTCCACGCAAAAGCTGCTGAACAATAATGATTGCCAAAAGCATCAGAGCGAGACCAGTACATCCGGTGAGCTTGATCTGTTCTGAATATTGCGAACTCAAACCTTCGATCCGACAGGGCGCGGGAAATTTCGCAAAAACAAACCTGGCCTCAATCTCATTGCCAGATGGCCTTCGGTAACTCCAGTTGGCTGAATGCCGGGCGGGAAACCAGGGAAATATACGAGGCGGTTTTACCGTAATAGTAGAACCCCTTAGAAAAGCGCACGGCGTCACGAGAACGGACGAAGAGCGATAGGCAACCCGGGCTGTTTTCAGGCGTCGAGTGCCGTTCAGCAATTCTAAAAAAGCTTGAGATCGTTGCCGGTATTTTCCGGAGCACGCACCTGAGCCGGTGTTTCCTCCGGGGCATCTTCACGAACTTTCTGGAGCACACGACCCGACGCCGGCCAGAACATCAGATGGCGGGCAGAAGACCCGCCAAGCGAATGGCCCTCACAGATTATGCCTTCCTGTCGTAGAAAATCGAGAGTGAAATCACTGTTCAGCCGACCGATGTCGCTGAGGCCGGAAACCATCCGCGAACCACCAAATGCCTTTGCGCGCAGCCTGTCCCGACTGCCGCCAAGTTTAAGTATATCATTTATCAGCAGTTCCATCGCATTGATGCCTGCCAGATTGCAAAACCCATTTCTGGCCGTACTTACGGTCAGCAACATGTGATTCATGCCGCCTGCTCCTGCCACCGGGTCCCAGAGACAGCATGACACACAGGACCCAAGTATTGTGCTGATCACGAGGTCAGGGTCAGTACCCGAACCACGTTCACCCTGAGTAATGTGAACTCTGTTCGCAGATCTCATGGTCGGACCTGCCCCGATGATCGCAAAGACCGCCCGGTCCGACGTCTGGTATCGCGCATTTCCGGACCGATTTTATCCAGCGGCAGTTCGCGTTGAACTGCACCGATCACATTTGCCGCTCGCGGCATTCCATAGACGACGCAGGTCCCTTCATCCTGACCGATAGTCCGCGCGCCGGCGCGCGAGAGTTCCAGCAATCCGTTTGCCCCGTCCCGGCCAAGCCCGGTGAGCAAAGACGCTGTGACATTCCCGGCCTCACTTACCGCGGACGTAAAGAGCACATCGACAGAAGGACAATGTAACGCCGGCGGATCATTTGGCAGAAAACGGCACATCCATCTACCGTTTTTACGATAAATTCCGGTATGTTGCCCGTCGCCGGGGGCGAGGACAATATCACCTCTTTCCAGTATGTGGTTTTCGCGGGCGAGATATACATTCTGTGGCAACTGCCTGTTAAGCCGCTCAGAGAAACTGACGAGAAAATTACCTGGCATGTGTTGTACGATGACCACCGGCGGGCCGCCGGGATCCAGCATCGGCAGAACGGTTTCGAGGGCTGCCACACCCCCCGTCGACGCGCCAATCAGAAAAACCGATCCGCGGCGGCAGGTACGACCTCCTACCCCGAAAGTCACCGGTGCGGGCTTTCGGGCCGGCCCGGTTGCCTCCGGGCGTTTCGTACGGGCCGGCCGTGTGCAGGCCGCGTGATAGACACGATCACAAATGTCGCTCGTCAGCTCGTCACCATAATCGCCGGTCGGCTTAACCATGCAATCCACAGCACCACGGGAAAGCGCCTGAACCGCGGCGTCGCTGCCAGCACTTGTCAGGCCCGACATCATAACCACCGGGGTCGGTCTGGCGCGCATCAGCCGTGTCAGAAACTCAAGCCCGCTCATCCCGGGCATCTCGATATCGAGCGTAATCACGTCCACCGGATTGCTGCGCAGAAAGTCACGGGCGGCGACCGCATCGGCCGCTTCGCCGGCGATCACCAGACGCGGGTCAGAAGACAGAACAGCGCAGAGCCAGGCCCGCAAGACCCTCGAATCGTCGACAATAAGCACCCGTTTGGGTGCTTTGTCAGACGTCAAATCGGCGGCACTGGGAACTGAAATCACGTGGTTATCCGGCAGGGGTCACAAAAACGAGACGCGCGACGACGCGCACTGTCTTTATGACCCCAAGAGGTAAACCGCCGCTTAACCGCCGGAGATGCCCGCGCTCAACCGCGGGCCGCCAGCAACTGCCGCGAGATGATAACGCGCATGATCTCATTTGT
Source organism: Roseobacter sp. (assembly GCF_024639605.1). GTDB lineage: Bacteria > Pseudomonadota > Alphaproteobacteria > Rhodobacterales > Rhodobacteraceae > Roseobacter. The sequence goes on along the minus strand of NZ_JAHEHZ010000116.1, from coordinate 7,539 downwards.
GCCTTCGAGGATCTGGTGTACCCGCAGATCCCGCACAATTTTCTCGACCCCGTAATCTGCCAGATATCCATAGCCACCGTGCAGCTGCAGCGCGTCATTGGCGACGTCAAAGGCAGCATCGGTCACAAACACCTTGGCCATCGCACAGTTTTTAGTGGCATCGGCCGTGCCGGCGTCCAGTTTCCAGGCGGCCTGACGCAGAAAAACCCGTGCCGCCTGCAGGCGGACTTCCATGTCGGCGAGTTTAAACTGCAGCGCCTGAAACTGATCAATCGACCGCCCGAAAGCTTTGCGCTCGCCGGTATAGGCGAGGGCTGCATTCAGCGCCGCCTGCGCGCCCCCTAATGCAGAGGCCGCGATATTGAGACGCCCGCCGTCAAGCCCCGCCATCGCATAGGAAAAACCGCGTCCCTCCTCGCCCACAAGGTTCCGGGCAGGCACCCGGCAGTCATCAAACTGAACCTGAGCTGTGGGTTGCGCGCGCCAGCCCATTTTCTGCTCTGGTCCGCCAAAGCTCAAACCGTCTGTTCCCGCCTCGACCAGCACGGCAGAAATGCCTTTCGGGCCGTCATCGCCGGTACGCACCATGCTGAGATAAACATCAGAATAATTGCCTCCGGATATAAAGGCCTTGGTTCCGGTCAGACTGTATCCGTCATTGGTGCGCGCAGCACGCGTGCGCAGCGCCGATGCGTCAGAGCCCGATCCGGGCTCGGTCAGACAATAAGAGAAGATCCTGTCCATCGCACAGAGCTTTGGCAGCCACGCCGATTTCATCTCGTCGGACGCGTAGGTATCAATCATCCCGCCACACATATTGTGGATCGACAGGAACGAGCCCACCGACGGACAGGCCATCGCAAGTGCTTCAAAAACCAGCGTGGCATCCAGACGGCTCAGTCCGGATCCACCATATTCTTCAGAGACATAAATACCGGCAAGACCAAGTTCTGCCACCCGGGGCCAAAGATCTTTGGGGATCGTACCCTGTGCCTCCCAGTCGCGCGCAAACGGGGCTATGTGTTCCTGGCCAAAGGCATATGCCATGTCAAAAATGGCGCTCTGTTCTTCGCTGAGTGCAAAATCCATGGGGCCTCCGGTGGCTGCTTGTGTCGATTTCAGGTCTCAGGGATAGCATTAATCGCAACACCCGCAAGAGAGAGCGTTCACCTCAGACAAAGGCTATGTGACGCGCAAAGGGCATCTCGCGCAGGCGCTGCCCGGTCGCTGCAAAGACCGCTCCTGCGAGTGCCGGGGCGACCGGCGGCACGGGTGGCTCGCCGATCCCGCGGATGTCCTGTGCGGTTTGCAGCCCGCGCACAACAATTTGTGGGGTCTGCCAGAGCCGCAAACCGGGTGCTGCGTGATAATTGCTCTGCTCTGCCTGCCCGTTGGCATAGGTAATTTCGCTGTTGATCGCATGACCCAGCCCCCAGACAACACCGCCCTGCACCTGATTTTCGAAATTCACCGGGTCGAGGATCAGGCCCACGTCCGCTGCGACAAAGACCCGATCGATACGGATACCTTGCTGCGTCGCGGTGACATCCACCACCTGCGCCACAGGCACCCCGAATGAGCTGACCAGCGCCACGCCGCGCCCTTCTTGCGGGGCCATGCCCCTGCCCCAGCCCGACATCTCTGCGACAGCTTCGAGAACGCCGCGCGCAACCGGGTCACGGACCAGCCGCAGCCGCTCAGCCATCGGGTCAGCGCCCGCGTCACGGATCAGTTCGTCAAGCGCGGATTCCGCGAAAAACCCAGCCGTTGCAGCACCGACGGACCGCCAGGAACTAACAGGCGCCAACCCCTCCACATCCCGACCCGACACCCGCAGATCCGGGATCGCAAAGGGCATGTTCCAGGCACCCGCCACGGTCTGCAGGTCGGGCCCGGGCACTTCAAACGCCGCGCGACCGGTCTGAGAGCGTGTGACAGAAGGTGCGGCAATCTGCAGATCCAGTGCTGTGACCTGCCCCCCTGACACAGCCCCGCGCGCCCGCGCCATCGCGATCTGGCGCGGGATGTCGCGGGCGAAATCCTCTTCCCGGCTGAGCGTCACCTTAATCGTCACACCGGGCAGTTGCCGGCCGGTTTCTGCGGCCTGTTCAATGATATCAAACTCAAGCCGGTGCCCGAAACTGCCCCCGCCCGGCAGGTTGTGAAAGGTGACATGCGCGGCCGGCAATCCGGTAATTTCTGCCACCTTATCCCGTGCCAGTCCGGGCATCTGATGGGTTGTCCGGATCTCGGCGCGCTCCCCGTCAACCCGGATCGTGGCATTGAGCGGCTCCAGCGGTTGATGGGCGACATAAGGTGCGCGGTATTCCCGCCAGGCCCCGCTCAGGTGGGACACATCCCCGTCATCGCGCCAGACTTTCGCGCGCGTTGTGTCAAAAGCATCGCTCAGGATTTGCCAGTGCGCGTCCTGATCCGCCGGGAAAGGCGTCGGACCCCAGTCGAAACTGATCTCTTCCAGCGCCTGAAAGGCATTCCATGTATTGTCGGCAACCACCGCCACGGCGTCGGGCAGGTCCAGCACATGCAGCACGCCGGGCATCTGGCGCGCACGGGTGGCGTCGTACCCAAGCAAAGCACCGCCCCGGCGCGGGCTTGCGCGGACCGAGGCAAACAGCATATCCGCCTGCCATTCATCAATGCCATAGCGGGTTTTTCCGGTTGATTTATCCCGGATGTCGATACGTTCGACCGGTTGTCCGATCAGACGCCAGGCCGCGGGCGGGCGCAAATCCACATCTGTAACCGGCGGAATTTCTGCCGCGTCAGAGGCCAGGTCCGGATAAGGGATCCGCTCACCGTCTGGCAATAAGACAGCCCCCTTCGCGGTCGACAGCTGCGCCACCGGAATACCTGTCCGCATGGCGGCGGCAGCTTTGAGCGTTTCGCGGGCCACTGCACCGGCGTGGCGCAGTTTGTCATAACTGTCCGGCACCGAGCTCGACCCGCCCGTGACCTGCAGCGCAAGAAGCTTCATCACGCTTTCGGCCACCGACCTGCCGGCACGCGCCACAAAACGCTGATCGGTGGACATGAAAGGTACCATATCCCGGGAAAGCGCGCGGTTGCGGTATGCCCGCGCAGGAACCCCGGGCGAGATGACGAAACCGCCGGGCTCAAGATCCATTTCTTCTGCGATCAGCAGCGCCTGCATTGAATTCACGCCCTGACCCACATCCGCATGCGGTGTAATCAGAGTGACGCACCCGGCTCTGCCATCACCCAGGGGTTAAAACTTGCCTCGCCCTGCTCAAGACTGGCCAGCACCGGGTTGGCGTCAGGTGTCAGCAAACGCCAGGTGCCAAAGGCCACGCCACCGCCCAGAGCAAGCGCGCCGGTCATCAGGGTGCGTCGTGTTATGGTGCGGGCGCGGGACATGGCGCGTCTCCTCCGGTCGTCCTTGATCTGAAGTATCACCGGCACTGTCACAGAACCAGCCTGACGCCGCGGTTGCGATTGTCAGTACCCGGTCATTTCAAGGTATCCGCGTCCGGTATGGCTGCCTGTGATACGCACCGGGCCCTCCCAGTAGGACACCAGCGTATCCATCCAGGCCTGCCGGTTCATCGCGGTCACGGTCACGTCCACCGCGCGGTCCGGCAATGACACCTGCCAGACGACCGGCACTTCACGGCCTGCCACCTCTTCTGTTTCCAGCGGCCGGGCATTGAAAGCACCATCCGCATAGGCAGTGGTCGTGCCATCCGGGTCAATCCAGGTCGCCGCCGTATAATCACCCTCGGCAGTGTCATGCAGCGTGAACCCCATCAGCCGCGCCCCGTCGTCAAAGGCCATGGAAAACCAGTCCCAGCTGATCTGTGTATCGCCCAGGGGCTGCGACGCCCACTCCCGGTCAAGCCATGCGGAGCCGGTAACTGCCACATCACCACCGGGCAGCTGCAGCGTTCCGGCAATCTCATAGAATGGCTGTGAATAATAATAACTGGCCCGTCCCGACGCCGATTTGACCGAATACCCGTTTTCTCCGTGAAATACGAGCGGTCCCTGCGCGCTGAGCGTCATGTCATAGGCAAAATCCGGACCCGTCGCGCGCATGCTCAGAGCGTCAATGCCCGCACCCGTGGCGCGCATTTCCCAGTCATCGATCCAGGCCTGAAAAGGTTCAGCTTCGGCACCTGCCTGACCGATCCCGCCACGGGCCAGCCTTTCGGCCACGAAATGGCGGTCAGGTGTCGTGACAGCCGAGTGGCCCATCCAGACCTGCGGACTTGACCAGCCCTCCTTTTCTACAGGTGCGCCCGCACTGCGGAAAAGCGTCCACTGCAGCCCGTATCCGGTGCCGTCCGCTGCCTGCAGATTGGCGGTCAGATACCACCATTCGATGCGAAAATCAGGGTGCGGGCCGTGATCGCGGGGAAATTCAATCTGCACATCCCGATCGGGAAACGCAAAGCCTGTGGCATCCGCGCCAAGGCCGGCAAACCCCTGAGCACCGGCACCTGCCGGCAAAATCGCAAGCGTCACTGAAAACAGGAATGCTTTGATCCGGTCACCGTTCATTACTGAATACTTTCAGAAGCTTGTGGGGTGGTGTTCGCGCAAGGCGCGCGGCGGGCCAGAGCGCTGCAAGCAGGGCCGCCAGCAGCGTCAGCCCGCCAAGCCGCAGCATGTCGCCGGCGAAAAGGTACATCGGCAGACGCCAGCCGAAGGCTTCGACATTGACCACGGCCAGCAAGACCCAGGCCAGCGCCAACCCGAGCGGCACGGCCAGCAGCCCTGTCAGCGTGGCGAGACAAACCGCCCGCAGCATTTCGAATCCCGCAAGATCCCGGCGCGTCAGACCAAGCGCCCAGACCGGGGCCAGCTGTGGCAGCCGCATGGTAGCAAGCGTCAGCAGGCTGATCAGGATCGCAAGCCCCGCCACCGAAAGCGTCAGCACATTCAGGGCGGCGGTCACTGCAAATGTCCGCTCAAAAATCTCCAGTGAGAACGCCTTGAGGTCGCGCTGGTTGATCAGCGCATCAGCCTGCAGATCGAAACGGTCCTGCAGCGCCTTTGCCAGGGCGGCGGGCGCGTCTGTCACAAGTCCGAACTGAACCGGCCTGATCTCCGGATAGCGCGTGGCGAAAAGCGCCTCTGAGATGATTACCTGCCCTGCGGCATTGCCGTAGTCACTGTAGATGCCCAGGACGGTGTCGCCGCCCTGAAGCATGTCGCCCGGGCGCAGGGCTTCGCGCCGCGCCATCTGCTCATTGATCAGCGCACCGTCCCCGGCCGCGAGCCTGTCCCAGACCGCCGGAACAGCGTCCAGAACCGGCCAGTTTTCACGGTAACTGACGTGATCACGCAGGCCAAAGATCTCCGCCGGCAGACCGCCGATGCGCGTCGGCGCCGATGCAATCGGCAGAACATCCGTTTCACGGCCCTCAAGAAAAGACAGGATGTCCCCGGCCTGAGCAGGGGTGCCTGCGCGCAGGTAAAGATCTGCCGAAAGTCGCTGATCGAGATAGCCGGTGAAGGTGAGCCGGAAACTTGACACCATCGTCGAGACACCGATGTTCGCTGCCATTGCCAGCAGCAGCGCCATCAGCGCCATCGTGAGCCCCGGCAACTGCTGGCGTGTGTCGGCCCAGAACCACTGCGACAGAACCCCGTTTGCAGCACATTCAGCCAGTTTCAGCACCTTCGACAGCACCAGAGGCAGACAAAAAGCCGCCCCCGTTAACAGACATGCGAGGAGCGCAAACCCTGCAAACAGCCCCGATCCGAAGACTGCAAAAAGAGCCGCCGCTCCGAGCAACACGACAGCTGCCACCAGCATCAGCCGCGCTGAGCCATCCGCCTGCACGCGCATGGCGCGCGGATGATTGAAAGACAACAGCGGCATCCTGACAAGACGCCAGAGCGCCGCGACAGCCGCAACCGCAGTCCCGCCAAGCGCGATGGCCATGCCTGACAGCCACCACACGGGGCGCAGCTGCAACTGCCCGGTGACCTCAGCCCCGTAAAGTCCGCGCAGAGTCGCCGCCACATCCGGCATCAGGGCTGCCGCTATCACATACCCAAGCGCGATGCCCGCGGCCCCCGCCAGAAGCGCGAAAACGCCCAGTTCCAGCACCAGCAGCAGCATCAGCCGGCGCAGCGGCATGCCCATGGCGCGCAGCGTCCGGAAAACCCCGCGCCGTTGCTCAAACGCAAGACCAACAGCCCCGTAGACAATGAAAATCCCGACCGCAAAGGACAACAGCCCGAAGGCCGTGAGATTAAGGTGGAAGCTGCGTGTCAGGCGCGCGACATCGTTCTGCACCAGCGGCTCGCTCACAGTGTAGGCCGCGGGCAGACCGGCGCGGATCAGGGGTTGTTCAGGTGCAAGCAGCAGCCATCCGATGCCGCCGTCCTCTCCGAGCAGCCGCCCGGCCGTGGCGATATCTGTGAGCACCGTGCCTGCGCGCCGGTCCGGGTCCGCCAGCAAGGGCACGCCAAAAGGCTCCAGCGCCGGCAGATCACCGGGGTTTGCCACCAGCAGCCCGGCATCGCTCAGAAATCCGTCAGGTAAGGCAATGCCCTCCTCACCGGGCTCGAATGCTCCGCGTCCGGGCAGTGTCAGCGGTTCAATCCCGGTGATCCTGATGCCGGGGTCTGTCCCGTCCAGCCGCCCCTCAATCACCGGGCTCACCAGCCAGCCGGCGCGGCGCAGTGCTACATATTCCGCGGTGGTGATGTCCTGGCCATCGGTACGGACAACCCGGGCGATATCACCGCCGTCCAGCGTGTCAGAGGCCTGCGCATAACTCGCACGCGCCTCGGCATTGATCGCCTGCACACCCGACCAGAGCGCCGTTGCCAGCGCCAGACCGGTCACCAGCGTCAGCAACTGCAACGGGTTGCGCCGCCAGTGAGAGAGCAGAACCGCCAGCCCGTGCCGTGTCATGGTGACGTCGCCGGGATCCGGGGCTGCACCACACCGTGGCGCAGGAGGACACGGCGCGACATGCGCGCGGCCTGCCGGGCGGAATGGGTCACCATCAGCACAGCCGCCCCGACCCCGGCGGCACTTTCCAGCATCAGATCCAGCACCGCATCGGCTGTGCTCTCGTCAAGGTTGCCGGTCGGCTCATCTGCCAGGATCAGCGCAGGTCGCGCAGCAAGAGTACGGGCAATGGCCACCCGTTGCTGCTGACCGCCCGAGAGCGCTTCAGGGTATTTTCCCGTCTGATCCGCAAGACCGATCCGTTCCGCCAGTTCTTTGACGAAGGCGGGGTCTTCCTTTCCGGCCAGCCGCGCCTGAAAGGCAATGTTTGCGCCCACAGTCAGACTGGGGATCAGGTTGAACTGCTGAAAAATGACACCGACATCCGAGCGTCGCATCCGGGCCGCCGCCTGATCAGGCAGGCCGTTTATTTCGTGGCCCTTCAGCAGAATGCTGCCGGAAGTGGGCGTATCGAGCCCGGCAATAAGGTGCAGCACCGTACTTTTACCGCTGCCGGACTCCCCTTCGAGCGCCAGTGTCTCTCCGGCGTCCAGATCAAAGTTCACATCGCGCAGAACCTCTGTGCGGGT
>NZ_JAHEHZ010000238.1 GCF_024639605.1 Roseobacter sp. | reverse complement strand
CGCGCGCGACTCGCTGTTGCGCAGTATCCGCAAAGCCCTTCACGGCAAGATCGCAAAGGGGTTTGAAGAGCAGAATGGCGAGACGGCACGATCCGCCCCGGAAATCCTTGCCCAGCACTTCGAGCAGGCGTCCCTCAGCCTGAAAGCCGCTGAGTATTACACCAAAGCCGGTGAACTGGCGGTGCGGCGTTTTGCGATTGTCGAGGGAATTTCCTATTTCGAGAAGGCGCTGAAACTGATCGGTACGCTGGGCAATTCAGCAGCCGTTCAGCAGCTTGAACTCGAAGTGCGCAAACAACTGGGTCCGCTGATCATGGCACAGCATGGCTGGGGAAAAACCGAAGTCGCCGGCATTCTGGAACCGGCACTGGCACTTGCCAAGGCGCTTGATCACGACAGCAGTTTCCTGCCGATACTGAACACGCTCAACATCCATTACTTCTCGGTCTGCGACATGACCTCTTCACTGAACTGCGCACGGCAACTGCTCGATATCGGCGAGGCCAAAGGCGACGAAGAACTGGTGATCATGGGGCATCGCGCGTCGTCAGCGGCCTATTTCTGGCGCGGGGAGTTTCGCGAGGCCCTCAGATCGGGAGACCGGGTGCGCCGGCTTTACGATCCCGTGGCCCACCACAACATCACCACGACCACCAACAACGACCCGTTCAGCGGCGAAGGGGTCTACCGCTCACAGATCCTGTGGATGACCGGTTTTCCGGATCAGGCGCGTGTGGTCAGCGACGAGAAAGACCAGAACTCGCGCCGGCGCGGTCACCCCTTCGATACAACATTTTCTCTCACTCTCGGTGCCCAGGTATTTGAATACTTAAGGGATCCGCAATCGCTGATGGATCGCGCCGATGAGGCGGAGCGCATCGGGACGCAGTATGGCCTTGCGGTGATGACCAACGTTATGGTGCCGATTAACCGCGGTCTGGCGCTCTATCATCTCGGGCGGTACGACGAGAGCGCCGATCTGCTGCATCGGGCGATCCACCGGTTTCACAAAACCGGCCACCGCGTCTGGCTCAGCTATCTGCGCACGCGGGAAGCCGAAGCAAGGGCCGAAACCGGCGAAGTAGATAAGGCGCTGCAGATGATCGAACAGAGCATCCGACAGATTGAGACATACCGCGAAAATGCGCACCTTCCCGAATTGCGGCGCATCTACGGAAAAGTGCTGATGAAATCGGATCGCGCGCCGGAAGCAGAAGCACAACTGGAGATGGCTTATAAGGCCGCGCAGGCCCAGCAGTCGTTATCCTGGGAATTGCGGGCCGCCACGACGCTCGCAGACTTCCTGCATGACAGCCAGCCCGAACGTGCGCGCACTTTGCTGCGCTCAACGCTTAATCAGTTCACCGAAGGTTTCGATACTCCGGATATTCTCAATGCACAGGGGATGCTGAATCGCTTCAACGGGAGCTGATCCGGCAGGCCCCTGGCCAGCGCGGGCCACTCAAGGGGGTTTGCGGCAGTCACCGCGCAATCACGATATCCGCCCGCAACCCGCCCAGACGGGCAGATTCGCCCAGCCGCAAAACACCGCCATGCGCCCGGGCGATATCGGTTGCAATCGCAAGGCCCAGACCGACGCCCCCGCCCCTGTCCTGATTGCGCGCCGGATCCAGTCGCGAAAACGGCCGTGTAGCTTCTTCGCGACGCTCGGCCGGAATGCCCGGGCCATCGTCCTCAACCCGGATCCGCAAGGATTTGTCGCTGAGCATCACCGACACCTCTGCCTTCGCGCCATAACGGGCCGCATTCGAGATCAGGTTATCGATCGCACGCCGCATCGCGAGACGGTTGAGCTTCACCTGACCCGCGCCGTCTCCCTCAGGGGGCAGAAGCGTCACCTCGCGCCCTGCCCGGCGCGCTTCCTGCACTGCTTCCGCGACAAAGGCATGCGGATCAACAGGCTCCGCGCTGCCTTCTGAGGCACCTTTGACAAAGTTCAGAAACGCATCAAGCATCTGCTGCATGTCATCAACGTCACGCTCCAGCAGTTCGCGCTCTTCATCGTCTAGCATCGACAGGCTCAGCCGCATGCGTGTGAGCGGCGTGCGCAGATCGTGGCTGACACCGGAAAGCATCAGCGTGCGCTGTTCGATCTGCCGTTCAATCCGGTTCCGCATATCAAGAAACGCATTGCCGGCCGCACGCACCTCACTTGCACCCGAGGGCGAATAGGGTTCATGCCGCCCCCGCCCGAAGGCTTCGGCCGCCCGCGCCAGACGCTTGATCGGTCGCAACTGATTGCGCAGATAGAGAATGGCGATTACCGTGATCAGACCGCCGAAAAACAGCATGTTTACAAAGAGCTGATGCGGGTTCGATGCCGATATCCTGCGTCTGTCAAAGCTGAGCCGGACCGGGCCGTGCCGGCTGTCGGCATAGACATCCACACGCCTGTCGTCGGTCAGATCAATGGCCAGCAGCGCCGCAATTTTTTCGGGCAGTTCGCGCAGGATTACACGACCGGAAAAGTCATACCACAGCCGCATATCCTCTTCCGGCACCTCATCCGCAGGCACAGGTTCGGCGGTCAGCGCAAGCCTCCCCGCTTCGGTGATCACCCTGTCAGGCACCGAGGCCCGGTCCGGCGAGGCATCTACCACATCCATCACCAGCCGCAGTTCGCGCGCCACAGTGTCGGTCATCTGCCGCGTGACATCCTCAAAATGCCGTGTCAGAAACAGTACCGTCACCACCAGTTGTACGACCACAACCGGCAGCAACAGGATCAGCACAGCCCGGGCATAAAGACTGCGCGGCATATACTGTTTGAGCCAGCCGAACATCATGGCACGGACCCTATCCGCGTACCTGCCCGTAAGAAAGAGCGAATAAGATGCCGTCGCCTGCAGAGTTTGATCCGGCCCCGGGGGTCGCGGAGGAGGCTGAACCCGGGCTGCGGCGAATTCTGGCACCGAACCCGTCACCGATGACCTTTCGCGGCACCAACACCTATCTTTTGGGCACGCGGGACCTTGCCGTAATCGATCCGGGTCCGGTGAGCGAGCCACATCTCCGGGCGATCCTTGATGCCGTGCTGCCCGGACAGCGCATCAGCCACATTATCGTTACCCATGCGCATCTGGATCACTCGCCGCTGGCCGCCGGGCTGAGTGCCGCAACAGGAGCGCCCGTCCTCGGTTTCGGCCCCGCACACGCGGGCCGGTCAACGGTAATGACACGCCTGGCGCTGACCGGTATGGCAGAAGGAGGCGAAGGCATTGACACCGCGTTTTCGCCTGATGAGACCCTCGCAGACGGTGATATTATCGAAGGCGACGGCTGGTCACTTGAGGTTCTGCACACGCCCGGGCACATCGGAAATCACATCTGTCTCGGCTGGGGCAACCGGTGTTTTACGGCCGATCACGTGATGGGGTGGGCTTCATCGCTGGTCTCACCGCCCGACGGGGATCTTACCGATTTTATGGCGTCCTGCGCACGCCTTATGGCGCGGGACTGGCGGG
>NZ_JAHEHZ010000115.1 GCF_024639605.1 Roseobacter sp. | reverse complement strand
CGTGATCCTTCCTGGCTTCGGCATTATCTCCCACGTGATTGCGACCTTCTCGCGCAAACCGGTCTTTGGCTACCTGCCGATGGTCTGGGCCCTGATTGCCATCGGTGCTCTGGGCTTCGTTGTCTGGGCGCACCATATGTACACTGTGGGCATGTCCCTCAACCAGCAGGCATATTTCATGCTTGCCACGATGGTGATCGCGGTGCCGACAGGGGTGAAAATCTTCAGCTGGATCGCGACCATGTGGGGCGGCTCGGTGGAGTTCAAAACACCGATGCTCTGGGCCTTCGGGTTCCTGTTCCTCTTCACTGTGGGCGGTGTCACCGGTATCGTGCTCAGCCAGGCGGCAGTCGACCGCTATTATCATGACACTTACTATGTCGTGGCACACTTCCACTATGTGATGAGTCTCGGTGCGGTCTTTGCGATCTTTGCGGGTATCTACTTCTACTTCCCCAAGATGACGGGCCGTATGTACCCTGAGTGGGCTGGTAAACTGCACTTCTGGACCTTCTTCATCGGTGCCAACCTGACCTTCTTCCCGCAGCACTTCCTCGGGCGTCAGGGCATGCCACGCCGGTACATCGACTATCCGGATGCCTTTGCCTACTGGAACTGGTGGTCGAGCCTCGGTGCCTTCCTCAGCTTTGCATCCTTCCTGTTCTTCTTCGGCGTGATGTTCTACGCCATCCGCAAGGGCAAAGAATGCAAAGAGAACAACCCGTGGAACGAATATGCGGATACGCTGGAATGGACACTGCCCAGCCCGCCACCGGAGCACACCTTCGAAATCCTGCCCAAGCAGGAAGAATGGGACAAACAGCCCGGTCACTGAAGCTGACCGACTACGATCAGAAGGCCCCGGATTTCCGGGGCCTTTTCTTATCGGTAACCTTAAAGAGACCCGCAGACTGGCTTTACCGGCGCCAGGGGCGCCCTCCCGTCAGGGGCAGCCTGTCCGAACCGTTCCGGCGAAAAGGCAGGTCATTCAGCCTGTAAAACCGAGGCACCGTTCGCGCGCGTGAAACCCGGTCACTGGCATTTCAGACCGCCGTAAACACGCCGTTATGCGCAAGGCGCCACCGGATTTTACAAAAGCAGTACGGCCCCTTCCCTTTTGACGCATTGCGCGCCTCGTCTGCCCTGCGTTAAATTCCGACCAATACCAACCACAATCAGACGATCATGCCGTATCAATGGACCAGCCAGCCCGACGAAACGCCACAGGTCCTGTGCCTGTGGCCCCACAACTCGCTGCCTGCGCGCGGGATGGCCGCCTTCGTGCTCAGCACGTTCACGCTGATCTGTATCCCCACGCTGCCGCTGCTGGGCTCTCCGGTTTTGTGGGGATTACTGCCGTTTCTGCTGCTGGCCGTCTGGGGGATCTATTTTGCGCTGCAACGCAACTGGAAATCACGACAGATCAGCGAAGTGCTCACCCTGGGGCCTGATGAGGCGCAACTGGTGCGCACCGACCCGTCGGGCACCGTGCAGGAATGGGACTGCAACCGGTACTGGACCACGATCACCAAATACGAAAAGGACGGCCCCGTGCCGCATTATGTGACGCTTAAAGGCATGGGCCGCGAAGTCGAGATCGGCGCCTTTCTCAGCGAGGAAGAGCGCGTGTCGCTTTATGATGAGCTGCAACGCGCCTGGCGGCGGTGAGAAGCCGCATTCCAGGCTCAGTGTTCGTGCGGTACCGTTACAGGCACCCGTGCATCCGGCCGGTGTGAGGTGTCAGGGGCGCTGCGTCCGCTGCGGGCGGGTGATCTCTTCAGGTGCGTGCAGCATCAGGCCTGCGGCTGACTGGTGTAATCACGCCGGAACCGCACGCTGACGCGGGTCATGTCACCGTCCTTCGTCCGTTCGGTACTACAGCCGCGCATCCGGAACCTGTCCTTCTCTCAGCCGCCCCAAGAGCAGAAGTTTCTCCGGAGTCTTCCCGATGGTCGCTGAGGCGCGGGCGCTGCCATCCCGGCTTAACCGGCGCGCTGGCAGGGTTGAGCCCAACCGCGGCGCCAGGCGCCGGCAGATCATACCCCGGAACAGTGTCGCCCATGGGCGTCCTGCGCGCGGCAATAATCAGCGCGCTGTCTTCTTTGTCACCGTTCAAATCGGGTGATCTGGTCAGCTCAGGCGGTCTTTCACCAAAGGTCCGGCTTTGCCGAAATCCATTTGTCCGGTGTATTTGTCCTTGAGCACCGCCATAACCCGGCCCATGTCGCGGATGCTGTCTGCCCCGGTCTCGTCGATGGCCTCACTTACGGCCTGCTCGGATTCCTCTTCGCTCAGCTGTCGCGGCAGGAATTCCTCGATCACGTCGATCTCGCTGCGCTCCCGGTCGGCCAGATCGAGACGTCCGCCCTCTTCATAAGCGCGGGCACTTTCCGTGCGCTGTTTCGACATTTTGCCCAGAATGGCCAGCACTTCAGGATCGCCCACCCCGTCCTCGTTGCCTTCGGCGCGCGCGGCAATGTCCTTGTCCTTGATTGCGGCGTTGATCAGCCGCAGCGTCGACAGACGGTCGGCCGCCTTGTCTTTCATCGCCTGCTTCAGCGCGGCGGAGATTTTTGTACGAAGGTCCATTGCTCATTCCTCTGCTTTAACCCCGCTCCGGGGGCTGTGCTCCGGCGCCGGACCATAAACAAAGCCGGTGATGCCTGCAACACCGGCAACCGCTTGCAAGCCGCCACGACAGATGACCGGATGCCGCGCCGGAACCGGCGCCGGAAGAGCCCTTGACCCCTGCTGGCTACAGGACTAGTTTCCGCCAGATTTTGTCCCCGCCATACACTCTGAAAGGACTGCCTCATGTCTGCAGCTGCGCCCGACCGCCCCACCGCTTGTCTGGCCCTCGCGGACGGAACGCTTTTTTACGGTCAGGGCTTCGGGGCCACCGGGCAGACAGAGGCGGAGCTCTGCTTCAACACCGCCATGACCGGGTATCAGGAGATCATGACCGATCCGTCCTATGCCGGGCAGATCGTCACCTTTACCTTCCCGCACATAGGAAATGTCGGCGTAAACCCCGAAGATGATGAAACAGGCGACCCGGTTGCCGCCGGTATGATCGTCAAATGGATGCCCACCGACCCGTCGAACTGGCGTGCCGTGCAGGGGCTCGACCAGTGGCTGGCGTCACGCGGGCGCATCGCACTTGGCGGGGTGGACACGCGCCGTCTGACCCGGGCGATCCGCCAGTCAGGCGCGCCGCACGTGGCCCTCGCGCACAACCCTGACGGCAATTTCGATGTTGAAGCACTGGTGGCGGCCGCGCGCGGGTTTGCCGGGCTCAAAGGTGTCGATCTGGCGCGCGAAGTGACCTGTGCGCAGTCCTATCGCTGGAACGAGATGCGGTGGGCCTGGCCCGACGGATATGCCCCGCTGCAGGATCCGAAGTACAAAGTGGTGGCGCTGGATTATGGTGCCAAACGCAATATCCTGCGCTGTCTCGCAAGTGCCGGCTGTGATGTGACCGTGCTGCCGGCGACAGCATCCTTTGAGGATGTGATGGCGCATGATCCCGATGGCGTGTTTCTGTCGAACGGCCCCGGTGATCCGGCGGCAACGGGTGCCTATGCCGTGCCGATGATCCGCCAGGTGCTGGATGACACGGATCTGCCGGTCTTCGGCATTTGCCTCGGGCATCAGATGCTGGCGCTGGCACTTGGCGCGCAAACCATCAAAATGAACCACGGTCATCACGGCGCAAACCATCCGGTCAAAGATCACGATACCGGTAAGGTCGAGATCACGTCGATGAACCACGGCTTTGCAGTGGATGCGCAGACCCTGCCGCAGGGCGTGGTCGAGACGCATACCTCGCTCTTTGACGGCTCAAACTGCGGTATTCGCATGGATGGCCGCCCGGTCTGGTCCGTGCAGCACCACCCGGAAGCCAGCCCCGGCCCGCAGGACAGCTACTACCTCTTTGAGCGCTTCGCAAAAGCGATGGCAGATCGCGCTGCCTGAACCGGTCTGATACCCTCTCAGGTTGAAATTTCAGTAATTTACAGATCATTAACTCTGTTCTGACAGGGTCTGCCGGTGCTGAACCATTGCGGGCAGACCCACTCATGAATGATCTCGACCTGAGCCTGACACGTCCCGGGCGGGCGCCGACCGGCAGCCGGCATCCGCCGCTGGGTCAGTTGCTCGTGGATACCGGCAAGATCGGGCCGCGCGATCTGATGCATGCGCTTGGCCTGCAGGGGCATATCGATGCGCCGCTCGGCGACATTATGGTGGCCGAGGGGCTGGTTTCGCGCCGCGATGTGCTGGGTGCGCTGGCGCAGCAGGCCCGCAGCGAAGGTGCCGATCTTGAGCTGTCTCCCCCGGCGCCTGATATGGCAGGCCATCTGCCGGCCGCGCTTTGCCTGCGCTACGGCGTGGTACCCTGGCGCGAGGACGCCCGCGCGCTTTATGTCGCCACGCCGAGCCCCACAGCTTTTGCCAGTCTGCGCCAGGCGCTTGGCAGCCGCAGCCGGAAGATGTTTCCGGTGATCGTAGATGAGGTGCAGATACAATCCCACATCAGCCGCCTTTACGGGCGCGAACTGGCGGGCAAAGCCGCCGTCCGCGTGCCTGCGACGGAAAGCTGCCGGGGCTGGAGTACCGGCAGCACACGGCGGACCTTCATCGCTCTGGGGCTTCTGGCCGTCACCTGCACCGCGGCGTTTCTGGCCCCCGCATGGACGCTCACCGCTGCGGTCCTCTGGGCTGTCATTACCCTCGCAATGATCACGACCCTGAAAGCGGCGGCATTCCTGACACATTTCACCACAGCGCGCAGCACTCCGACCGCCGCGATCATTTCAACGCCCTTCCGTCTGCCCCGCGTGTCAGTTCTGGTGCCGCTGCTCAAGGAAAAAGAAATCGCGGCGCAACTGATTGCGCGCCTGAGCGGGCTGACCTACCCCAAATCACTTCTGAATGTGGTGCTGGTGCTCGAAGAAGACGACCGACTGACCCGCGAAACCATCGCGCGCACTGAGCTTCCCGAGTGGATGAGTGTGATCGAAGTGCCCGGCGCCGGGGATCTGACGACCAAACCGCGTGCATTGAATTATGCGCTGGATTTCTGCCGCGGCAGCATCGTGGGGGTCTGGGATGCCGAAGACTGGCCAGAGGCGGATCAGATCGAGCGGGTGGTGTCGCGCTTTAACGACGCCCCGCCGGAGGTGGTGTGCCTGCAGGGTGTACTGGACTACTACAACTCCCGTGCCAACTGGCTGGCACGGTGTTTTACAATTGAATACGCGACCTGGTGGCGCATGGTGATGCCCGGGCTTGCGCGTCTGGGCCTGGTGCTGCCACTGGGGGGCACGACGCTCTTTTTCCGCCGCGACGCGCTTGAGGAGCTGGGCGGCTGGGACGCGCATAATGTAACGGAAGATGCTGATCTGGGAGTGCGGCTGGCGCGCCACGGATACCGCACCGAGCTGATCGACACAGTTACCCATGAAGAGGCGACAAGCCGCGCCTGGCCCTGGATCCGCCAACGTTCGCGCTGGCTCAAGGGCTTCATGATCACCTATTTTGTTCATATGCGCCGTCCCCGGCAACTGATCCGCGATGTCGGATTTATCAGATTTATGGGACTTCAGACCATTTTTCTGGCTGCATTTTCGCAATTCGCCATGGCGCCGGTGCTCTGGACTTTCTGGTTATCGGCGGCCGGTATGCCCCATCCTGTAGCCGGCACTCTGGGAAGCGCGGCTGTCTGGAGCATGGCAGGGCTCTTTATATTTTCAGAAGTACTGAGCCTTGCAATGGGGCTCGTTGCGGTCTCCGGGCGCGGGCACCGGCATCTGATGGCCTTCGTTCCGACGATGATGTTCTATTATCCGCTGGGCACGGTGGCTGCGTATAAAGCACTGTGGGAAATGCTGCGCTCACCGTTCTTCTGGGACAAGACCCAGCACGGCGTTACCCGTCAGACCGACCTGCCCTGAGACGCTCAGCTCTGATCGCGGCGCTGCCCTGCGTCCTGTTTCAGCCGCGTCATGAAAGCAACCGAGATATGCTCACGCAGCGCGTCATGGGCAGCATCGGCATCACGCGCTTCGATGGCAGCGACGATGGCATCATGTTCTGACTGGGCAATGACACCCCGCCCCTGTGCGGCCAGCGACGTCGTGGCCATAAGCGCCATGGTCCGGTGCACCAGATCAAGTTGCTGCACCAGATAGCGATTGTGCGATGCGAGATGAATCTGTTTGTGAAAACGCCGGTTGGCGCGCGCCAGCGCCGGCGGGTCTTCGATCAGCGCATCGTCCTCGGTCACCATCTCCCGCAGCATCCGGACTTCTTCGGCGGTTGCGTGCTGGGCGGCGAGGCGCGCGGCGAGGCCTTCAAGTTCGCGACGCACCACATAAAGCTCGGCCATCTGATTGTGATCCAGCGAGGCCACGATCAGGCTGCGACCATCCCGCGACAAAAGCGACTGGGTTTCGAGCCGCTGCAACGCTTCGCGGACAGGCGTGCGCGAAACGCCGAAGCGGTCCGCAAGCTCGCTTTCGACCAGCCTGTCGCCAGGCCGGTATTCGCCCAGATCAATCGCCTCGAGGATCATCGAATAGGCATCAGTTTGCTGTAGTTTACGCAATGGCATGACCGCGCTTTTTTCTCGTTTCATCATTGCACCCTAATGGCGGGAAAGGCGCGCTGGCAAGAGCCGGGGCTTGCGCTCACAGGCACCGGTCCTTACCACGGCCCTATGACGGCGGCTTCCTTTACACATATTTCCGACTGGGTCTTTGATCTCGACCACACGCTCTACCCTCCAGAGGCGCGTCTTTTCGATCTCATCGAAGTGCGGATGACCGCATGGGTGATGCAGACGCTCGGCGTGGATCACACAGAGGCGGACCGGTTGCGCAAACTCTACTGGGCCAGGCACGGCACCACGCTCGCGGGGCTGATGCGCGAGCATGACGTTGACCCCGATCCTTACCTTCACGATGTGCACGACATCCCGATGGACCGGCTGAGCCCTGATCCGGTGCTGGCGGAGCGCATCCGTGCTTTGCCGGGACGGCGTATCGTTTATACCAACGGCAGCGCGCCCTATGCCGAACGGGTGCTTGCCGCGCGCGGCCTCAGCGGGCTTTTCGATGCGATTTACGGCGTGGAACATGCGGGCTATCATCCCAAACCGGACCGCGTGGCCTACGAGACTATTTTTGCGCGCGACGGTCTGAAAACGTCCGGCGCTGCTATGTTCGAGGATGATGCACGCAATCTGAAAGTGCCGCATACCATGGGTATGCGCACTGTGCACGTTGCCGCAGAACGTGGCGCGGGGGAGCACATCCACTTTCATACCGACGATCTCAGTGATTTTCTCGGACGCCTGATCTGATTCGTTGAGATGCGACAATCGGGCACCTCCCCCGGGACCAGGTGCGCACTATCTGAATTTTCAGATAAACGGAGTGCACCCTGTATGACTGTTGCGACTGACATCCCGAAACTGCCGCTCTGGCAACGTCTGTTCTTTGCCGTTCCCGTGATCGGATGGATCGCCCGCGATGTGGCCTTTGGTGACGCCTCCAACATCTGGTTTGCGCTGATCTTCTTTGTGAGCCTGTGGATGTGCTCTGCACTGATCTTTGGCCTGCCCGGACTTTACCTGCCCGCACTTGCGTTAGTTCCCGTCATATTCGTACTGCTGCTGGCGATCACCTGGGGGTGAGATCACTGGCGGCGGCGGACAGGTCAGGCTAACACTGGTTATGGCTGAAAAATCCGGGATATCCTGTGACGTTCTTATCTCCGGTGGTGGCATCGCCGGGATGACGGCGGCTGCTGCCTTTGGCAGCGCCGGATTTCATGTCGTCTGTGTTGATCCCGCGCCGCCCGTGACGGGACGCGACGAGGCGGGCGCAGACATGCGCTCGACCGCGATGCTGCAGCCAGCGCGTGATGTCTTGCAAAGCGCGGGTCTCTGGGACCATCTCGCGCCACATGCCGCTCCTTTGCAGGTAATGCGTATTGTGGACGCCGGCGGCCCGGCCGGCGAGGCACGCATCACCCGCGATTTCTGTGCCGATGAAGTGTCGGAACTCCCTTTCGGATGGAACCTGCCCAACTGGCTGCTGCGTCGCGATATGGTGAAGCGCCTCGAAGAACTTGAGAGCGTCGATTTCCGTCCCGGGACGGCAACGACCTCCCTTTTTACCCGGGAAAGCGAGGCCCGCACCGGTTTGAGCGACGGAACTGTTGTGCGCGCGCGTCTGGTCGTCGCCGCCGACGGGCGCAACTCGCCGATGCGCCAGGCAGCGGGCATCGGTGTCTCCACACAGCGCTATGGCCAGAAAGCGCTGGCTTTCGCGGTGACCCATCCTGAGCCGCACCGCAATGTCTCAACAGAAGTCCACCGGACCGGTGGACCTTTTACCCTTGTGCCCCTGCCCGATTACGAAGGTCAGCCGTCCTCGGCCGTCGTCTGGATGGATGCCGGTCCCCGCGCGCAGGCACGTTTCGAGATGGACGAGGCCGCCTTTGAGGAAGAGATGACTGCGCGCAGTTGCGGACTTTTCGGCCCGCTGAAGCTCGCGTCGCCGCGCACGATCTGGCCGATCATCAGCCAGAAGGCGCATCGACTGACAGGCGAGCGCCTGGCGCTGATCGCGGAAGCGGCCCATGTTGTTCCCCCGATCGGTGCGCAGGGCCTGAACATGAGCCTCGCCGATACAGCCTGCCTGCTCGGTCTTGCGCAGCGAAACCCTGATACACTGGGAGACCGCGCGATGCTCGATGCCTATCACGACGCGCGCTACAACGATATTTCTGTGCGGGTTCGGGGGATTGATCTGCTGAACCGGGCAAGCCAGGTCGAGGCACCTGCCCTCAGAGATGCGCGTGCCGCCGGGCTGCAGGCGCTTTATGCGCTGCCGCCTGTACGCCGGACACTGATGCAGATGGGTCTGGGCGTCAGATAACCCGGTCGATGACCCGGCGCAGACGGGCCAGCGTGCCCGGTACATCGTAGAGTTTATCAAGACCGA
The DNA here is from genome assembly GCF_024639605.1 of Roseobacter sp. Lineage (GTDB taxonomy): Bacteria > Pseudomonadota > Alphaproteobacteria > Rhodobacterales > Rhodobacteraceae > Roseobacter. Next base: position 2,214 of record NZ_JAHEHZ010000115.1, on the reverse strand, counting down.
AAAGACCCAGCCGGAAGGTCCTGAACTCGGCAGGTTCGTCACATTGCAGCGGCACGCCGGCGGCAATCTGCATGCCTTCGGCCATGAATTTCCTGCCGTTCTGTACATCGGGGTCACTGGTGTAGCTGACAACCACACCCGGAGCGCCGTACCCTTCTGCGGCAACCGATGTTACCCCCTTTTCCGCGAGCATCGTGCGCACGCCATCCCCGAGCGCCCACTGTGCCTCGCACAGCCGGTCAAACCCGTACTCGCGGGTCTCGAGTATCGTGTCGCGAAAGTTGCGCAGCGCATCCGTGGGCATTGTCGCGTGATAGGCATGACCACCGTTTTCATAGGCCTGCATGATGTCGTGCCATTTGCGCAGATCGATGGCAAAGCTGTCGGACTGCGTCTCTGCCAGACGCGCAACCGCACGCTCCGACATCATAACCAGACCGGCCGACGGCGAGGCAGACCATCCCTTTTGCGGCGCAGAGATCAGCACGTCGACCCCCAGAGCGCGCATATCGACCCAGGCACAGCCGGACGCGATACAATCGAGAACCATCAGACCACCTGCCTCATGAACAGCCGTGGCCATCTGCTTAATGTAATCGTCGGGCAGGATCACGCCCGCGCTTGTTTCCACATGCGGCGCAAAGACCACATCTGGTTTCTGCTCAGCGATTGCGGCGGTTACATCCTCAATCGGTGCCGGCATAAAGGGAGACGGTCCGGTATTGCCGGTCTGGCGCGCTTTCAGGACGGTCGTATTTGCAGCCAGCCCACCGGTTTCAAAAATCTGGCTCCAGCGATACGAAAACCAGCCGTTGCGCACGACCAGCACCTCAGCGCCCCGCGCAAACTGGCGCGCGACAGCTTCCATGCCATATGTACCCCCGCCCGGCACCAGAGCCACAGCATCGGCTGCATAGACCTCTTTGAGCATGCCAGAAATATCTGTCATCACGGTCTGAAAAGCCTTTGACATGGAGTTCAGAGACCGGTCCGTAAAGACAACCGAAAATTCTTCCAGGCCCTCGGGATCAATCGTATCGAGTAAAGCTGCCATTTTTTCTCTCCCATCGCTCTTGCGCCCGGCATAGCCTGTCGGGCATCCTGGCGCAAAGCACGCATTGACGCAGTCAGGCCGGTCTGAACAGTCCATCTGCCACATTTGCGCCACATTTGCTCCTTAATTTCGACCGAAACAACAATAATCGACGAGGCAGAGCATGCCCCCCGGCAAGAGCAACGGCAACGGCAACGGCAACGGCAACGGCAACGGCAACGGCAACGGCAACAATACAACCGCAGCCGCAGCTGCAACAGATGATACGCATGAAACCACGATCGCTGTGAACGGGTTCAGCGTGCTGGGCAACGCTGCCAAATCCAACGCGCCCGCGGCAAATGGTGGCCTGCTGCGCATTCACAGTGGCACAGATGTTTTTGAGCCCGACGACATCATCGTCCTGACCATTCAGAACACAACTGCTGAAGGACTGCTCACGGACGATTCCGTGATTACCCGCATTGAGGTTTACGAGAACGCGTTTGACTATACATTCGGGGAGCCGAAATTCACCTATGACGGCACGGCGGATATCGATGTGGGCCGCCGCACCATGGGCGACCGATACCTCGAGTTCGCAGCCGACGGGCTGACCAGCGATGAAGACGGCGCGCCAGCGCTTGAAGAGCTGACCATTGTTGCTGGTGTAAATATCCGCCAGGCGCTGGATTCCAACGGGCGCATTGATGTGCCGACCATCGAAGATATCGACACCGATGGCGACGGTACGGTGACCCCGGGCGACGGAATATTCTCCGCTGACCTGGAGGATCTGCTGGTTGTCTGTTTCGCCGCGGGCACGCTCATTGAGACGCCGGACGGGCCGCGCTATATTGAGACGCTGACCGAGGGGGATCTGGTCAACACCCTTGACGATGGCCCGCAGCCGGTCAGGTGGATCGGCAAACAACGCATGCCGGGCACAGGGCCCAATGCGCCGGTGCACATCAGGGCCGGTGCGCTGCGCAATCTGCGCGATCTGAAAGTTTCACAGAACCACCGGATGCTGGTGACAGGCGCCGAAGCGGAGCTGCTTTTCGGCACAGGTGAGGTGCTTGTCGCGGCCAAGCATCTGGTCAACGGCAACACAATCCGGATCGTACCCTGTGAAGAGGTTGAATACGTGCACTTTCTTTTTGATGCGCATCAGATCGTTT
>NZ_JAHEHZ010000114.1 GCF_024639605.1 Roseobacter sp. | reverse complement strand
GTGTTGAATTTATCCATGAAGAGGGGTCCTTACGGTTGTTCCGGACGCGCCGGAACCCGGACAGGTGTCCGCGGGTTAGGCCGGCGTATCACAAAAGAAGAGGTTTCAGAATGTCGTACAGTGAAGGCACACAGGTTGAGTGGGACTGGGGCAATGGCACGGGTACCGGCAAGATCGCCAAAAAATACACGCAGAAGATTACCCTGAAAATCTCGGGTGCCGAGGTGACGCGGGATGCAAGCGAGGACAGCCCTGCCTATAAAATCGAGCAGGAAGACGGCAGCGAAGTCCTGAAATCGGACAGCGAACTGCGTAAAGCGTCCTGAGCTCCGGGTCATCATTCGTTGCCCTGTACGCGCTCAAATGCGGGCGCATCCGCGCTGACCAGACCGAGCAGCGTCCGGGTATCGAGCGCGGTGCAGAATTCGCCGTGCATGTTGGCAACTGAAATGTCGTGCAGCACCTGCGGGTCGTAATCCGTGCCATCCGGCCCGATCCGGTTACAGGTCGCACAGGCGTCATGAGCGAGGTAGGTGTCGTAGCCCATGTTGCCGGCCATCCGCACCGAGGTTTCCACACAGAAGTTGGTGAAAAAGCCGGCTACCACCAGGCGGGTGATACCGTACTGGCGCAGCCGCAGTTCCAGATCGGTGCCAACAAAGGCCGAGTTCACATCCTTTTCGATGATGATCTCGCCGTCACGGGCCTCAAAGCCTTCGATCATCGCGCCCGTCGGCAGATGCAGTTTGAGCGGTGAGGCCGCCTCGCGGCTGTCGTGCCGGGTGTAGATCACGGGCAGCCCGCCCGCCCTCCATGCGCCCAGAAGTGCGCGCATCCGGTCTTCGGCCCCGGGGTTGTTGCGCCGGCCGGTGCTGCCACCTCCCCAGTGTTCAAAGACATTCACGCCTTTTTGCACGTCGATCAGCAAGAGGCCGGTTTCGGGACCAAACTGCCTGATCATGTCAGACCTCGTGTCACTGTTTCGCAGAACCCGACGGCCGGTTTTGCCAACATCACAGCGCCGGTCGCTGTCACGGCGCAAAAATTCAGGGTATCCATCTTATCTCCGCTCGCTTCAGTGATGTCCGCTCATTTTTTAAGCCGGGCCTCGACCTTGTCCTTCAGAGCGCCTTTGACGTTGCGCAAGAACATAGCCAGCGCGATCAGCCCGGCACCGTTAAACAACAGCTCAATCCCGAGTAGTATGCCGAGAAGCTGCGGCGCGATATCGAAGTAATTTGCAACGATATAGGCGGCGAGCAGGACCGACAGCGCACCAGAAATGAGCATCGGCCAGAACAATGGTGTTGAGCGCATCTGCCATGCGGTCACAAGGCGCAACAGCCCGTTTGCCCCGATCAGCACCGTTGCTATGGTTGCAAGCGTGAGGATGCCTTCAAGCGGGCGGAACATGAGAGATATACCGAGAACCAGCATCAGGCCGCCCAGCCCGACGCCCATGATCTTTGTCGTGCGGTCCTCAGAGCCCAGACCCGCAAAGATCTGAGCCCCGCCGATCAGCGCAAATGTGACGCCCGCCACCACTGTCACCGCAAAGGAGGCGGCAACCGGATTGGCCAGGACAAACAGACCGAAGACCACAGAGAAAACGCCCAGAACAAGCCATTTTACCCATAATTTCATTTTGTTACCTCTTCGTAGTGTCTCGCAGGGCGGCTTTCCGGTTTTCACTTAAGCAGCCAGCGCCGCTCCGCCTCAGGTCAGTTTACATCATTTCGCGCACATCTGTGAGTTTTCCGGTGATCGCGGCGGCTGCCGCCATACCCGGAGAGACAAGGTGTGTCCGGCCTTTGTAGCCCTGGCGCCCTTCGAAGTTGCGGTTCGATGTCGACGCACAGCGTTCGCCTTCAGCCAGCTGGTCGGGGTTCATCGCCAGACACATCGAACAGCCCGCCAGACGCCACTCAAACCCGGCCTCCTTGAAAATATCCGCAAGCCCTTCTTCTTCGGCCTGGGCACGCACCAGGCCCGAACCCGGCACGACCATGGCGCGCAGGCCCTCTTTGATCTTTTTGCCTTTGAGGATCGCGGCCGCAGCGCGCAGATCCTCGATCCGCCCGTTTGTGCAGGATCCGATGAAAACCGTATCAATCTCGATCTGGTTCAGCGGCGTGCCCGGGGTAAGACCCATGTAGTCGAGCGAGCGCTGTGCTGCACCCACCTTGCCCCCCTCGAAATCGCTGGCGGCAGGCACATTGGCCGTGATCGGCAGCACGTCTTCCGGCGAGGTTCCCCAGGTGACGACGGGCGCGATGTCTTCGCCTTTGATGGTGATGACCTGGTCCCAGGCGGCATCATCATCTGAATAAAGCGTCTTCCACCAGTCCATCGCGGCCTCCCACTGCGCGCCTTTCGGAGCGTGCGGGCGGCCCTTGCAGTACTCGAATGTCTTCTCATCGGGCGCGATGAGACCGGCACGCGCGCCGCCTTCGATCGCCATGTTGCAGACGGTCATGCGCCCTTCCATGCTGAGATCCCGGATGGCCTCGCCGCAGTATTCTATGACATAGCCGGTGCCACCGGCGGTGCCGGTTTTGCCGATCACCGACAGGGTGATGTCCTTGGCAGTGACACCGGGACGCAGTTTGCCGGTGATCTCAACCTTCATGTTCTTCGATTTTTTCTGGATCAGCGTCTGGGTGGCGAGCACGTGTTCCACCTCAGAAGTCCCGATGCCATGCGCCAGCGCGCCGAATGCGCCATGAGTTGCGGTATGGCTGTCACCACAGACCACGGTCATGCCGGGCAGGGTCCAGCCCTGCTCGGGCCCGACGATGTGCACGATGCCCTGGCGCACGTCTGAGACCGGGTAATAATGGATGCCGAAGTCTTTGGCGTTTTTATCAAGCGCCTCGACCTGGATGCGGCTGTCCTCGGTCATTGTCGCGGCATTGGCGCGATCGAGCGTAGTGGGCACGTTGTGATCCGGCACGGCGATGGTTTTCTCAGGTGCGCGAACCTTTCGACCGGCCATGCGCAGACCCTCAAAGGCCTGCGGGCTCGTAACCTCATGCACAAGGTGGCGGTCGATATAAAGAAGGCAGGTGCCGTCGTCAGCCTCGTGGGCGACATGGGCATCCCAGATTTTATCGTAGAGCGTCTTGGGGGACATCGGTCCTCTCCCGTACTGTGGAAATTGGCAGTCTGTGTCGGGCAGTCGCGCTTACAGTCGGGCAAGAACGCTGTGCGTGGCCCCGAAAAAACGTTCACGCAGGCGGGCCCGGTCATCAAGATCGATTCTGATTTGCGCACATACAGACATAGCCGGTGTCATATCCGTTTGACCGCTGTGCCGCAAGGTCCGCGAGGGCCGGTTGTGGCGGAGCAGGGGCTGTGCAATCCTGTGCTTATGGAGAGGGAAAACATTCTCGAGCTGGGAAGCGGTCAGATCGCGGATGTCCTGATGTCCGCGGAAGAAATCCGGCATCTCATTGCTCTGTTTCTGGCCGATCTGCTGGAGCCCGGCTGGCGGCAGAACCAGGTCCTGATCCTGCTGGCGCTTGCCGGCCTTGCCTGGCTGCTGCACGGTGTCGGCGGCCGTATGATCGACAACCGGGTGCGTGCGACCGAAGGCTGGCAGAAATGGCAACTTCGGGTGATTGTGCAGCTCAAACGCCGCATGGGGCTGATCCTTTTCGCGGCGATGTCTTATGCGGTTTATCTGGTGATGCAGAGCGTGACCTGGCCGTCGCGCTCCTATCTGATCGGTGGTGTGGCGACACTTGCCGCAACATGGGTTCTGATCGCCTATCTTGGCCGGCTTGTGCGCAACCGGTTCCTGAGGCAGGTCGTGGTCTGGGGTCTGTGGGTCTATGCGACGCTGCAGTTTGCCGGGCTTGGCGACGAAGTCTCCGCATTTCTTGATAATCTCGCGCTCGAAGTGGGTGATTTCCGCATTTCGATGCTGACGCTGCTGACCGCAGGTGTGCTCATCGGCGCGCTGGCGACCGGGGCGCGGGTGGTCAATAAAACCATCGCAACGCGCATCCGGCGTAACGAGGATATCAGTCCCTCAATGCAGGTGCTCGCGGTCAAGGCGGTGCAGATTTTCCTCTATGGCATGGCGTTCTTTCTGGGCGTCAAGGCCGTGGGCATCGATCTCACGGGCCTCGCCGTGCTCTCGGGTGCAATCGGCGTCGGCCTTGGTTTCGGCCTGCAGAAAGTCGTCTCTAACCTCGTGTCAGGCGTCATCATTCTGCTCGATAAATCCATTAAACCCGGTGACGTGATCAGCCTTGGTGAAACCTTCGGCTGGATTAACGCCCTGGGCGCGCGGTATGTCAGCGTCGTGACACGCGACGGTCGCGAATACCTCATTCCCAACGAAGATCTGATCACCGGGCAGGTGGTGAACTGGTCCCATTCGGACGAGTTCGTGCGCCTCGACATCTTTTTCGGCACATCCTATGGCTGCGATCCGCATCAGGTCCGGAAACTTGCTGTTGAGGCGGCGGCGAATGTCGACCGGGTGCTCAAGCACCCGAAGCTTCCGGTCTGTCATATCGTGGGCTTTGGGGACAGCTCGGTTGATTATATCCTGCGGTTCTGGATCCGCGACCCCACGGGCGGTCTCACGAACATCCGCGGCAATGTGTATCTGGCGCTCTGGGATACCTTCAAGGAACACGACATTTCTATCCCCTTCCCGCAGCGCGAAGTGCGCATGCTGGAAGACACAGCACCCGCACCGGTCGCGGACTGACAGCCGGGGTTGCCGGAGCGCATCTGCGGTCTAACTCCTGTCTGTCGGAACTTGCGGAGAATGGCGTGGTCAGCCCTTCAGACATCGTCCTTATCCTCGGCAGCGGGCCGCGGGCACCTGTGGCAGCCGGCTGGCCCCGCGCGTGGTTCGACCGGATCGTCACCATCAACAATGCCTGGAACATCCGCCCTGACTGGGACGATCTGATCTTTCCCGAGGATTTTCCCCGGGACCGCCGGCCGGTGACACCTGCCCCCGGCCAGCGCCTGATCGGCGCGGATCAGTTTGTGCCGGCGCAGAACAAAAGCGGCGGTTTCGTTTTCGCCGGCGGCACGATGGCGTTTACGGCCGGATACTGGGCGCTCGAAGCGTTGCGCCCGAAGGTCATGGCATGGCTCGGCTGCGACATGGTCTATCCCGCCTCGGGGCCTACGCATTTTTACGGAACGGGCACGGCTGATCCGCTGCGTGCTGATGTCACGCTGCAGGACCTTGGGGCGAAATCCGCGCGCCTCGCGCTCATCGCGGCGACCCGCGGATGTCACTGCGTGAACCTCTCCGAAGAGCCCTCCAAGCTGCTTTTTGCCCGCCTGAAGCCGGAAAACCTGCGCGCGGCAGGGATCCGGCCGGTCGCGACCGGTGCCGTCTCAGATATCATCGCTGCGGAAAATGCTCTCAGTTACGGCGTGCCATCCGGCCGGTACTGGGAGGAAAGCCACCGGTTTGACGCTCAGGCGCTGGCCCGGATCGACGCACAGTGGCGCACCACCTGGGAGAGCCTGCCGCACTCAGCGGGCTATGCTGCCTGAATGCGCAGCACGCAGCGTCGCACGCCCGGTTTGCGATGCTGTCATTGAATTGTGGTACTCCTCTTGCTAAATTAAAGTATCCCCAGCGCCGGGGGTCCGGCGGCGCGTTCAAAGGAGGGCAATGTCCTGTCTGTACATACTGATGCAGCGCCAGCTGCTCACAGCGGAGCCGCGGTAATGGCCGCAGCCACCGAAACAGCCACAAGCGAAAAGCTTCTGGCGACAATCCTCAAATCCCTTTCCGACGATAAAGCCGAAGATGTGGTGCAGATCGATCTGCGCGGCAAGACCGAGATCGGTGATTATATGGTCATTTGTTCGGGGCGTTCGACACGCCAGGTCTCTTCGATTTCGGAGAAACTGGCGCAGACCGTCAAAGACGAGTTTGGCCGTACGGCAAAAATTGAAGGTAAGGAAACCGGCGACTGGGTCCTGATCGACACAGGCGATGTAATCGTGCACGTCTTCCGACCGGAAGTGCGCGAATTCTATCAGCTTGAAAAGATGTGGCAGCCCATGGACGGCCCCGGAGCCGCCGCCAGCTGATCCCCCGCGCGGGGAGCTGGCAGCGCCGTCATGCGTGTGCATGTGATTGCGGTCGGGCGCCTGCGCGCCGGGCCACAGAAAGCCCTCATCGACGATTATCTGACCCGGTTCGACCGGACCGGCCGTGCCCTGGGGCTCGGGCCGGTCAGCGTGACCGAGGTTGACGACCGCAAAGGCGGCGGCATGGCCGGCGAGGCCGTGCTGTTGCGCCGTGCTGTGCCTGATGGAGCGATGATCGTGGCGCTGGATGAGCGCGGGCGGGCGGAAAGCTCACCGGAGTTTGCATCCCGCCTTGCAGGCTGGCGTGATCAGGGACGCAGCGATCTTGCCATCCTCATCGGCGGCGCCGACGGGATTGATCCTGCGCTGCGCGCCGAGGCGGGGTTCGCGCTGTCTTTTGGCAGGATGGTCTGGCCGCATATGCTGGTCCGGGTCATGCTCGCAGAGCAGCTTTACCGCGCGGCCTCAATTCTTGCGGGCGCGCCCTATCACCGGGAATGAAACTCCGGGGCGCTGCATCTGTCAGGCCGTGCGCATGCTGCCTGCACCGGCCGGCGGGACATAGCGGATGAACGGCATATAGTGTCGCAGCCAGCGCAACACGCCGTGCTCTTCGATCCACAATGCATATTCCACATAAACCGGATCTTCCGAGAGGTGCTTTTCCTCGGCTTTGGCCCTCGCAAAATAGATCAGGTTGATACCGACCATCAGGATGCTGTGCTGCAATGCTGTCTCATAGCTTTCGACAGAGTAAAACGGCACGGCCAGCAGCCACCAGGAAATGTTCTTGAAGAAATAGGACGGGTGTCGCATCAGCCGGAAAGGCCCGTTTGTAATGATGCCACGGTTGGTGAGGTTGGAGAAACGGATGCCGAAAGACAGGTTCGACCAGGCCCACATGATCTTGGTGAAGATTATCGCGCAGCCCCAGACATAGAACCAGCTGCTGTCCCCATCGCCGAACATGTCGATCCAGTTGGTGTCGTCTTTGTAATCGAGATAGCGGTTCCCGACGACGGAAAAGAACGGCACATACATCAGCAGCGTCACCGCCCAGCCCCAGAATAGGTCATTGGGCGAGCGGATGTGTGAGTTTGTAAGCCGCAGTGTCAGCACATATCCGATGCTGACAAAAGCCAGATCAATGCCCGTGGCAAAGCGGCTCATGAAGGCCACGAATGCTGTGAAAGATCCGGTGATATCGGCCAGTGACCGGCCCAGCAACGCAGAGATGCTGTTGCCGAAATAGATGAACATCAGCGGCAAAAAGAACCCTTTGATGAGCCAGCCGAGAAAATGCTTTTTCAGCCGGGCTCTGTCGGTGCCCTTGCCATGTCCCAGAAACAGGCGGCCCGCATTGAAGTATTCGTCTTCGGGATCTTTCATCCACCGGTCGATCAGCACGAAATAGACAAAGCTGATGCAGGCAAAGGCCAGCGAATAGTCCCGGCAAAATTCCCAGAAAGGTTTGTAGAAGTCGCGCTGATATTCCGGAAAAATCCAGTAGGCGACGGATAAAAGACCGATTGTACCCCAGAGACCGGTGAGCTTGGTCGCGACACGGCCCCAGTTTACGGGATCCGACAGCCGCAGGCCGAAGCCCTGCAGCCCGGTCGCCTCCTGCCGGTGCGCTTTCAGCACGAAAAGCTCCCAGAAAAGCATGGGCAATGCGGTCCCAAGCATACCAACAACCGTCGCGTCGGTTTTCGGAAGCTCAAGCTGGCGCAGCAGCATCAGGGTCGCGAGAAACCCCGCAAGCCCGATCAGTGCAGTCAGCTGGCTGGTCACTGAACGTGGTGGCTGTGACGTGGGTTTGGATGCCATCAGGCGGACTCGCTCAGTTTTGTGAACAATGAGCGGTAAACATTAAGATTGTGCCTAATTTGAGGCAACCGCCCCGCATTCGGGCTGAAATGCGCGTGAGAGGCGCTGTGTCGCGCGCCGAACTTGTTGTGCGTTACATGATGCGGCCGTTTATCCGGCGGCACAGGGTCAGCGCAGATCGATGATCACAGTACCTTTATTCCAGCCACCCGGATGATCCCGCGCCTGGATCTGCACCTGAGTTTCGCCGTCCGGAACCCGGACGCCCGAGAGCGAGCGGGTAAAGGGCTGCTCATCGACGTGCGGATGTGCCAGCACCCGCGTGCCCAGTTCATTGCCCTGCATATCGAGCACCCGCCAGCCGTCGGCGTAGTGATCCCAACCGGTATCCGGGTGCGCAATCGTCACGTCGAACCGCCAGGCATCGCCGTTTTGCTTTACGGTCACGTTCTCGATACGGGGTTCCGCGGCCAGCACAGGCAGTGCGGTTATGATCATCAGGGCAGTCAGAAAACGTTTCATATGCGACTCGTAAGCAAAAACAGGCTGGAGGGTAACTTAAGCGTTTAACAGAACTTTGCGAGAGGCAGAGGCAAATTCCCTGCGCCATATGACGACCACGGTTACAATGGTTGCCAGAATGAGCGGCACGGCCCCGGCCAGCCAGGCAAGACAGGCAAGCGCGAAATAAATCGATCTCAGCCCGCGGTTAAAACTGCGCGCCACGGTGATGTTGATCTCGGCGGCCTGTGCGGCCCGCGGATAGGCACCGGGGTCTTCAGGATCATTCGGCACAGAGGCGATCAGGACCGAGCAATAGCCGAAAAGCCGGTTGGACCAGACGAATTTCAGAAAGGCATTGGTGAGCAGAAAGGTGACCATCAGAAGCTTAAGTTCCCAGACGATCGCGGGATGATTGATAAAGGTGATGTCCTGCGCCACGCCGCTGGCGTGATCGGCATTGCCGATCAGCGCCAGGGTGCCGCCGATGGCAATCACCGAAGTCGAGGCAAAAAACGCCGTGCCCTGACGCAGGCTGGCCAGCACCTGAGCGTCAAAGATGCGCGGCTCACGCGTGACCATCTGCTTCATCCACTCGCGGCGGTATCCGGCCATGATCATTGAGGTGGACAGATGTTTTTTGCCCGGGTGCTCAATGCGCCATCCGATAGCCAGCCAGCACAGGATGAGAAATCCAAGAGCGACGTAATCGAGCGTGGTAAAGAAGGTGAGACGGCTTAGTATATCCATGATCAGCATTTGGCAGGTCCGATAAATCTTGCCAATGGGTGAAATTGGTAATATTAGTTTACCAATAGGAGGATTTTTCATGGAAATGCCGATTCCCGACCCGGCCGTGCTGGCGCGCAAATCGCGTGTCCTGGAACGGTTGTCCGCTGTTCTTCCCGCCGATGCGGTGATTTCGGACGAAGCAGAGACCCGCGCTTACGAGTGTGATGCGCTGACGGCCTACAAATGCCCGCCGATGCTTGTGGTGCTGCCGGCCAGCACCGGTGAGGTCTCTGACGTGCTCAGAATCTGTCACGAAGAGGGGGTGCCTGTCGTGCCGCGCGGATCGGGAACCTCGCTGGCGGGGGGCGCTTTGCCGACGGCGGATTGCGTCATCCTGGGCGTGGCACGCATGAACGATGTGCTTGAGACCGATTATGCCAACCGGATCATCCGGGTGCAGACCGGGCGCACCAATCTGAGCGTGACGGGCGCGGTCGAAGAGAACGGCTTTTTCTATGCTCCGGACCCGTCCAGCCAGCTTGCCTGTGCCATTGCGGGGAATATTGCGATGAACTCCGGCGGGGCGCATTGCCTGAAATACGGTGTGACCACTAACAACCTGATGGGCGTGACCATGGTCGCCATGACCGGCGAAGTCATCGAGATCGGCGGCGCTCACATGGACAGCGGCGGTCTCGACCTTCTGGGGCTCGTTTGTGGCTCGGAGGGGCAGCTGGGGGTGGTGACCGAAGCGACCCTGCGTATCCTGCCCAAACCCGAAGGCGCGCGCCCGGTTCTGATGGGTTTTGACGATAACGAAGTGGCGGGCGCCTGTGTCAGCGATATCATTAAGGCCGGCGTCCTGCCGGTGGCGATCGAGTTCATGGACCGTCCCTGCATCGAGGCCACAGAGGCCTTTGCCCACGCGGGCTATCCGATGTGCGAAGCGTTGCTGATCGTCGAGGTCGAAGGCTCCGAGGCCGAGATCGATCATCAGTTGTCGCTGATCATGGAGATTGCCCGGCGTCATAACCCCGTTGAACTGCGCGAAAGCAAATCCGCAGATGAAAGCGCGCGGATCTGGCTGGGACGTAAATCGGCCTTTGGTGCGATGGGCCAGATCAACGATTACATGTGCCTTGACGGAACAATTCCCGTGAGTTCGCTGCCTTTTGTCCTCAGGCGTATCGGCGAGATGTCCGACGAGTTCGGCCTCAAGGTCGGCAATGTGTTCCACGCGGGCGACGGCAACATGCATCCGCTGATCCTGTTCGACGCCAACAAGCCAGGCGATCTTGAGCTTTGCGAAGCTTTTGGCGCTGAGATTCTGAAGCTCTGCGTGGAAGCCGGCGGTTGTCTGACCGGAGAGCATGGCGTCGGCATTGAAAAGCGGGATCTGATGACATTTCAGTATGAGCCTGCGGATCTCGAAGCGCAGATGGCGGTGAAGGATGTGTTTGATCCGCAATGGCTGCTGAACCCGGCCAAAGTTTTCCCGCTGTCGGTCTCGGACGCGCGGCGCGGTGTGACGCCGGTCGCTGCTGAATAAGCAGAGCCGTCCCCGCAGCACTGCACGCGAGGCCGGAGCATTTGGAGCCAGAAGAACGATGAAACCCGAAAACGAAGCGGCCCTGGCCGAAATGATACGGTCTGCAAATGGCCCCCTGACGGTCACCGGTGGCGGCACGCGGGGCATGACCGGTGACGGCGAGACACTCGAGACGGGTGCGCTGTCGGGCATTTCGCTGTATGAACCCGGGGCCTTGACGATCGTTGCAGGGGCGGGCACGCCGCTTGCAGATGTTCACACCGCTCTGGCGGCCGAAAACCAGCGACTGGCCTTTGAGCCGATGGACCACCGCCCGCTTCTGGGTACCACCGGAGAGCCCACGCTGGGCGGGGTGATCGCAGCCAACGTCAGCGGTCCGCGGCGCATACAGGGCGGTGCCGCGCGTGACTATGCGCTTGGGGTGCGGTTCGTCGACGGGGCGGGCAATATCGTGAAAAACGGGGGCCGGGTGATGAAGAACGTCACCGGCTATGACCTGGTCAAACTGATGTGCGGTTCCTGTGGCACACTGGGCGTGCTGAGCGAGGTGGCGCTCAAGGTGCT
>NZ_JAHEHZ010000237.1 GCF_024639605.1 Roseobacter sp. | reverse complement strand
GTTCTGTCTGTACTTAAGTCGCGTGTTTTTTAGCCGGGCGGGAACCGGCTCACATTGCTTGACGGGGAGAGTTTTGCCGTCGCATGAAAAGCCCGATGAGACGAGAAGGCCCGGTTTGTCTGTCGCAGCACCCGCGCGCGCAGCCCCGACCGCTCAGACCAGTTCCCTGAGCAGCCATTCTGCCCTTTCGATATGCGCGCGCGCGATCTGAAGCTTGCTTTCAAGCCGCGCTTTTTTGTCTGGTGAGGTCGCCTGCGATATTTCAGCCTCCAGCGCGCTCGATTTTGAGCGCAGCTTCCCGAGCACTTTTTCAACATGATGTGGTTTTATCTTTTGCGCCTTGCCGCTCTCAAGGCGCACATTGTAATCATCGACTTTTGCAGCAAGCTTCCTGAGACCCATACTATTTGCTCCGCTCCTGACAATCGGGGGGATAGTGGACGTGTTTCATGACGGTTTCGTGACCGTTGCCTTTGGTGTGGGAGAATTGCTGTTGTCCTTCGGTCCGGACAATGCCTCGTCGAGTTCGTCTTCGTCGAGCGCAAGAATTCGTTCCACTTCAGCCATCGCAGTGTCGCTTTCGAGGTAATAGCTGCGGGCCGCTTCGATCAGATCGCGCATGGCGTCGTAGGCGTATCCGGCATCGTTCATAAAGGATGTGGCGGCAGTGGGGTTCAGTTGCCCGGTGCGGATGAGCGTTTCAACCCGCCGTGATGCAGAGCGCGCGTCTTCTTCGATCCGGGCGCGCTCCTGGTCGAGCCACAGGGCGGTGCGGTCCTGCGGTCCGGCAAGACCGAGTTTCCTGATTTCCACCGCAATACGGGCAATTTCTGTGCGCAGTTCGTCATAAAGTTCTGTTGTCGCGCCCTGCTGCCGGACGGTGTAGCGCAGGATATTCTTGCGCAGGTGTTTTATGGATTTTACCGCCCTCACGATGTTACTCGCCACGTCGCGCAGGGAATATATGCGTTCTGCAATCTCCGGCGCGATCCGCTTGTCACCAGCGCGTGTGCTGAACTCCACGATGCCGGAATACAGCGTCTTCACACGGCGCTCATAGCCCTCGTTGATATCAATTTCGAGGGGCTTCCGGCTTGCCCGGACCAGCCCGGCCACGTCATCGGTTGCATAGACCTGATCGCGATGCAGGTTCAGCCCGTGCAGGATAAGTTCCGCCGCGTTTTCGTAAAGGTGCAACACTTCTTTGCGCAACGCGATCTCGAGCGCCTGCGGGAATTCGTCGACTGCCTCGTTCAGATAGCGCGGACGGCTCACGTCCGGTGCAGGCTCGGTTATGCGCCGTTCGAGAAATTGAATGAGCCGGCTCAGAAACGGCAGCATGAGTGCGACGCCGAGTACGTTAAATATCGTATGAAACACCGCAAGTTTCATTGCGTAGTCACTTGCGCCGATGCCCGCCAGATCGCTGATCCGATCCACCGCCCCGCGCAGGGGTGTGATGAAAACCAGCGCAACAATCGCAGTTGCCATGTTGAATATGAGATGTGCCAGTGCGAGGCGTCTGCCCTGGAAGTTTGCGCCGAGCGAGCCGATGATCGCCGTAATCGTCGTTCCGATATTGGCACCGATCGCCAGTGCGAGTGCATTCTCATAGCTGATCTGCCCGGCCGCGAGAGCTGTGAGGATCAGAACCATCGTCGCGTGGCTCGACTGCATGATGACGGTGGCGGCGGTGCCGGTAAGAGTATAGACGAACAGGCCCGTCAGACCGGACAGGGCAAAGCGCGTGAGGTCGATCTGATCCTTAAAAGCGTCGAACCCTTCCTTCATGTAATGGATGCCGAGAAACAGAAACCCCAGACCACCAAGCGCATAGCCAATGCCCCGCAAGAACCCCTGTTTCTGAAATACGAGCACGATGCTGATTGCGATCATCGGCATTGCATATGCAGCTATGTTGACTTTCAGGCCGAGCCCGGCGACCAGCCAGGCGCCGGTTGTCGTCCCGATGTTCGCGCCGAATATTACCCCCACACCGCCGGTCAGCGAGATCAGTCCGGCACTCAGAAACGATATCGTAACGATCGAGATAAGGGAGCTGGACTGCAGCAGGGTGGTCGAAATTATTCCGAAGCCGATCGCACGCGGCGTCGAGGCTGTCGAACGCTCGAGGACCTTTTCAAGGGTGCCACCGCCAAGCAACTTGAAGCCGTCCTCCAGCATCAGCATGCCAAACAGAAAGATCGCGACCCCGGCCGCAATCTCCTGCGCATCAGGGCTGAACCAGAAGGTCAGCAGCAGCGCACCGATTGCGACCGGAAGATAATAGCGCTTCATGCCGGCCGGCCGGCACAAAGATCACGCGCAGCCAGAGGGCGTCCCCTTACAGGCGGCGCGACATGAACCGTCGTTTTCTTCACCGATCGCCCCCCTGCTGCGCGTTGCATTCACGAAACATACCGACAGCCGGAAGGGCCTCATTGATCTGGGTCACATGGGCTCGTCTACGATTTGCGATGATGCCCTTACTGCTAGCAGAAAATTAAGGGGCCCTGCCGTGTTGCGAACCGAAAATATTGAGTACGCCGTTCAGCGAAACCGTGACGAACTGTTCCGCTTTGGAACGGCGCTGATCTTCATCGTCGGGATCATGCTCTTTACCATTGTCCGGACCGATGGGGGCATCGACGGTATCCTGATGGTCGCCGCGGCGATGATCGGCGGGTACATGGCCATGAACATCGGTGCGAACGATGTCGCCAACAACGTCGGACCTGCCGTCGGATCGCAGGCTATAACGCTGACCGGCGCCATCCTCATCGCAGCGTTTTTTGAGGCCGGCGGCGCACTGGTGGCTGGCGGAGATGTCGTGGGGACGATCAAAAGCGGGATCATCGACCCCGATCTGGTCGCGGACCGGGACACCTTTATATGGCTGATGATTGCGGCGCTCCTGGCGGCTGCGGTCTGGCTGAATTTTGCCACAGCCATCGGCGCGCCGGTGTCGACAACCCATTCGATTGTCGGCGGGGTCCTTGGCGCGGGCATTGCGGCCTCCGGATGGGGTATCGCGGACTGGTCGGTGGTGAGCAGGATCGCGGCAAGCTGGGTGATTTCTCCGCTCATGGGGGGGCTTATCGCAGCAGGGTTTCTCTATCTGATCAAGCATTCAATTACCTACAAGCGCGACGTTCTCGCGGCCGCTGACCGGATGGTGCCGGTACTGGTGGCTTTCATGGCCTGGGCGTTTGCCACATACCTGATGCTGAAAGGGGTGAAGAAGCTCGTCCAGGTCACGTTCCCTGTGGCTGCCCTGATCGGGTGCGCCGTCGCCGTTGCGGTATACGTCATCATGCGGCCCTACATCAGGCGGATGACGGGGCGTCTGGAAAACCGCAAAACGAGCGTGAACGAGCTCTTTACGGTCCCTTTGATCTTTGCCGCGGCTCTTTTAAGCTTTGCGCACGGGGCGAATGATGTCGCCAATGCGGTCGGTCCGCTTGCCGGGATCAACGAAGCCATTTCCGAAGGCGGCAT
>NZ_JAHEHZ010000113.1 GCF_024639605.1 Roseobacter sp. | reverse complement strand
CTAAACCGCCTCTTCGCTTTGCTGACGCCGCCAGAGCTGCGCATAACGTCCCTCCTGGACCAGCAGATCGTCGTGGGTGCCCTGCTCAATGACCTCGCCCTGCTCCAGCACTACAATACGGTCGGCTTCCGCAATGGTACTCAGACGATGCGCAATGGTCAGCACGGTGCGTCCGCGCCCGGCCTGCATCAGCGCGTCCTGGATCTCGGCTTCTGTCTCACTGTCCAGCGCCGATGTGGCCTCATCAAGAAGCAGGATCGGCGGGTCTTTGAGCAGCGTGCGTGCAATACCTACCCGCTGTTTCTCCCCACCGGACAGCTTTAGCCCGCGCTCGCCCACGGTGGTCTCATACCCGTCGGGCAGCGACAGGATGAAATCGTGAATCTGAGCGGCCTTCGCAGCCTCCTCAATGCCTTCCTGCGTGGCCCCGTCGCGGCCGTAGGCGATGTTGTAACGGATCGTATCGTTAAACAGCACCGTATCCTGCGGCACCACTCCGATCGCCTTGTGCAGACTTTCCTGGGTCACCTGGCGCACATCCTGACCGTCAATGCGCAGAGCGCCGCCACCAACATCGTAGAACCGGAACAAAAGCCGCCCGATGGTCGATTTACCTGAGCCGGTGGAGCCTACGATGGCGACCGTCTGGCCCGGTTCGGCGACAATGGACACACCCTTGAGGATCTGACGGTCGTCGTTGTACCCAAAACGCACGTTATCAAGCTCAATCCGCCCGCCGGTTACCTCAAGGGGACGCGCATCCGGCGCATCGGTAACTTCAGCGGGCTGTTCGAGCAGGTTGAACATCTCGCCCATATCAACGAGCGCCTGGCGGATTTCCCGATAGACCGTCCCCAGGAAATTCAGCGGCACGGTAATCTGCACCATATAGGCGTTGACCATGACAAAATCGCCCACCGTCAGGTCGCCGCGCTGCACACCCACAGCCGCCAGAACCATCACTCCGATAAGTCCGCAGGTGATCAGGAAAGACTGCCCGAAGTTGAGAAAAGCAAGGCTGTAATTGGTCTTGATCGCGGCCACTTCGTATTTCGCCATAGCGCTGTCATAACGGCGCGCTTCACGCTCTTCGGCGGCGAAGTACTTTACCGTTTCAAAGTTCAGCAGGCTGTCGATGGCTTTCTGGTTGGCGTCGGTGTCCTGGTCGTTCATCTCGCGGCGCAGTTTCACCCGCCATTCGGTCACAGCGAAGGTGAACCAGACGTAAAGTCCAATGGTTACAGCAACGATCAGCAGATACCAAAGATCGAAAACCACCGCGAGGATGATCCCCACCAGCGCCAGTTCCAGTATCAGCGGACCGATGGAAAACAGCAGGAACCGCAGCAGGAATTCCACGCCCTTGACGCCGCGCTCGATAATGCGGCTCAAACCGCCGGTCTTGCGCGTGATGTGATAGCGCATGCTGAGCGCGTGAATATGGTTGAATGTTTCCAGCGCCAGCATCCGCAGCGCACGCTGTCCCACACGGGCAAAAACCGCGTCGCGCAACTGTTGAAATCCGACAGTCATCAGCCGTGCAACACCGTAGGCCACCGTCAGCCCGATGGCCCCGAGAGCCAGCATTGGCACGCCCTCTTCGGCGAGAGCATCCACGGCACCTTTGTAGAAAAACGGGGTCGCGACAGAAATCAGCTTCGACAGGATGAGCATCGCCATGGCCAGAACAACCCTGCGGCGCACCCACTGCGGGTCCTGTGGCCAGAGGTAGGGCATGACCTTGCGGATCGTGCGCAGACCTGAGCGGCGTTCCTGTTCCGCGGTGCGCTCATCTGCTGCGGTGGTATCGTCCTGAGCTGTGGTGTCGGCGGGCATGAAAAATCCTGGCAGATCGGTAAGGTCTGTTACCTAATCCTTTCACCCCCGCTTGGCCAGTCGGCGGGACGCATAACCTGCCCTGGAGGTTAATTATCGGCCGGCAGATCAAAGACCTGCCCGGGATAGATCAGGTCCGGATCCCGGATCGCTGTCCGGTTGGCCTCAAAAACCTGAACATAGAGCAGGCCCTCGCCATACCGGTCGCGTGCAATCGCCCAGAGCGTGTCACCGGCCTGTACGGTAATCGCGCGTACCGGTCCGTCCTGTTGCCGGTTTGCAGCCTGTGCTTCCGCCAGCACCGCCGGTTCTTCGCGTTTGAACGGGGTCTCGATGCGGCTGGTGACCTCACCCTGCGCACTAACGGCATCCACCCGCAGCGTGTAGATGCCCGCATCCACATCCGGCACCTCACCTCGCCAGCCGCCCCCGGCATCCATCGGCAGCGACAGGATCGCGCGGTTATCGAGATATATACGGACCTCGCTTGCGTCACTCCCCGCCCGACCGGAAAGCTGCACGACACCGTCGTTGGAATACCCGATGGTATCGAGCTGAATGCTGTCCGGCGGCGTGGGCGCATTCTGCAAAAGCGACACGCCTTCGGCATCCGATCTCAGAACAGCAATCTCCGGCAACGCGGGGGTGCCGGTCTGCGGCGTCTGCGGCGTCTGCGGGGTCTGCGGGGCCTGTGCAGTGGCTGAGGGTGCAGGTTCAGGCGTCGTTTGCGGATCTGCGCCCGCGCTGTCGCGAGGGGGGGCAACAGTCCCGGTATTTTCTGCCGCAGCAGTGCTCCCGGAAGAAGTTGCGGGTGCGGCACTCACAACCGCCGGATCCGTGGCTTCGGTATTGGTCGCTGAAGCTTCAGACGTCGGGGGGGTTTCCGCCGCACCGTTCCCACCGGCCACTTGCGAGGGCGCTTCGGCGGAATTGTCTGCAGCGTCAGGTGGGATGATCTGACCCGCAGCGGCGTCGGCGGCTGTATTCGCGTCGCTTGTCGGGTCTCGCGCATCGCCGTCGGAGGCCTCAGCCGCACCGGCCTCGGGCGCAGCCGCCGCGCCGCTCTGCGCCAGCGGTACGGAACTGCTTCCGGAAGACCCTGAAGCCTCCTGGCCGGGTAAAGCTCCGGACGCGGGTGCGGGTGCGGCCTCAGCCACCACGACCGGCGCCGCGACAGGAGCGAGAATAACCTCACCTGCCGAGGCTGTCACAGCCTCTCCGTCTATGGATTCGAGCGTCAGGACGCGCGCCGCATCAGACGCACCGATCACAGCAACAGCAGCGAATGCGCCGCGGGCATCGGCTTGCGCAACGGCAGCCTCTGCACCATCCAGCAGAATGCGCACCTGGCTTCCCGGGGCCGCGCGGCCGGCAACGATCAGTAAGCCGTCACCGTCCACCCGCACCTCATCGATGGACGGCACAACCGAAGGCTCGTTTCCGGCGTTCCCGTTCACAACCTCTGTTGAAGCATCCCGGTTGACGGACAAACCGGGTTCGTCGCTGCCGGCAGGAGACCCGCCCGCACTTTTGCTTTCGTCCGGGACCGTTTCCTCCGGCGCCCCGACCGGAGCGACCGGCACAGGCATTGACGGCGTGCCTGGCGCGGGTGCCTCTTCCGTGTCCCCGGTGCCGGGAGCCACAAGCGCAGAGAGTTCCTCCTGAGTCGGCCCGTCACTTTGCCGCATGCCAAGATAGGTACCCGCGGCGATCACAAGCGCAATCACGATACCGGCCGTCAGCAGCCCTGAGCCACCTCGTCCACCGGCTTCCCCCCTGTCGCTCATAACCGTTTTCTCTTTTTTGTGTATCGCCTTACGCGAGCAGAGCGCAGACATTGAGCCTACATAGCAACTGCTTTAACACGGGTCAAAACCCATCATGTCACTTTCGGGACATGATCCGTGACATGAGACATGAAAGGATCCGATATGCCCCCCAGATCTGTCTGCGTCTATTGCGGCTCACGACCCGGCAGTGACCCCGCCTATATGGCAGCCGCCGAAGCGGTTGGCAGAGTGCTCGCAGATGAAAACTGGCGGCTCGTCTATGGCGCAGGCGACGTGGGGCTGATGGGCGCGGTCGCCCGCACCGCTCAGTCGGCAGGGGCACAGACTTTCGGTGTGATCCCACAGCATCTGTTGGCATGGGAGGTCGGCAAAACCGATCTGACCACTTATGTGGTCACCGAAACCATGCACGAGCGCAAGAAAGTGATGTTCATGAACTGCGACGCCGTGGTTGTTCTGCCCGGCGGGGCCGGCTCGCTGGATGAACTTTTTGAGGTCCTGACATGGCGGCAGCTCGGACTGCACGAAAAGCCTGTTTTTCTTGTGAATACAAATGGCTACTGGGATCCTCTCACAGCTTTGCTGCGCCACGTGACGGACAAGGGATTTGCTGCGGACAGCCTGCACGGGTTCTATCAGACTGTCAAAGATGCCGAAGAATGCCGCGTGGCATTGCGCAAAGCGCTGGCCTGAGCCCGGACCGGCGGCCCCGGCATAACCGGCCCTCCGCAACGGGCTCCGGCTCAGACCATTCTGCCCCGGGCGTTGACGCGTCACTCAGTTCAGACGAAGGTCACGCGAAATATCACTTGCTCTGAAACCGGAGTTCTCTCATGTCACTGCCCGATGAAATGAGCGGCGTTATTCTGACCGGACACGGCGGCCCGGAGATGCTCCACTGGCGCGACGATCTGCCTGTCCCGCAACCTGGCCCGGGCGATGTGCTCATTCGTGTCGCGGCCGCGGGTGTCAACAACACCGACATAAATACCCGCGTCGGCTGGTATTCGCGCGGAAATAATGACGCAGAAGACGCAACATGGGGCGGAACTCCGCTGGCCTTTCCGCGCATTCAGGGGATCGACGTCTGCGGCACAATCGCGGCCACGGGCCCGGGCGTCGACCCGGCGCGTGCCGGACAGCGCGTGATCGTCGAGCCCTGCCTGAGAGAAGCGAACGGCGCACTCCTGCAACAGCCCTGGTTTCTTGGATCAGAATGTGACGGCGGCTTTGCGCAATACTGCCGGGTCGCCGCGCGCCACGCGTGGCCGGTGCAGAGTGCCCTGAGCGATGCAGAACTCGCCTCCTTCCCCTGCTCGTATTCCACGGCAGAAAACATGCTGACCCGTGCCGGCGTTTGTGCCGGCGACACCGTACTCGTCACCGGATCGTCGGGCGGCGTCGGCTCGGCTGCGGTACAACTTGCAAAAGCCCGCGGCGCACGCGTGATTGCTGCGACCAGCCCGGCAAAGGCGGACGCCCTGCGCGCACTTGGTGCGGATGAAACGCCGGACCGCTCAGGCAGCCTTGCAGAGCGTATCGGGCAGAACAGCGTGGATGTTGTTCTTGATCTTGTGGCCGGCCCCGACTGGCCTGTGCTGCTCGATTTGTTGCGGCCGGGTGGACGTTATGCCGTTGCAGGGGCGGTCGGCGGGCCGCTGGTGGAGCTTGATGTGCGCACGCTATACCTCAAAGATCTGAGCTTTTTCGGATGCACCGCGCTGGATCAGGGGGTGTTCGCCAATCTGATTAACCGCATCGAAAGAGAAGAAATCCGCCCGCTGGTCGCGGAAACCTGGTCGTTGCGCGATATCGGCAAGGCGCAGGAAAGCTTCGCCGCAAAGAGCTTCACCGGCAAGATTGTCCTGAACGTCGACTGACACCCGCACCTGAAAATGCAAACTGATGCGACGTGTATCCATTGCTAACTGCGAGCCGGTTTCCTCCGGTCCCAGACAATTTGAAAAAAATTATATCTTTTTTTGGTTTCTGTGACCCTGTTCACATCGGTGGCGCTGAATTCGGGGTAAAACAGATCAAACGGAGGAAGAAACCATGCACAGTCATTACACAAGAATGCGCCGGATCTGCAAAGCTATCGCGGGGGCCGTCGGATCCTGTCACGATATGCAGTCACGGCTGAACACTTACCGCTGACGAACCGCGCGCCTTAGCAGTGATGAACCCGGCGAGGGACCATCAGGGACCTGCAAACATAATCGCACACGCCGGCGCGCAACATAAAAAAGACCCGGTCGCGAAATGCGCCGGGTCTTTTTGCGTCAGTCAGTAACGGGCGATGGGCTTCAGAGACGCGAGGCCACGTTTTCCCAATTCACCAGATTGTTGAGGAAGTTTTCCAGATAAGCCGGGCGCTTATTGCGGAAATCGATGTAATAGGAGTGCTCCCACACATCACAGCCCAGCAGAGCCGTCTGACCAAAACAGACCGGATTTACGCCGTTTTCCGTTTTTGTCACTTTCAGGCTGCCGTCAGTGTCTTTCACCAGCCATGCCCAGCCTGAGCCGAACTGGCCCGCACCTGCAGCTGAAAACTTTGATTTGAACTCATCGACTGAGCCAAAGCTGTCGGTGATCGCCTTTTCCAGCTCGCCGGGCATGCCGCCACCATCCGGGCCCATCATCTCCCAGAACTGATTATGGTTCCACAGCTGGCTGATGTTATTGAAGATGCCGTTCTGCGCCACGGCGGAGGGATCATAGGTGCCCTTGATGATCTCTTCGAGCGATTTATCCGCCCATTCGGTGCCCTCAATCGCCTTGTTGCCGTTTGTCACATAGGCGTTGTGGTGCAGATCGTGGTGGTATTCCAGTGTCTCTGCGGACATGCCTTTGGATGCCAGAGCATCATGTGCATAGGGAAGATCAGGTAGTTCAAAAGCCATTTCGGGGCCCCCTTTCAAAATTCATGGGTGTACTGTCACATGAAGCACACCCTTCACCTGTTTCAAGGTTTAACAAAGATAAAAGTTCCGATATCGCGCATTTCCGGGACCGCACAGGCCTCTGATGCGGATGGCGCGCTGAAAAGGCGGTTATATGCGTGATTACTCAGTACGCGGCGTGCAGCTGCCTTTGCCGGAAAACCGGTCGGGATACCCGTCGGGGCTGGCGTGGACGGAAATCCGGTTGGTCTTCTTCGACAGGGTAGCGGTGTACTCAAACGCGGCAGTGTGCTGATTGTCGCTGTTCTTGATATTCTTCAGCGTCCAGCGGATTGTCATCCTGCGATCGTTGTTCCGGCTGATCTGTGCTTCAAGCGGCGTGTCGTTGAAGCGCAGAATAACCTGATCTGAGACCATCACCTCGCCGCTGTTCAGCGCGACAATCGCGATTTTATCAGCGATCCAGTACAACCGGTCTTTCTTGTCGGTGATGTTACAATCGTAGAGAATGCCTTGCGGCGTCGCCGCCACAGCGGGCAACGCCCAGACACAGATGACCAAAGCACTCAGTAAACGCAGCATAAATTTCCCCAACCAGATCCCGCCGGCAGCGACGGGGTGCGCGGCTCAGTCGAGTCGCGCAGACGCTTCATGGTTGCATTGCACCCTGCCGGGGGTCAAGTCGCGGCTCAGAACGCGTTAACCTCCGACCCCGGCTGCGCTGCAACCCGGAGCACATCAAAGACGTATCTGGCCTGGCTGCGAAAACAGATGATGTGAAATGTATCAGCCGCCGGCATCCTGAAGGCCGCGGCAACCTGACCCATGCGCGTGCGCCGGAACATGCCTGGCTCAAAGCGACCGGGCGCGAGATCCACAGGGCAGAGCTTGGCCATCACTTCGCGCGCAAAAGGCCCGCTGACCTCAAAGGCCGCGCGCGCATCAGACACATTCACAACCAGGCTGTGCGTGTTTCCGAGCGCATCCTGCGCTGCCTGAAGACTGGCCGCGACCTCACCGTAGCCGCAGAGCAAGAGGACCTCATCCGGGGACATGCGGCAGGCGGTTTTCCCCTTGTCCGAGAGGGCCTCACCGAGAGCCGGCATCTTCAGCCCGACCGCGTCCTTCACAGCTTTTTTCAGCGCCGGGGCCCCCATATCACCGCGCAGTGTGATCATTCCCTGCAGGGGCAGTTCGCGCACCGTTACAATGCCGGTTGAGGATGATGCCCCGTTCAGGGCGGACAGAGGCTCAGACATTCTGTTTCTCCCCTTCTTTATCGTAAAAAACCGGATCAACGATTTTCGCCCGGTAGGTCGCGCCTGCCGTGCCCGGAAACTCAATCACCTCGCCGATGCGGTCCGGCCCGTTCAGCACCAGCCCCATGGCAATCCCCCGGTCCAGCGTGGCCGAGTGATAGCTTGACGTCACGCGTCCGATCACATTGCGCTGGCCATTGGCATTGGTGCCCGTGCCCACAGCATAGGCGCCATCAGGCAGCACCGCCCCCGATATCGTCTCCAGCCCCACCAGCTTCCAGCGGTCCGGGTCCGTCATGTGGCTGCGCTCCTGCGCGCGCTTGCCGAGGAAATCGTCTTTCTTTTTCGAGATCGCCCAGTTCAGACCGAGATCCTGCGGGATCACCGTGCCGTCGGTTTCGTCCCCGATCATGATGAACCCCTTCTCGGCGCGCAGCACGTGCAGGGTTTCAGTGCCATAAGGCATTACGCCCAGATCATGGCCCACCACCATCAGCGCGTCCCAGAAGGCCTGACCCCGGCTTGCGTCAATGGCAATCTCATAGCTCAGCTCGCCTGAAAATGAAATCCGGTAAACGCGGCACTCAAAGCCACCAAGCAATCCATCCGCCCACTCCATGAACCCCAGCCCTTCGGCCGAGACATCCAGGCCGCCGAGCTTTTCCAAAGCCGCACGCGCATTCGGTCCGACGACAGCGATCTGAGCATATTGCTCGGTGATGTTGGCCACATAAACCTGCCAGTCCCACCACTCGGTCTGCAGCCATTCTTCCATGTGCTGGTGGATATGCTCCGCCCCGCCTGTGGTGGTGTGGCACAGGAACGTGTCCTCATTGATGCGCGCGACCACGCCGTCGTCGATCAGAAAACCGTTCTCAGAGCACATCAGACCATAGCGGCACTTGCCCGGCTTCAGCGTGCTCATCATGTTGGTGTACATCATGTCGAGGAACTTCGCCGCGTCGGGGCCTTTCACGATGATCTTGCCCAGCGTCGAAGCATCGAGCAGCCCCAGGTTCTGCCGCGTGTTCAGCACCTCGCGGTTGACGGCATCCGCCACCGTTTCGCCGCTGCGCACATAGGCATAGGGCCGCCGCCACTGGCCAACCGGCTCCCAGTGCGCGCCGTTGCTGTCATGCCAGTCGTGCATGGGTGTACGCCGCAGCGGCTGAAACACATCGCCGCGCGCCTCCCCCGCGACAGAGGCCAGCGAAATCGGCGTATAGGGAGGACGGAAAGTCGTGGTACCCACTTGTGGGATCTCCGCACCCATCGCTCCGGCAAGCGTGGCGAGACCGTTGATGTTACTCAGTTTTCCCTGATCCGTAGCCATGCCGAGGGTGGTATACCGTTTGGCATGTTCGACGCTTTCAAAGCCTTCCTGAGCTGCCAGCTGCACGTCACTGACCTTCACGTCATTCTGATAATCCAGCCAGGCTTTGGAGCGCAGCTTATAGGGCGCGCGCTGTGGCATGAGCCAGACCGGCATCATCGGAGCCTCTGTCCCGCTCTCGCCCACCGGGGCCTTTTCGCTGCCCGGTTTAAAACCCGCACCACGCGCGGCGGACTGGCCCGCGGAATGAGCATCAGACAAAATTTCGCTCAGCGACATCATACCGTTAGCGGCTCCGGCAGGGGTCACAAAAGGCGCGCCGTCCACACCCGTTGGTGCTTTATCCACATCCGGGCGGAACATGGCCTGACCTGCATCCCACGTCAGCTTTCCACCGCAGTGCGACCACAGGTGCACGACCGGCGACCAGCCCCCGGACATTGCCACTGTATCGCAATAAATCTCCTCGACCACATCGCCCTCGCCGGACTGGCTGCAGACGGTGACACCGCTCACCCGCTTGCCGCCCTGTACGGCCGCGATGCCGTGCCCCATCAGCACACGAATACCCAGCGCTTTGACCTGTTCCATCACCGGGCTGTCCTCGGCCAGCACCCGCGCATCCAGGATCGCCTTGACCGTCAGACCCGCATAATTAAGGGCGATCGCAGTCTGGTATGCGTCATCGTTGTTGGTCACAACCACCGTGCGGTCCCCCGGCGAGACGCCGTAGTTGACAACATAATCCCGCACTGCCGAGGCCAGCATAACGCCAGGCACATCGTTTCCGGCGAAGGACAAGGGCCGTTCAATGGCCCCCGTCGCGGTAATGATCCGGGTCGCTCTGATCCGCCACAGCCTGTGCCGCGGCCCCTCTTTTTCCGGCGCGTTATCACGCAGTTGCTCGTATCCCAGCGCATAACCATGGTCATAAACACCGGCTCCGGTCATCCGCGTGCGCATCGTCACACCCGGCATTGTTTCCAGTTCGGAAACGATTTGTTCCACGAAGTTGTCCACAGGCGCGCCGTCCACCGTGCCGCCATCGACCACAGCCCGTCCGCCCCAGACGGCGGTCTGTTCCATGAGGATAACACGGGCACCGCTTTTTGCCGCTGCATGTGCCGCCTGCAACCCGGCGACACCGCCACCGATCACCAGCACATCGCAGAATGCATAGAAATGCTCGTAAGTGTCCGCATCGCCCTCTTTGGGCGCCTGACCCAGACCGGCAGACTGACGGATAAAGGGCTCATAGACATGCTTCCAAAGCGGGCGGGGGTGGATAAACATCTTATAGTAGAACCCGGCCGGCAGAAACCGCGCGAGTTTGGTGTTGATTGCACCGACGTCGAACTCGAGGCTCGGCCAGTGGTTCTGGCTGCGCGCCGTAAGCCCCTCGAAAAGCTCGGTTGTAGTCACCCGCTGGTTGGGCTCGAACCGCGCGCCCTCGCCCATGTTTACCAGACCGTTGGGCTCTTCCGCACCCGACGCCACGACTCCGCGCGGGCGGTGATACTTGAACGAGCGGCCGATCAGCATCTGATCGTTCGCGAGCAACGCGGAGGCCAGCGTATCGCCCTCGCAGCCTTTCAGCGTTCTGCCGTTGAAGCTGAAGGAGATGGATGTGTCGCGGTTGACCAGCCGGCCTCCCGTTGCCAGACGTTCACTCATGAGAAGCCCCTCCAGGACCAGCCCGGCTGTTTTTCGGAAATGGCGGATTTCAGTCCGGCAGGAGGTTCGACCGTCTGCGCAGGGTAGACACCGAAGACCTCAAGCGTGGTTGTGGAACGCGCGGCATGAAACCACTTGCCGCACCCATAAACATGCCGCCAGCGTTCAAAATGCACGCCCTTCGGGTTTTCACGCATAAAGAGATATTCCTCAAAGTTCTCCTCGGAGCTCCCCGGGCCAAAACGTTTCAGATGCGCCTCGCCACCGGCATGGAATTCGGTCTCTTCGGCTGTCACACCGCAGACAGGACAGGTCAGGATCAGCATGGAACACTCCGTTCAGATAAGGCCTGCGCAGACACAAGAAAGCCCACTCCCCGAAGGACACCAGAAAAACCTGTGAAACATCCGGCGGGCTCACCTGCCCCCGGCTGCACCTTCGACAGCGGCTGCGGCACCGGCCGCTTCACCGGCT
>NZ_JAHEHZ010000112.1:5789-11567 GCF_024639605.1 Roseobacter sp. | reverse complement strand
CTGCCCAGAACCTCAACCGATCCTGCTGCCGCGCGAATGATCAGCACTTCACCAGAGCGCGTACCGCGACCTGTCAGGCCTGAGATGTTCACCTGGTGAGTGACCAGCATTAACCGGCCATCAGTATCGCCGATCAACTCCCGGGTTGCGGCGGTCTGCCTGTCCCGGTTCGCGCGATCCCGGAAAAACGAGTTTAAGGAAGGTGCCTCAATGACAGGCCCGGCCGCCAGCAGTTCTGCGGTTTCGCGCGTGCGGCACCACTGACTGGTGTAAACGAGGTCGAACTTAATGCCCCGGTCCCGGAATGCGGCACCAATGCTGCGGGCCTGCGCTCGTCCCCGCTCATCAAGATTGCGCTGAGTAGAACAGTCCCGCAGGTCAAAATCTGACGGATCCCCCGTCCCCGGAGCCAGGGCGTGACGCATGATTGCGATCGCTCCGTCCTGCTCAAGGGCATCCCAGTCATTTGCAAGAGCAGTGCAGGGAATGAGAAAAATCAGGATAAGGATAATCTTCATCGGGTATCTTCTTTCTGATCGGAATTCAGGTAACAAAAGGGTCCGCATCTCGCCAGGAAAGCCTGACGCAGCGACCCGGGTCTGACCGCCCGCGAATGCTTTTGCGGTGACGCAGCAAGGCTCGTTCCCGGCCCGTGCAACAGGCGCCATGATATGCGATGCTGCTGAGATATTGAAAAAGTTGCATGGTTTTGATCTGGTCCTGATGGCGTGCCATTGCTCAGTTGGAAAAAGAGAGTGGACCGGATCGGGACCATGTCAAGTTTGCTCCGCCCCGCAAAGCTGTCTCTTTGACTGTGGGCTGCAGATGCTGCTGGTCCGGTATCATCCTGATGGTCGCGAGGGCAGGCCGTGAGATCACCGTGCAAAGCGCAAAATTCAGTCCCGGAGCAATAGCCCGATTGAGATAGCACAAAGCGGTCCGCGCCGGCTTCAGATATGCTGAATACGTGATTGCCGGATGCAGATTTACCGGAATGCTGAGAAGCCGCGACTAGTTTGCTCTCTTATTGCGGCGTTTAAAAGGGGGGGCATGCTTGTGGAAAATGAGGCTGGTAAGCTGAGGCGATCAATTGGCCTGACGGGTCTGGTGTTGTACGGTCTCGGCGTCACAATCGGAGCCGGGATATATGTTCTGGTCGGAGAAACCATCGTGCGCGCGGGGCCTTATGCGCCCTCGGCATTCCTTCTGTCTGCTTTTGTGATGGGTTTTACTGCGGCGTCTTTTGCGGAACTGTCGGGGCGCGTCCCCCAGGCCGCCGGCGAGGCGGTCTATGTCGAAAAGTCTTTCGGGATCAAATGGCTGACAGTCGCCGTTGGCCTTGGTGTTCTGATCGAAGCGATGATCGCGGCGGCCGCGATCGCCGTAGGATCAGCAGGCTACGTCGGCGAACTCATCGCCCTTCCCGCGGAAATACTGATCATTGGCATCATCACCCTGATGGCGACGATTGCCGCCTGGGGTATTCGCCAGTCCGTAGCCATCGCAGGTGCGATGACGCTGGTCGAAGTCTGCGGCCTTCTGATCATCATCGGCCTCGGTCTGGCCAGTGATCCCGGCAGCATTGCCGAACTGCCTGCATCGCTGGCACCTCCCATCGGCGACCTGCCGGCCATTTCCGGTGTCCTCGCCGCCAGTATGATCGCCTTTTTCGCCTTCATCGGATTTGACGATGTGGTAAATCTCGTCGAAGAGGCCAGAAACCCCCGTAAAATCATGCCATGGGCCATTGGGATCACGTTGTTCATTGTAACCGTGCTCTATGTGCTGGTGTCTTTCGTCGCCATGCAGACTGTCTCCGTCGCGGAAATGTCTGCCACGACTGCGCCGGTCAGTCTGCTTTTTGAACGGCTCACAGGATTGCCGTCGTTTGCGATCACTATGATCGCCATCATCGCCACGATGAACGGGGTTGTTATCATTCTCATAATGGCGGCCCGGGTCTGTTATGGCATGGCGCGGGGAAACCGATTGCCCGCATGGCTCGGAGTTGTGTCGCCGCGTACTCAGACACCCGTCAGGGCCACGGTGATAACCGCTGCACTGGTGCTGGTTCTGGCGCTGTTTACGCCCCTCGACACGCTTGCCGAAACCTCGTCGGAGGTCCTTCTTATAATCTTTACCATCGTCAATCTCGCCCTTGTCCGGTTCAAGCTCAGAGGCGTACCGGCACCTCAGGGCATCTTTACCGTGCATATCATATTCCCGATTGCCGGAAGCTTGTGTTGTATCGCGCTGGTGTTGGGGGCTGCTCTGGCTGGCGGCTGATATCCGGTTGCATTCACAGGATTTTATAGACCGGTGCGGCGCCGGCGCGTATTATTACACCACCCAGACCCGAAAACCTCACGTCAGGAAACCGGTTGGTCGATGATCTTAAGCACTGCGCCGGAACGGCGGCACCCCCGGAAAAAGACGAGGTCCGCGCTTTTCTGGAAAGTCTGACCGGACCATCACGCGGCCGGATCGCGTGGCTGTCGTCCGATCATCCACGCATAAGCGTCGGTGCCGACCGCATGCTTCGGGTTGTTTCCGGTGACGGCGGGCAACCCGGAACAGATAACCGCGCGCTGTTGCACTGGTCAGGGGATACCTACGAAATCGAAGCAGTGCCCGGGGCCGTCATCTGGGTAAACGGCCGCCAGGTCGGCTCCGCTGATCTGATCCACGGCGACATGATCGAATTCGGAGAGGATGGGCCGATGTCCCGCTACCGGCTGTGTCGCAATTCCTTTCCGACGCGCTGGCCTGTCGAAGAAATCCTCAGCGACACAATGGCCTACGCCCGCTCCAGCCGCCGGCCGTTCGGACCGCGCCTGACGAATGCGTTGTTCGAAGCGGGGCGGCGGCTTTTGCTGGAAACATCTTTGCTGTTTCGGCTGACGGTCATCGCTGTTCTGATTGTGCTCACAACGTTTATGGCTCTGCAATGGCGCACCGACCGTCTGATCCGGCAAGCCATCGAGGCCGAGGCTCTGCGGCTTGAAGCAATCACGATTGCCCTTGCTGAAACGCGGCGGGAGGCGCTGAGCGTCGAAGAGCTTGCGATGCTGCGTGAACAGCTTGATCTCCAGCTGGCCGGTAATGCCGACCGGCTGACCCGCCTCGAGCGCCGCCTCGATGCCTCTGCGCGCGTCATCCGTGAAACGACAGCGTCGGTGGCATTTCTGCAGGGTGCCTACGGTCTGCGTGATACCGGAAGCGGCAGGCTGCTGCGTCATGTCCTGAGCGCACAGGGCGTGCCGTTGCAGACGCCATTCGGCAAACCACTTGTTGATGTGGAGGGCAATGGTGATCCGCTGGAATTCCAGTTCACCGGCACAGGCTTTCTGCTCGCCGGCAGCGGGCATCTCGTGACCAACCGGCACGTCGCACTGCCATGGACATCAGGAGACCGGATGCGGGCGTTTCAGGAAGGTGGACTTGAGCCGGAAATGCTCAGGCTCATGGTATTTCTGCCCGGGCTGACTGATCCGGTTGATGCGACTTTTCTTGCCGCCGCCGATACGGCCGATCTGGCGCTTTTGTCCGTACCGGGGAAGGCCAGCGAGGGCCGCGGTCTGACCCTGTCGGAAAGCCCGCTGGAAATTGGTGACGAGGTGATCGTCATGGGGTTTCCGACCGGACTGCGTGCGCTTCTGGCTCAGGCCGGGCAGGCCTTTCTGACCGAACTGGAGGATGCCGGCGAAACAGATTTCTGGACAATTGCGGCCCGCCTGTCCGAAGAAGGTAAAATCGCACCGCTTGCCAGCCGTGGCATCATCGCTCAGATCACGCCGATGGCCGTGATATATGATGCGCAAACCACAATCGGGGGCAGTGGTGGACCTGCACTCGGCAGCAATGGCCATGTCGTAGCCATAAACACCGCCATTCTGCCCGAGTTCGGCGGCGCCAACATAGGTGTTCCCGTGGGAAAACTGCACCGTCTTCTGGACGCCATAGCTGACGACTAGCGCACGGGGCTTATTCGGTGGTGCGCCATGCCGACGACTGCACCGCCAGCACCACAAGCAGCGGCACCGCCACGGTGATCACGCCGACGACGATCAGAAGCTGCCCCAGTTGCGAATAGTCAGCGACCGATATCTGTTCACCCGTAACAGGATCGACAGACGCTCGCGTTACCACAAAGACCTTGTTGAGGTATTTTGTGCCAAGGCTGGACGCGGACAACGCCATATTGGTGAAAGATGCCATCACCGCAAAGAAGGTGGCTTTCAGATCAGGTGGCGCATTGCGCGCGATCCAGGCCAGCATCGGCACCATCGCAATCTGCCCGAGCGGAGACTCGATGGCGGTATCGAGGATCGCAATGAATTTCGCGTCCACCACACCGCCGGTGCGTGCCGCAGTCCATTCCTGGACGCCGTAGTAAAGCCCGATGTTCGGCAACGACAAAACACCGGCCGCAAGCGTCAGCAGCACGACGATGTAGGCAATTGACCGGTTCGCCATCAGCGGTCTCAGAACCAGCAGTCCGACAAGCGCGAGCACCGAAGTGATCAGCGACAGGATTGACAGGAACTGTTCGTCAAAGCCCAGATCGTCGATTTCGAACCAGGTCAGGCCCGGCCCCGGCAATGGTACTGCGCGGAACACGAAAATGATCGTGGCCGTACCAATCAGGACACGCGCGGCCTCTGGTCTGAGTTCTTTGATCAGGTGCCGGATCAGGTAGAGGATGATCGAAAAGGATGTGACAAAAATCGCCTCCTGCGCAAAGGCGAAATCAGAGGTGCCGAGAACGAGGCTCAGCACGACAAACGCGATCCCGCCGCCGAGGATCTGCCAGTTCACCTCCGTTGCGACTTCCGGTTTTGCCTGCGGCAATCCCCGTGCCGCCCGCCTGCGCTGTACCAGCGTGTGCAGCACCATCCCCGAAACCGAAATGACCGGGATCGCGAGGGCAATCAGATAGACCCGCGCATAAAGCGCGAGACGTGCATCGCGCGACAGACTTTCAGTATCTGAAAAGATCCAGATATTGACCGCTGCAACGGAGACGAAGCCCGAGATAATAGCGATGCGGCCAAGTGTCTGCATTGTCGTATGCATCGCGCGCTGTTCCTGTTCATCATAAGGCCTGCCGGCATCGTCAGTGTGCGGCACAGCCTCGACCGTCATGGCATCCGCGACGATATCCTGAACGGCATAGCCCGACGGGGCGAGCAGCAGGGCAACTATAAACCATGTCTCAAGCGGGAAAACCGCATCCATGCGGTCCGGTTGTGACACCAGCCCGAACATGATGAGCAGCGACGCCGCGATCAGCCCGGCGCCCAGCAGGATCAGCAGCGCTTTGCGGCGCCAGAACAGGTCGACCACATGACCCATCGGTACTTTGAGGATCCAGGGCAGCCCGGCCCAGAAGCCAAGACCCGCGATGAAGGTCGCCGACAGGTCGAGATATTCTTTGAGGAAAAATGCACCCACGACCGATGTGAGGCCGGAAACGCCCGCCGCGAAGTACACCATCAGGGGCGGCAAAAAGGACCAGCGCATCTGCAGCGCCAGATCTACAACCACGCGATGAAAGAGTGTCTTTCGTTCCGCGGCCTCCGGGTCGTTTTTCACTTGCATGGGCCACCTGCGCTTCGGGAAGCATTGTCCGCTCCGCGTCGTCTTCCGGTATCTGAGTTTTCCGTCTCACAGTCTGCATGTGCAGCCTGCGCGGTGCAATGCGTCACACTGAGGCGCTTTGCGGTAGACAAACAGCGCGAACGCACAGTGTCTCAGAGGCAGGCGGCGCGGATACCA
>NZ_JAHEHZ010000112.1:0-5779 GCF_024639605.1 Roseobacter sp. | reverse complement strand
CGTGGGCGCAGGAGCAGCC
Organism: Roseobacter sp.; assembly: GCF_024639605.1. GTDB lineage: Bacteria > Pseudomonadota > Alphaproteobacteria > Rhodobacterales > Rhodobacteraceae > Roseobacter. The sequence goes on along the minus strand of NZ_JAHEHZ010000112.1, from coordinate 5,760 downwards.
TATTTCGGCGCCATGAAAAACTCCTCGCGGACAATTCTGCCATCCTCAACTGAATAAACTGCAATCTCTCGCAGGTTCATCCGCCGGCCTGTCGCTTTCTGAGTCGCATCGACATCAAAGCGCACGGCGAACCGGTTCGGGGGATGAACATAGGGACCATCTGCATCCAGCCTGTGGATTTCGTGCTCTGCCAGCCAGTCCTCCCGCTTTGCTTTTATCGCTTCGCGACTGCTGGAAACCCGGACATAACGTTTAGGAGGCACAACTGCTTCTATCGACTCCGCTGTCTCCGCATACATGTCGTCGACGTTTGTAATACCCTGTCGATCCCGCATCGCCTGAACGAATTTTCGTCCCGTTTCGACCAGATCTTCCATATGAGACCTCCTGACTATGCACGCGGTTTTATCGGAAACTTCCGTATCAGATTTGATCGGAATCAATCTGTGAACGGGCTGCTTGCGCTAAACAGCAAACCTCAGCGGTGACGCCGGCGTCCGGCATCAACCGTTCGCACTTTTCGGGCCGCACCGGATTTCCTGATCTGGTTTCCGGGCAGTGCGGTCTGAGGCAACAGAAAACCGGGGGCGAAATGTACAAAAGAATTATGGTCGCAACAGACGGGTCAGACATGGCTGCTAAGGCCGTAGAACACGGCGTATTGCTGGCAAAATCGGTCGGGGCCGAAGTAACATTTGTTACCGTCACCGAGAGCTGGTCCGCGTTCGTGATCGCAAGTGATGTCGAATACGGAAACATCAGCGCGGTGGAGAAATTCGAAGCCTCCGCCAAAGACGCAGCGGAGAAAATTCTCGACGCGGCAAAGAAGGTTGCTGCAGCACATGATGTGCAATGCAATACACGACATGTGCACGACCGCCTTCCCGCAGAAGGTATTGTTGAAACCGCTGAATTAGAGGAATGCGAACTGATCGTGATGGCCTCTCACGGGCGGCGCGGGCTTAGTAAAATGATGCTGGGCAGCCAGACCGCCGAGGTTCTCGCGGTCTCGAAAATACCGGTACTTGTGCTGCGCTGAGCGGATCGCGGCGCGGTCATCTGCTGCTGTCACGCCGTCTCCGCCGGGTCGCTCCGGTGGGCCATTTCCGGACACGGGCAAGCCGGTCAGAAGCCGCCACCACTCGCTGGCACAGGCATGCAATCGGATGCATCAAGGGTCAGCACAGGATCTTCGGCACTGCAGTCTTCTCCGGACACCGGGTATTTTCCGTCGTCTTCGCAGCCAGCCAGAACCAGCGGTGCGCTTAACAGTGCCGCATGAATACAACGCCTCATATCCGTTTTCTCCTTTTTCAGTATCATTCGCGGATGGTAGGCCCGCTCGCTCTTCCTGCTTTGATTTCGGTCAAGCGCCCCCGGCTAACTTTCTGCGAAAATCGTGCTGAACAGGGCCCGGGGCCGTGACCTGTCGGTCCAGGGTTCAGAGAGCCTGTACATCTGTTTGCAAACGTAAGGCAGGCTGCGTGCAGGATCAGGCATCAGTCCGGAGGTGAGGCATATGACGGACAAGATGTCCGGGGCTCAGCACTACATTATCGGTGCCGGCATTGCCGGGTTGTCGGCTGCCGTATTTCTTGTTCGTGATGCCGGGGTCAGGGGTCAGAATATCCATATTTTCGAGAAGCTTTCTGTAACCGGCGGCGCGCTGGACGGTTCCGGAAATGCAGAAGACGGATACCTGAGCAGGGGGGGGCGGATGTTTGAGCAGAATTTTGTCTGCACTTTCGATCTGCTGGACGCAATCCCCTCGCCGGACGACCCGGGCGTCAGCATCACTGAAGATATCATGGCCTTCAACCGGATGGTGCCCGGATCATCAGACTGCCGTCTTGTGCGCGACGGCAAACCTGCGCCGGACCGTTTCAGACTTAATCTGCGCGTCCGTGACATCTTTGATGTCAAACGATTAATGCTGCATCCTGAACCGTCTCTGAAAGATATCACGATCGAAGGCTGGTTTCAGCCGCGGTTTTTTGGCAGCAATTTCTGGGTAATGTGGTCGACGATGTTTGCGTTTCAGCCGTGGCACTCAGTGGTTGAAATGCGCCGCTACCTGCGCCGCTTCATCCACCTTTTTCCGGAGTTTACGCGGATCGCGGGAATTTTGCGCACCCGGTTTAATCAGTACGATTCCATCATCGTGCCGTTGGTGAACTGGCTGCGCGAGCATGATGTGAAAATTGCGACAGATACCGACGTGACTGACCTGGAGATCGCCGGTCACCGTTCAGAGCGCCATGTCTGTGAAATTGTCACCGGTGACGGCGACCGCATCGCGGTGCGTAAATCGGACCGCGTTTACATGACGCTGGGGTCTATGACCGCCGGATCAACCACCGGGTCTAACGACACAGCGCCGGTGCTGACGTATGATGCAGGTGACGCCTGGCAGCTCTGGCGCAGGCTGGCGGGAAAACACGAAGGCTTCGGGAAACCTGAAAAATTTTGCGGAGATCGCATCAAAACGGCCTGGAGTTCTTTCACCGTCACACTCGACGGGCCCGCATTTTTCGAGTTCATGGAGGACTTTACGAACAACCGGACCGGCACCGGCGGGCTGGTTACCTTCGCGGGGTCCGGATGGACTCTCTCTGTTGTCATGTTTCATCAGCCGCACTTCCGGGAACAAAAAGAAGGGACATATACCTTCTGGGGGTATGGGCTGCGGGGTGACCGGCAAGGCGATTTTGTTAAGAAACGAATGTGGGACGCAACCGGCGACGAGATCATCAGCGAAATGGCCGGGCACCTGCGCCTGAACCCGGAGCAGCAGGCCTGGTTCAGGGGGTGCAGGGTCAGGCCCTGCATGATGCCCCTTATTACCAGCCAGTTTATGCCCCGGAAGCCCGGTGACAGACCGGAAATCCGGCCACCCGGGTCGATAAATTATGCTGTTATGGGCCAGTATTGTGAGCAGGATGCCGACTGCGTGTTTACCGTTGAGTATTCCGTTCGCTCCGCAAAATCGGCAGTCGCCAGCCTGAACAACAGCGTTATGCCGCCGCCGCCGGTTGTCCGCAGTGACCGGAACCCTGTGGTTCTTGCCAGGGCTGCGCGGGTCCTGCTGGGGCTCTGAAATCCGCGCCATCTTGTGTGCTGGGCGCCTGAACGCCCGCCGCATTGCGCACACGATGATGCCGCGCCATCTGACGAGGGGCGGGAAGCCGCCCGGTGCCAGACCAATGACCAGCGTCTGACTTCACGATCGAAACGGATGACCGGCTTTGTACCTGAGTTTCCGGTCCATCTGTGCCGGAACTCACTCCTGCTGGACCTCGTCAAGCCCGCTTGCGAGGACTGAGCCAAGTATTGCAATGGCGGCAAATGCCAGCAGAACCGGTGACGGCCCGAAAGCTTCGGAGGCAACCCCGAACAACCCTCCCGCCAGAAGCGCCAGTCCGATCAGCGTGTTGGAAAGCGCAGTGTATCTGGCGCGAAACTGGTCTTCAGTCATATCGGTCAGGTGCAGTTTGCGCCCGGACCGCACTCCTTCATAGGCAATCTGCGCTGCGAAAATCGCAACGGCTGCCCAGAGCACGTCAGGGAACCCGCCAAACCCCAGCCCGGTTGTTCCGATGACAGCAAAAACAACGCCCCCAAGAGCACCGGCAGCCATCAGCGTCTGCCGGCTGGAACGATCCGAAAGTCGCCCCCAGAGATAGGATGACAAAACCGATGCCGCCGTAGAGGCCATCACAAGTGGCCCGAGTTCATCCAGCGCGGTGCGGCCTGAGCTTGCTGACAGCATTACGATGAACGGTGGCGCCAGCGCGGTGACTGCAAGTGCCGCTCTTGAGGCTACAAAAAGGCGCAGCTGTCCGTCGCTGAGGATCGGATCGATCAGTGCGGCCAGACCGCCTGCGTCACCATCTCCTTCCGGGGTCTTTTCTGGCTCGTTCAGCAGCAAAAAGACACCGGACGCCAGCAGGAAAGCCATCCCCGCCACCGCGATCATGATGGCCAGCGGAGCCACTGAGACGGAAAAGAGTCCGGCGGCCATCAGCAGCCCGACACCAAAGACGCTTGTGGCGGCAACGGAAGAGGCGAGGCCGGTGATCGCACCCCGCCGGCGCTTTTTTATCGTCCGGGCAAGTGCGTCCTTATAGCTGACCGAGGAGGCAGACCGCGCGACAGAGAGGAGCGCCAGAAAGCCTATGATCAGACTGCCTGCCAGAACACCGGTGAATAACAGCGCGGATACGGCGATGCCGAGGGATGCCACACCCTGGGCCGCGCTGCCGGCACTCCACAAACGCTTGCGTTGAGAACTTGCCTCGACAAACCGGGCAAGGGCCAGTTGCGGCAGGAGGGCACCGGCTTCGCGGATCGGCACCAGCAGCCCGATCATCGCGCCCGGCGCGCCAAGCGCCGTTAAGAGCCACGACAGGACCAGCTTGGGATCTATCAGCGCATCAGCGGTTTTGGTCAGAGTCAGCGATATGACGTGAATGACGCCGTTGCGGGCTTCTGGTGCATCAACGTCGTCAGGATCAGCGCCCGTTATCTGTGCAAACTGTCCTTTGATGTTCATCCTGCCGGTTCCTGACATTTACTCTGTGCTGATGAAGTCTGACTTAGTCCGACAGCAAAAAGAACCCAGCCATGAGGGCGCTCAGAGCAGGAAACGGTGCATGATGTATGAGCAAAGGGCAAAGTGGCCTGTTCTTCTTTACAGTGAGCTAAAGGCAATTCCGACCGGTCCGGCGTTTTGGTGACGGGTGAGCCGGTCCCTGCACCATATGCTGCCCGGTCCTTCATCCGACCTGAAGGCGTATTGCCGCGTGGCTTTTGCGACATTCAAGCACAGGGCAGGAAATAGGCTGCTGCGTGATCAGAATTCGAAGGACAACTGGCTGGCCAGGCCCGGTCGAAGAGGCGAAATGCCATCACCCACGGGCTTCAGACATGTGTGAAATACACCCCTGGATTGAAATCCTCGGGATTTGTGTAAATTCCGCAAGAATATTTCGGTTTCGGAGGCAAATTGTTCGACGATTTCCCGTACTGCCGACCGCGTTTCTGGCATCGGTTGCACCTGTCACTACGTCACCGCAAACAAACTTTCCGCCCATGGTTCAGGAACAGCGCCGTGCGCGCGAGGCACGGCCTGACCTGCTGGGTGATGCTTGCGGGATAAGACGCCGGACGCTGAAAAACCACACCGCCGGGCGCAGTGATTTTACCGGGGGCGACTGGAACAACAGGTTCAGCAACAGGCGCAACGGGTGAGGGGCAGGAGCGCCGGCCCTGTCCGGTTGCTGGTGCTGCAGGCGACGCCGTTCTGCAATCTGGACTGTACCTGCCGCACCGCGAGGACCGGCAGCGCATGTCCGGCGACGTTCCTGACGCACTCTGCCGCAACATTGCCGCAAGCCCTCTCGCTGACGAAGCGCTTTCTGTCGTCTTGCATGGTGGCGAGCCGATGACGCTTCCGCCCGACTGGTACAAAGAAGCTTTCGAGCGGATCGATAATGACTCCGGCGGGCGTCGCGTCGCCCACGCCTTCCGGACGAATGCTATCGGTATGACTGACCGCTGGATCAGGCTGTTGCGTGAACGCAACGTTCGTACCTGCGTCAGTATCGATGGCCCGGAAGATCTGCATGACACATATCGCAGGACCCGTGGCGGGCGCGGCAGCCGCGCGGTGTCGCTGCGGGATGCTGCGCGGTTGTCAGAGACGGGTCTGCCCTTTCATCTGATTTCGGTGCTCACGGCGGACAGTCTCGTTCAACCTGA
>NZ_JAHEHZ010000236.1 GCF_024639605.1 Roseobacter sp. | reverse complement strand
CTGGATTTCGATCACGCCTCCGGTCGCACCGACACCGCCTCAGCTGATGCGATCGTTAAATGGGTGACCGAAAACGACCTGCAGGTTCAGTGGATTCTGGAAACACACGTTCATGCGGATCACCTCTCCGCCGCCCCTTATCTGCAGGAACGGCTGGGTGGCAAAATCGGGATCGGCGCACAGATCACCACCGTTCAGGATACTTTCGGCAAGGTCTTTAACGAAGGCACTGACTTTCAGCGTGACGGCAGCCAGTTCGACGCTCTTTTTGAGGAAGGTGCCTCGTTTCACATCGGCCAGATGCGCGTGGATGTGCTGCACACCCCCGGCCATACGCCTGCCTGCATGACCTATGTCATCGGAGATGCGGCGTTTGTGGGCGATACGCTGTTCATGCCCGATTTCGGCACCGCTCGTTGCGATTTTCCGGGGGGATCCGCGCATAATCTTTATGCATCCATCCAGAAAATCCTGTCGCTGCCGGACGACACCCGGATTTTCGTCGGGCACGACTACAAAGCTCCCGGCCGCGATGAATTTGCCTGGGAGACGACTGTCGGCGCTCAGAAAGCGGCAAACGTGCATATCGGTGCGGGCCGCGACGAAGACAGCTTTGTCGAAATGCGCGAGGCCCGGGATGCGACGCTTGGCATGCCGAAACTGATCCTGCCCTCGCTGCAGGTTAATATGCGGGCCGGTCAGATGCCGGAACCGGATGCCCAGGGCGACGTGATGCTCAAGCTGCCGGTAAACAAACTCTGAGGATACTGCGATGACGGACTGGGCAACAGGTCTCGCCGGCGGACTGCTGATCGGGCTGGCCGCGGCATTTTTTTTGCTGGGCAATGGCAGGATTATGGGTGCAAGCGGGCTGATCGGCGGCCTGGTGGACGGATCGGCCGGGTCGCGGCGCCTCGAGGGGATATGCTTTATCGCAGCACTGACCGGCGTGCCGGCCCTGCTGCAGATGCTGAGTGCGGCACCGGTTTCGACCGGGCTGACAGGGAACCTCGGGCTCGTTGTTCTGGCCGGTCTTCTTGTGGGTGCCGGCACGCGGATCGGAAACGGCTGCACGTCGGGCCACGGTGTCTGCGGCATCTCGCGTCTCAGTCTGCGCGGTATTGTGGCAACGCTCTGCTATATCGGTGCGGGCGTCGTGACCGTCGCCCTGCTGCGCCTCTTTGCCGGGGGGCTGTGATGCGCATTCTGATCGCAGTGATTTCCGGCGGGCTTTTCGGGGCCGGTCTGTGGCTTTCCGGCATGACCGAAACCGGCAAGGTGCAGGGCTTTCTGGATGTTGCGGGCGCCTGGGACCCGACCCTGATGTTTGTGATGGGAGGTGCGATCATACCGATGGCGGTGGCCTGGCGTCTGACGCGCGGGCGCACCCCTTTGGCAGGGGGAAGTTATCCGCCCTCCCCGCCCCCGGAAATCGACCGCGCGCTGATCACCGGCAGCGTGATGTTCGGCATCGGCTGGGGGCTCGTCGGGCTGTGCCCGGGGCCCGCGATTGCCTCGCTGAGTTACGGCGGCACCGGCGGTCTCGTCTTTCTTGCCGCCATGCTTGCCGGTATGTGGACCGCGCCCGGATTGCGCAGACGACTGGACAGCCGGACGGGGCTCGCTTAATCCTGCGCTATGGATATGCGCCAGATCACCCCCCGCTTTTTCGCCGCTCCGCAAATCACTGCGGAGGATATCCCCGCGATCAAAGCTGCAGGTGTCGCGATGATTCTGTGCAACCGGCCGGATGAAGAAGTTCCTCCGGGGTACCGTTGTGATGACATCCGGGATGCGGCCGAGGCTGAGGGGCTTGGCTTCGCGGTCCAGCCCCTGACCCATCAGACCATGACCCCCGATGTCATTGCCCGCAACACGGCGCTGATTGACAGTGCAGAGGGCCCGGTGCTGGCATATTGCGCTTCGGGCACCCGCTCGACGATTGCCTGGGCACTCGGATCCGCCGGCGGGATGACAGCGGATGACATTATCGAAGCCGCACGCAGCGGCGGATACGATCTGACGAACATGCGCCAGACCCTCGAGATGATCGCAGAACAGTCCGGAAACTGAGCCGGACTCCCAGGGACGCTTTCATCCGCCCGCGCCCTGTGCAGACGCGGTTCGCTCAGCCCGCCTTGAGATCCGGCAGGTCTGGCAGATCCGGAAGGTCGGGCAACTCACCGGGCTCCGGCAAATCCGGAAGGTCGGGAAGATCAGGCAACGCTTCCCCCTCTTCCGGTCCGGCAAAGTCCGGCAGGTCCGGGAGGTCCGGCAGATCGGGGAGCGCACCTGCAGCCTCTCCTGATCCGGGCATTTCAGGCAGATCCGGAAGGTCGGGAAGGTCCGGCAGATCCACCTCACCGATATCAGGCGCCGCCATTGCCGGCAGTCCGCCCGTATCCCGACGCCTGACATGCTGAACATCCGGCAGATCGAGTTGTTCGCGGTCAGAAGACCGGCGCTGCGGCTGGTCGGTCTCATCGCGGGCGGGATGCAGTTGCAGGGCGCGGTAGCCGTCCAGTTGGCCCATCGCACCCGCGGCCAGCACATCGCCGGCAAGTGTGCAGACCTGCACCTCATCAAAGGCCTCAGACGGAATGCTGATGACATCGCCCACCGCCAGTGAACTGATTACCGACAGCGGCACTTTGCGCCGGCAGAGCACAGCTGTCAGGTCGGCAGTGAGGCGCATCACAGCCTTTTCGAGCGTCGCAGGGGGCTGCGGCGCAGAGACAGGTCCATCAGTGTCATCCAGCGGCTCTGACGCCTTATCCGGCACCGGCAGACAGATCGTAACCACCGACTGGGCCACGCCGCCGGCGATATCCACGGTCAGGCGCAAAACTTCAAATTCGCGCGCGCCGAGAGCCAGATCAAAGAGGCGCGCATTTCCGGCATGCGCGCCAAAGCGGTAAGGCAGCAGCAGTGCCCGGTCTGCGGGGATCTCAAGGATCGCATGCGTACGCTGAAACAGCGCCTCAAGCATCGGGGCACACAGGGCGGCGTCCGTCGGTGTCGGCACCTTGTCGGATACGACGGGTGCTGTGACGCGCCCGGTGGTCTGCTGCTGTACCAGCGCGCGCACAAGCTCCGGACCAATGCAGGCACCGGCGGTCTGGCCGGGCGGGCCGTCAAGCAGAACAAGCAGAGCATTGTCAGGCACGACGCCGGGTATCTCATCGCCCGGGATGCGTTCGCGCGTGAACCCGATGACCACCAGCGGCATATCAAAGAGATCATTGGCAAGCTTTGCGAGACTTACACGCATGGCTTTGGCCACGGTCATAGCCCGCGCCTGATGTTCCTGTTTTCCTGCCTGCGCTTTGCGCTGCAAAACTGACATCTTCTGCCCTTGTGCAATCCTGCCTGCGCGCCGCCTCCGCGCTGGCATGTCCTGCTCAGGATTAGGACAGAATGGTTACCATAGCCTTTAACCCGGCGCGCATCTGGTAATTTCCGGCATATCTTACTGTGCAGCCATGGCCAGCGATTGCGGCAGCACGACCCGGAAAGCGGTTCCGCCGGTGCCGTCGCGATAGGTGATGCGCCCCCCGAGGCGTGTCAGGATTTCGCGGCAGATCGCAAGACCGAG
>NZ_JAHEHZ010000111.1 GCF_024639605.1 Roseobacter sp. | reverse complement strand
TGATTTCCCCAAAACCGGTCCGTATCGTATATTTCTCCGGATAAAGCGGTTTCAACGGAGACAAAAAGATGCGGGTAATTGTTCTGACAGCGGCAGCGCTTGCCTTTGCGGTTCCGGTTGCGGCGAAGACATACCGGGCGATCAACTGGCTGCCGGTCATACCGCTTACAAATGACACCTTTGAAGTGATTGAAGACCGGGGCGCGGGCCCGCGGGGGATATGGTGTGCAGCGGCGGATTATACCCGCGCGATCGGGCGGGATACGACACGCAAACGGCTCTATATACTTGAGGCCCGGGGCCCGTCGAAACGGGTAAAAGGTGCCAAGAGCGTGGTGTTCACGCTGGAGCCGGATGAAGAGCTTGCACGATCCCCGCAGTCCTATTCGCTTTCGGTGCGCCGGGTCGGCGATAATCTGGCGGTAAGTCACGCGCTGAACTTCTGCGATCTGCCGGTCGATGAGTTCCTCGACCGTTTCTGAGTTCGCATTCAGGAGATCTGATGCACATTTTCGACATTCAGACGGACGGCCCGGGGCTTTATGAGTTCACCGGTGATGTCAGGCACTGGCTGAACGGTCAGGGTGACGGGGCTGTTGTGCTGATGGTCAGGCATACTTCGGCCTCGCTGATAATCCAGGAAAATGCCGACAGGGATGTGCAGCGCGATCTGCGCGCGTTCTTCGACCGTCTTGTGCCGTCTGCCGATGATCCGTCCATGCAGTATCTGAGACATACCGCCGAAGGGCCCGACGATATGCCGGCCCATCTCAAGGCCGCGATGATGCCGGTCAGCCTGACCATTCCGGTCACCGGTGGACGGCCGGTGCTCGGAACATGGCAGGGGATCTATCTGTTTGAGCACCGGACCCGCCCGCACGGCCGCGAAGTTGCCGCTCAGTTCCTAAGCGCATAAACGCCACACCATCCCACTATACTGAGGGGGTGCAATTCAGTACTACCCAAAACCCAGGTCGTATCCTATAAGTATCCACAAGTGGGGCGGTGATCCCACAACTGAGGCAGAGACTTGAAGAAGGGGGACGGCCCATGCGCTGCCCGTTTTGCGGAAACATCGATACCCAGGTAAAAGACAGCCGTCCCGCTGAAGACCATGTGTCCATCCGGCGCCGGCGCTTTTGTCCGGCCTGCGGAGGGCGGTTCACAACCTACGAACGGGTGCAGTTGCGGGACCTGGTGGTTATTAAATCCAACGGCAAGCGTGAGGATTTCGACCGCGACAAGCTCGAGCGTTCCATCCGCATTTCGATGCAGAAACGCCCTATTGATCCTGAGCGCATTGATCAGATGATCTCAGGTATTGTGCGGCGTCTTGAGAGCATGGGCGAGACCGACATCAATTCCAAACAGATCGGTGAGATCGTGATGGAGGCGCTGGCCCGGATCGATACCGTAGCCTACGTGCGGTTTGCGAGTGTTTACAAGAACTTCCAGGCTGCTGATGACTTTGATAAATTTGTGAGCGAGCTGCGGCCGGACGTGCCGCCCGAAGAGTGAGCGACCCCCGGCGCTTTATGGCGCTGGCGCTTTCACTGGGCCGGCGGGGGCTTGGCCGTGTCTCGCCGAACCCGGCAGTTGGCTGCGTGATCGTGCACGAGGGCCGCATTGTCGGCCGGGGCTGGACACAGCCGGGTGGGCGGCCTCATGCCGAAACCGAAGCCCTGCGACAGGCGGCCGGGGCGGCCCGCGGTGCAGATGTTTATGTCACGCTCGAGCCCTGCGCGCATCACGGTCAGACACCGCCCTGTGCGGAGGCGCTTATCACGGCAGGTGTTGCGCGGGTTTTCGTGGCCACGGGCGATCCTGACGCGCGTGTGGCGGGACAGGGGCTGCAAATGCTGCGCGATGCCGGCATTACCGTTGAGACCGGGCTGCTGGAGCACGAGGCCCGTCTTGCGAATGCCGGTTTCTTTGCAAAAACGGAACTCGACCGTCCGTTCCTGACGCTCAAGCTTGCGGCCAGTCTTGATGGCCGCATCGCGACCGCCACCGGCGAAAGTAAATGGATCACCGGCCCTGAGGCCAGGCGCATGGTTCATGCGCAGCGCGCGTGCCACGATGCGGTCATGGTCGGCGGTGGCACGGCGCGCAAGGATGACCCGGCACTGACGGTGCGAGACCTCGGGATCTCTCAACAGCCTGCCCGCGTTGTCATCAGTCGCCGGCTTGATCTGCCGCTGATGAGCACGCTCGCGCGCACCGCGCGCGAGGTGCCTGTACTTCTTTGTCACGGACATGACGCCGACCGGGCACTGAGACAGACCTGGGAAGAGCTTGGCGCTGTTTTGCTGCCCTGCGAGGCCGCGGGTGGGCAGCTTGACCCTGCGGATGTGCTGCGACAGCTCGCCGGGTACGGGATCAGCCGGATCTTTTGCGAGGGCGGCAGCGCGCTCGCCGCTTCACTCATTGAGGCAGATCTCGTCGATGAACTGATCAGTTTTACCGCAGGTCTTGGCATCGGTGCCGAAGGGTTGCCGTCGGTCGGCGCGCTGGGTCTGGACCGGCTCAGTCAGGCGTCACGCTTCGAACTTGCCGGGACACGTCCCGCAGGCGCTGATGTAATGACCATATGGCGCAGGCCCGGGCTCTGATCGGGATCTTATCAGCGCCAGCGGTGGGCCTGGCCTGCGAAAAGCCCCTGCAGTTTTGCCAGAAGGCGATTTTTCAGACCCGGTCGTGGCAGCCTGGCTGAGGCAAGACGCGCGACCGCAACCTCGACGGGGCAGGGCAGGCCCGTCACCGGGTCCATGTAGCGCGGATAATCGATGAGTGCGGCGTGCACGAGACCTTCAAGGGAAGGCGTCGCCCGGCGCCTAGGTGGCACATCGCCGAGATCCGACGTGAGCCCCCATCCTGCATAAAAGGGCACGCCGCATGTCGTGACCGGCAGGCTTCGCAAGAGCGCCTCGAACCCCAGAAGCGAGGTCATCGTCCAGACTTCCTGTACCTCATTCAGCAATGCCGCCGGATCCACATTGCTGACCACGAGATCGGCAAGACCCTCTGGTATCGTACCCCCGGGCCGCAGGCCGGCGTCTGCATCAGGGTGAGGTTTATAGATCAGCATGGCATCAGGCCGTTCGGCGCGCGCCCGGCGGAGCAGCGCTTCGTTGGTGCGGATATCTGTCGTGCCTGCGGTCACCGATGCATCATCCGGGACCTGGCCCACGACCAGCACCCGGTGTCCGTCCGGCAGCGGGGGCGGCGGCCCGCCGGTCGTGTATTTGCTGAGCCCGTGCTGTTTCAGGCTCCGGATCAGTGCGCGTGCGCGGGCCTCCTGGTCGGGACGCAGGTCTGCACGTTCTGTGATCAGCGCTTCCAGCCGGGACGGCTCAGAGGGGTCATAGTAAATTCCCGGCCCGTCCACGATCAGCGACAAAGGTGGTATCAGATCCGCCCCGAGACCACGCGACCGCAGAAAGCCGTCCTCAGTGCGCATAGCATCTCCGTGTCCAACTGCGGCCTTGCTGGCCCAGACCATCCACGGCCGACCGGTGGCGCGCGCCTTGCCGGGGTCGTCTTCGAACACCACCGGCTGATGGCGTCCGAACATCTTTTGCAGGCTGTCACGTTTCCAGCCGCGCATGGCCGAGGCGACCCAGCCATGCCGGTCTTCGCGCCAGGTGCGTGCTTGTGCTGCTAGGTTTTCCAGCGCGTCCTCAAACGGGCAGAGCGTGTCGGTGAAGGGGCTGTACCATTTCGGGTAAAGCATCATCGCACCGGCAAAAAGCTGCGCGCGGGTCAGGCGGCGCTGCCGTCGCTGCACCGGAAACTCATCCGCAGTGAGACCCCAGCCCGCATAGAAAGGCTGGCCAAAAACGCGTGGCTTATGGCCTGCGAAAATCGCTTCGAAGCCCAGCTGTGAAGAAACAGTGTAGACCCCCAGAGCCCCTTCAAAAAGGAGTTGCGGGCTGACCGGATCGGTCAGAAACCGCACGGTGTCGTCCGCGTCTGCTTCTTCAAAATACCCTGGCCTGAATCCCTGGGCGGTTTCGGGGTGGGATTTGATGACAACTGGTGCACCCGGATGCTCTTCGCGCGCCATGAACAGCATCTCCAGAAACCGGTTCCGGTCCGCACCGCAGGCGGTTACCGAGGCATCGCCCCGGGTCTGATCGATGACCAGCACATAGCCGGGTGACGGCAGGGGCAGGGCAGGGTCGGTCGCTGCGAACTTTGACAGATGTGTTTCAGCCATGCGGGCGATTGCGGCCCGGGCGCGGTTCAGAAGCGCTGTGTCGTCCAGCGGATGGGTGGCGAGCAGTTCCTCAAGATCCGACACCACCGAAGCGTCAAAATGTGCGCCCTTTTCGTCGATCACGAGGCCGGCGGTAGGTTCTCCTGCGCGCCCGGGATGCAGCGAGCGCAGGAAGGCGTCCTCGATGCGGATCACCGCTGATCCTCGTTTGTCTGCCACGGCTTCGCCGCGATGCGCGGTCGGACTTTGGCCCCAGACGCCAACGGCATCGCCGTCGCCCGGAGCGCCGAGTTTCACGTCAAAGCCTGAAAGCGTGAGAATCCGTCTGACCCGCTGTTCAGTGAGAAACCCGCCGTTATAGACGAAAAGCCGCCGGTTCTTTTCAGAACCGGCGGCCCCGGGGTCAGACAGGCTGCCCATGGTCGGTGTCAGTTCGCCAGCTGATCGATGGAGGCGGCGGGCCCGAGGAGTGAGCCGACGAGACCGGATACGGCTTTGTTCCACTGGGCGAGGGGCGCTTCGGTGACATAAAGCGTGTCGCCGTCCCGGATCACGAAATCACGGGCCCGGAAAAGACCATTGGGCTCGGTCAGATCCATCACATAGATCATGCGCTGCTCACCAATCAGGTCGTTGCGCCCCAGCACGTCGGCGACAATCTCGGGGCTTTCATTGCGGAGGATGAATATGCCTGTTGCATCTGACGCGCTCGGGATCAGGCCACCGACCTGGGCGATTGCCTCCAGTGCGGAGATATTCTGTGAGCGGAAGGCGACACGGGCCTGGGTGCCGGTCGCGCCAAGGGCGGTAAAGGACCGGGTGTCTTCTTCGACGAGGATGCGATCACCGCCCCGCAGGGCGATATCAAGCTGCGGATGCGAATAGAGATCCTGGAACCAGATGCGGCCGCGCTGGCCTGCCCGCAGCACAGTGATCTGGGCGATCTCCGGCTCAATGGTGACGCCGCCGGCGCGGGCCAGCATGGTCGAAAGCGTGCGGGTGGGACGTTCAATCGGATAAACGCCCTGGCCGCCGATTGATCCGATAAGCGACACGGTTGAGCCGTCGCCCGCCATGCGACGCACTTCGACCTGCGGGTCTGGTGTTTGTTCTTCCAGCCGCTCTGTAATTATGCGGCGGATGGCTTCGGGCGAGTTTCCGGAGGCTTTGATGCGGCCGGCATAGGGAACAAAGATGAATCCCTGGCCGTCGACCTGGACGGTTTCCAGCAGGGTGGCGTTCTGCGTCTCGCCCGCCAGCAACCCGTCATCCACGTTTTCCCAGATCGTCAGGCCCAGAACATCGCCGGCCTGAATGGTGTCTGAGCCGACGACGCCCGCGTTTCTGAAGCTTTCAGAAAACCCCAGCGCGGGTACGACGGCTGTAGCCCGCGTGACCCTGTCATTCACTGCGACAACGAAGGCGTCGCCCTGCTGCTGTACGGAGCCGCTGTAAATTTCGGATTTGTTCGGCCCAACCTTGGGAAGGCCGCATGATGCAACTACTGCGAAAACCGCAATAGCCGCGATGGGACGGACCCACCGGAATGCTTCAGGTGCCACTGCTCGGTCTCCTCGACCTGTAATTCTGCCTCAGATTGCCGGTTTTCCCGACATAATTGACATGAGCCTAGCGGTGGTCTTTGCCGAAATCCAGTGTTTACGAGACATGACGGTGACTTACGAGCCGCAACTGTTGCGGATGCGCCGCGGTCGGACCGGTGCGCTCCGCGCGGCATTCACGTGCCTGGAGTAGCCTGTCGGTCGCGAGGCGCAGCACCTGGCGGCGTCCGGCGGCTGCGTAAAAGCTGCCCGGTATCTGGCTGGTTTCCAACAGAAAATCGCGAAAAAGCGCATAGGCCGCAGGGTCAGGACGGTCCGGATCGGCAAAAAAACCGGCCACCGGCTGGTGCGACACCAGCCCCGGCTTGTCATAAACGGCCCGACCGAAGATGCGCAGCGGCAGACCGCGCCAGATCGCCTGCTGCCCGGCCGTCGAGTTAACGGTCACGGCGCTTACCGCGTCATTCAGCAGCCCGGCAAGTTTGCCGCCATCGACGTAATGCACGCGATCACTGAGGCCATGCGCCTGTGCAAGACGCCGGATTGTCTGGCGCAGCGGTGCGCGCCCGTCTTCCAGCGGGTGGGCCTTGAAAACCAGGTGATGATGGGCGGGCGCGCCCCCGGCAAAGCCTCTGATGACCGCCTCCAGAAACCCGGTCTGCGTGGTGAACGGCGAATGCATCTGGAAAGAGCTGTCATGTTCCAGCTGTAAAAGAGCGAGGTGATACGGCCAGCCTCCCCGCCGGATCCGCCATGTGGCCAGACGACGTTCGATTGAGCGCAGCGGCATCAGGCCCAGACGCCGGACGTAGAGCAGGAATTCCGAGCGGACGCTGAGCGCGCGGTGGGGTCGGAATGTCCGGTAGCGCCGGTTAAAGAACATAACAAAGAAGTGGTAGAGCGCGCCATAGAACACGTGATGCCAGAGTGCGCCCCAGTGGGCGGGGGGCACCGGGCGCTGCCGCTCAGCGGTCTCGCGCAGGTGCCTGATATCCTCCAGCGACAGATCCATCAGCCGTGAATTGCCATTCGTGCCGCCCTGCTCCAGCGTGACCCACCAGGGGCGCAGATACCCTTCCTCGAACACATGAACGGTGACATCCGCCGCGCGGGCTTTCGCGATGGCTTCGGCATGGACAGGCCGAACGTCCCCGTAAAGCACCACATCGGTCACGCCGTGCTGCGCGAGCAGAGCCTCAAACGCTGCAGGCCAGTCCTCCATACGACCGCGCCATGGAATATAGGTCTTTCTGTCCGGCCAGAAGACCGCATCTCCGGCATTGAACCCGACGCGCAGGACACCGGCCCCGGTACTGCTGAGCGCGCGGCCGAGTTGCCCGAAAAACGGACCATGAGGCCCCTGCAACAACAGAAACATACGCGGGGCGATGGGTGCAGGGTCGTCCAGGTGTTTGCCTTTTTTGCTGAAAGGGTCCGGCGCATCGGATCAGGTTGTGGTTAACAAACTATTACAGCGGGACTTTGACGGGGCAAGAGCGGCTCTTGTCACAGGGCCGCGCCACCGCTAGGTCAGGGGCATCACGCGAGATCAGAGGCACGGCGCAATGTTCACGGGCATTATCACCGATATCGGCACCATCACTGAAACCAAGCAGGAAGGCGACCTGCGGGCGCGCATCCGGACGGCTTATGACACGACGCGCATAGATATGGGGGCCTCCATTGCATCGGACGGCGTCTGTCTAACGGTCGTGGATCTGGGGCCTGACTGGTACGAAGTTCAGATCAGTGCAGAGACCGTAAGCAAGACCAATCTGACCACATGGGCGCCCGGCAAGCGGGTCAACCTTGAACGCGCGTTGCGGGTCGGGGACGAACTCGGCGGGCATATCGTTTCGGGTCATGTCGATGGCGTTGCTGAGGTGGTATCGGTAACCGACGAGGGCGACAGCACGCGGGTCATTCTGCGCGCGCCTGAAGGTCTTGCGAAATTCATCGCGCCGAAAGGGTCCGTGGCGCTCAACGGCACCTCGCTGACCGTGAATGAAGTTGAGGGTCGCGAATTCGGGGTCAATTTTATTCCGCACACAAAAACCGCAACGACGTGGGGTGATGTGGCTACCGGCGACCGGGTCAATCTGGAAATCGATACGCTTGCCCGCTATGTCGCCCGGCTCGCGGATATGCACAACACCTGAGCGGTGGCCCGGGTGGTAAAGCCGCGTGGCCTCGGTTATGTGGCAGCAGGAAAACGACGAAAGCTGCAACCATGAGTTTTGAAACCCCGGGGCCCGTCGAGGCGAACCTGCGCGATGCAATCTCACCGATTGCCGAGATCATCGCTGAGGCGGCTGCGGGCCGCATGTTCATCCTGGTGGATCATGAGGATCGCGAAAACGAGGGCGATCTTGTTATCCCCGCGCAGTTTGCCGATGCGACAGCGATCAACTTCATGGCAATGCACGGGCGCGGGCTGATCTGTCTGCCCCTGACATCCGAACGGATCGACACGCTTGGGCTGCCGATGATGGCTGTGAACAATTCCTCCAGGCACGAGACAGCCTTTACTGTTTCTATTGAGGCGCGTGAGGGTGTGAGCACCGGTATTTCCGCCGCTGACCGCGCGCTGACGGTGGCCACCGCAATCAATGAAAGCAAGGGGCAGGCCGATATCGCAACCCCCGGCCACGTTTTTCCGCTGCGTGCGCGCGACGGTGGCGTGCTGGTGCGTGCCGGTCACACGGAGGCTGCGGTGGACATCAGCCGCCTCGCCGGGCTGCACCCGTCGGGTGTGATCTGTGAGATTATGAAACCCGACGGTGACATGGCCCGTTTGCCGGATCTGGTGGAGATAGCTCACACTCACGGGCTGAAAATCGGCACGATCAGCGATCTGATTGCCTATCGGCATCAGCACGACAATTTGCTGCGTCTGCGTGACCAGCGCACGGTCACGTCGGCCTATGGCGGTGACTGGGAAATGCGTATTTTCGCCGATCAGATCACCGGTACGGATCATGTTGTGCTGACAAAAGGCAATATCGCAACGCCCGAACCTGTTCTGGTGCGTACCCATGCGCTCAACGCACTTGAGGATGTGCTCGGGCTCGGGCCGTCGCCCGCGGATGAATTGCCGCGTGCCATGAAGATCATCGCCCGCGAGGGCCGGGGGGCCGTACTGCTTTTCCGGGAGCCGCACCCGAAGCTGCGTCTGGACAGCGATGACGAAGACGCGCCGCGCACGATTAAACGCACAGGCACCGGCGCTCAGATCATGTCAACGCTGGGCCTGTCGGATCTGATCCTGCTCACGGACAGCCCGCAGACCAAATACACCGGGCTTGAAGCCTATAATCTGCGCATCACCGGCACCCGCCCGATTACGGAGGACTGATCTATGGCAGCAAGTGAACAGCATTACACTCCGGCGCGACCGTGCTTCGATAAACCGGTTAAACTGTTGATCGTGGTGGCACCTTATTACAAAGACATCGCCGACAATCTGGTCGCCGGCGCCAGTGCCGAAACCGAGGCTGCCGGCGGCTCATGGGAACTTGTTGAAGTGCCAGGCGCACTGGAAGTGCCGACGGCCATCGGCATCTCTGACCGGGGCAGCAATTTCGACGGCTACGTGGCGCTGGGCTGCGTGATCCGGGGAGAGACCACACATTACGAAACGGTCTGCAACGACAGCTCACGCGCGATTCAGTTGCTCGGGCTGCAGGGGCTGTGCATCGGCAACGGTATCCTGACTGTGGAAAACCGCAAACAGGCCGAAGTCCGTGCTGATCCTGAGGGTCAGAACAAAGGCGGCGGGGCCGCAGCGGCAGCCTTGCATCTTATCGCGCTCACCCGTAAGTGGGGCGCCCGGACAAAAGGCATCGGATTCAAACCGGCAGGCGAAAGCTATCGCATTGCCGGCGCATCAGACGGATCAAAGACTACATGACAACTGCCCACGGCAATCTTTCCGGCAATCAGCGCCGCAAAATGAAATCGGCCGCACGGCTTTATGCAGTGCAGGCGCTGTTTCAGATGGAACATTCCGGTCAGACGGTCGAAGCCGTGCGTCGTGAGTTTCTCGATCACCGTTTCGGCGCGGTCTACGAAGGCTCTGAGATGCTGGACGGTGATATGGATCTTTTCGCTGATGTCCTTGATCAGGCGGTGAACCACCAGGCGGCGATTGACCAGATGACCGA
Source organism: Roseobacter sp. (assembly GCF_024639605.1). Taxonomy (GTDB): domain Bacteria; phylum Pseudomonadota; class Alphaproteobacteria; order Rhodobacterales; family Rhodobacteraceae; genus Roseobacter. The sequence goes on along the minus strand of NZ_JAHEHZ010000111.1, from coordinate 1,688 downwards.
CCGTGCCCTGGTTGCCAAATGGCCGATAGCGCGGATTGATCCCACACTGCGCGCTCTGTTCCGGGCCGCCGGCGCTGAGCTGCAGGCAAAGGACGCTCCCCCAAAGGTTGTTATCACCGAATATGTCGATGTGGCACGGGCATTTTTTCCGGACGGCAAAGAGCCGCGATTTGTGAATGCGGTCATCGACCATATGGCGCGTGAGGCACAGCCCGACGCATTTTGACGCAAAGTCCGTGCGCGCTATTCTATGTCGGAGGGCCATGAGGCCGCAGAGCAGGAGCTGGCAATGCCACAGGTCGTCAGACTTTATATCCACAGTGCCCTGGCCGGGTTTGTTCTGGCTGGCATTTTCACCGGTCTGGTGCTCTGGCTGAATGTCGGCAACCTTTGGCACCTTGTCTCGGGGTCCGATGTGGCGGTTATGGCGGTTACCGTTTTCTGGGTGCTTAACGGAATTGTCTTTTCAGGTGTGCAGTTTGCCTGGGGTATCACGCGGGCGGCAAGCCCGTATGATCAGGAGCAATAACCACCTTCGAAAGCCCCGGCACGGCCCGGATGGCGGACAGATAAGCAACGGGCTGCACATTTGTGATTATATGCGATGCGGCTCTGGACTTTTGGCGCAGAACGCCCATTTAATATAGCAAAGGAGTCACAGGACATGTTTGATTTCATCTCTCGTTTCATAAGCACCCTCTTTGCTCAGCCTCAGCGTGACGAGCTGCTGATCCGTGTGCGTGTCGAAGAGAAATCTCCGCTGCACCGCCGCCGCTGAACGCGATGCTGCAGGTGTTCCGGCGGAGAGAAGCGGGTGTGACGGGCCCGCTGTAACCGTTTGGTTCTGTATTCCCGAGGACCTGTATATACAGGTGGGCGCCGGATAAACTGACCAGGGTCAGAACAGAGCCAGCTCCCTCGGATTTGCTTAAGGCCACTGGAACGTAACCAGTCACGAGAAAAGCAGCACCCGTCATCAACCTACTTAGGGATGCAACCCTTTCCGGACAAGAGTGATCGATCCGGTTTCCACAAAATCCTTGCGAGATGTTCTTGCTATGTTCATATTTGCGACATGGCGCATGATGATCTTCAGACCTTTCAGGCCGGCCAGCTTCTGGCGCGTGGTACGGCCAGGCTGCTGGCGGGATACGGATTTGTCAGCATTGAGGAATTCGTGCCTGCGCGCGGGCTGCGGGTCGATGTGATCGGTCTGGGGCCAAAGGGAGATATCTGGATCGTCGAATGCAAATCGTCGCGCGCGGATTACCAGTCAGATCAGAAATGGCGGGGCTACCTGGAATGGTGCGACAGATTTTTCTGGGCCGTCGATGAGGCCTTTCCGGAGGAACTTCTGCCCGACGATACCGGGCTGATCATCGGTGATGCTTATGGTGCCGAGATTATCAGGATGGGTCCTGAGGACCGGCTGGCCGCACCGCGCCGGAAGGGCATCACCCATAAGATTGCCACCACGGCCGCACGTCGCCTGCACAGCCTGCGCGACCCGGATATGGGCCAGGAGTGGGGTTAGCGCCTCGTGCCGGACATGGCACGGGCTCGTGCGGCGGCTGCTGATATTTCTTCTGCAATTTCCAGCGCATCGTCAGGCGTGAAATCCATAGGAATTTCAACGCCGTCCGCTTCGACGTAAATGCGCACCATGCCCTTGTCGGTCGGCCCGATCT
>NZ_JAHEHZ010000019.1 GCF_024639605.1 Roseobacter sp. | reverse complement strand
TTATCGATGCCAAAGCGGGCGGCCAGCGTTGTCAGCGCGTCGATCTGGTCCGGCGCGATGGTCACATCCGCAGGGTCGCAGGCCTCTGTCCCCGCGGGGACAGGTGCCCAGCCGGGAGGCATACGACCCTCCGGCGAGATATAAAGCGCAAGCCGCCCGGAGAGGGCAGGGGGCAGCGTTTCGTCGGCCTCTGCACCTTCATCAAGGGCGATGATCACCGGGGTATTTGCGCGGTCGGTCCGGCCCGCGAGTCGCACGGCGAGACCTGTGCTGCACCGCTCTGCCATGCTCAGGATTATGACCTGTGCCGTTTCTAATATCCCTTTATTATTAATAAGATAGCCGGATTTAAGCGTCGCCCCGAGGTCAATCCCGCCAAAGAGCTGATCGTCGGAGATAGTGGGGTGGATACGGCGCGCGGCAAGCGGGCTGAGCGCGTCGAGGATGCGGTCACGGGCAGGGCCCGCGCGCATCCGCAGGTGCAGGCCGCCGGCGCAGACCGGATCATAGAGCAGCAGGCCGGTCGCAAGTGCGGCGCGGCCCCAGCTGTCGGGGTCATCGCTCACCCCAGCACCTCCGAGACGATGCGTGTCACACGGGCGCCGGAGCCTGCCTCATCGAGGGGATCCCGGCGCAGGCGGTGGGACAGGGCTGAGGGCGCGATTGCGGCGAGATGCGTCCGGGTGAGTTTGCGGTCGCCCTGCCAGGCGGCGAGTGCGCGGGCGGTCCGCAGCAGCGTCAGTTCGCCTCGCAACCCGTCCGAGCCAAGTGCGATGCAAAGCCGCGCACAATCGTTCAGGATCTCATCCGGGGTCTGTACTTTCGCCAGCCGTTTGCGTGCTTTCAGGATCGTCTCGCGCACCTCTGCGTCCCGCGGCGCCCAGGATTCCATGAAATTTTCCGCATCGGTTTCGAAAGCGTGGCGGCGGCGGATCACCTCGACCCGTTCATCGATGTCGCCGGGCGAGCGGACCTCGACCGACAGCCCGAAACGGTCGAGCAGCTGCGGGCGCAATTCGCCCTCCTCGGGATTGCCGGAGCCGACAAGCACAAAGCGGGCAGGGTGGCGGATCGAGAGCCCCTCGCGCTCCACGACATTCTCGCCCGACTGCGCCACATCGAGCAGCAGATCGACGATGTGATCCTCCAGCAGATTGACTTCATCGATGTAGAGATACCCACGGTTTGCGCGGGCCAGCAGACCGGGCTCAAAGGCCTTTTCGCCCCGGGTCAGCGCCCGTTCGATGTCCAGCGCGCCGACCACACGGTCTTCGGTCGCACCCAGCGGCAGATCGATCACCGGCGTGGGGCGTGTTACGATCTTTTTCGACCCTAATTCGGCCCATTCCGGGCAATCAGCCGTCTTTTGCGAGTTGACCGGACAGCTTTCGACAGCCCGGATCGGCGGCAGCAAAGCAGCCAGCGCGCGCACGGCGGTTGATTTGCCGGTGCCGCGGTCGCCAAAGACCAGGACGCCGCCGATGCCGGGATCCACTGCGGTCAGGATCATCGCCTGTTTCATCTCGGCCTGACCGACAATTGCGGAGAACGGAAAAGGGGTCTTCATGCTGAGATATCCAGATTTCTGAGGGGGCTCGTGCCGTCCCATGTGCCGGCATCGCCGAGGATGGCAAAGCGGGCATAGAGTTCTTCGGAAAACCAGTTGCCGTCCCGAACCGCCCGGATCGCTGCGGCATGGGGTCCGTTTTCGCGGGCAAAACCGGCCATGGCTGCGGCATCCGGCCAGATGGAAAAGGTCACCTGGTGCAGCAGAGGAACCTCACCGATGCCGATTTTGAAGGCGACGTTACGGTCCGCGCCGATCATGCGGCTGATGTCGGGTACGCGCTGCCAGAATTTCATCGCAACGCCGGGCCGGATCGTTGCACGGGTGAGGGCGGCAAGCGGGCCGGTGGGCCGGCGACCCGTGGGGCAGAAGGGGGCCCGTCCGGACCAGTTGCCCCGCGCAGAACTGGTCTCCAGAAAAACGGTCCAGTTTTCATCCGAACGTCGCTTGTAGCGCTGAAAAACAGCAGCGTTTTCAGTTTGTTGGCGCGCAGTTTCCTCATCAGGCCAGCTCGCCAGGATTGCATAGACTGCCGTGTTGGGCAGGGGTGTGAACCCCTCACCGGTGCCGGACCCGCAGAGCTTCCAGAACCCGATGCCGGGCACCCGGGGCAGCGATACCCGTGCGGCCCCCATCATCCCCAGCGCCCAGGCGCGCGCCAGTGGCCCCGCAAAGCGGAAAAAGCTCAAAGTCACAATCGGGGTATCCTGCATCGGCGCGCTGTTACTGAATTTGTGTCAACCAAGTCTGACACGCCAAGCCACAGATGGGAAGAACGCAATTGTCAAGTGAACTGGACACATCTACTGTAAGAATATGATGACACGCGTGGATCCCATCGAATCTCTGTCAGCCGGGCGTGACCGGCGGGACAGGGCCATTGTAATCGGCGCGGGGCTCGGAGGTCTGGCCGCCGCGATGCGTCTAGGGGCCAAAGGTTACCGTGTCACGGTGATTGACCGTCTTGATGTGCCGGGCGGGCGCGGGTCGGCGATCCGCCAGGACGGGCACCGGTTTGATCTGGGTCCGACGATCGTGACAGTGCCGCAGCTTTACCGCGAACTCTGGGCCGCCTGCGGGCGCGATTTCGACAAGGACGTGGAACTGCGCTCTCTCGATCCGTTTTATGAAATTCGCTGGCCGGATGGTACGAAGTTCGTGGCCCAGCAGGACACCGGTAAGCTGCGCGCTGAGGTGGCGAAACTTGCACCGGGCGACGTGGCGGGGTTCGACAAATTCCTCGACGACAGCGCGCGGCGTTACTGGTTCGGGTTCGAGGATCTCGGCCGCCGGTCGATGCACAGGCTGCTGGACCTGATCAAGGTGCTGCCGACATTTGCCCGCCTGCGCGCGGACCGGTCTGTTTACGCCCATGCCGCTTCACGGGTGAAGGACGAAAAGCTGCGCATGGCGCTGAGTTTTCATCCGCTGTTCATCGGGGGCGACCCGCTGCATGTCACGTCGATGTATATTCTTGTGGCATATCTCGAAAAGGAATTCGGGGTGCACTACGCGATGGGCGGGATTGCCGGTATGGCCGAAGCCATGGGCCGGGTGATCAACGATCAGGGCGGCACGCTGCTGATGGAAACCGAAGTCGACGAGATCGTGATCCGCGACGGTGTGACCACCGGTGTGCGCCTGGCGAGTGGTCTTGAGATGGGGGCCGATGTGGTTGTTTCAAACGCGGATGCGGGCCATACCTATGACCGGCTGCTACGCAATCACAAACGCCGGCGGTGGACCAGCAAACGGCTGGCGCGGACGCGGTATTCCATGAGCCTTTTTGTGTGGTACTTCGGCACGAAGGGCACGCGTGGTGACTGGCAGGATGTGGGCCACCATACGATCCTGAACGGGCCGCGCTATACGGGGCTGCTGAAAGATATCTTTATCAGGGGCAAACTTTGCGATGACATGAGTCTGTACGTGCATCGCCCGTCGGTCACGGATCCGGGCGTGGCGCCCGAGGGAGATGACAGTTTTTATGTGCTGAGCCCGGTGCCGCATCTGGGTCACGACAACGGCGTGGACTGGGCCACGGAGGAGCCGCGCTATAAAGAAAAAATGCTGAAGGTGCTGGAGGACCAGCTGCTGCCCGGACTGCGCGATAAGATCAGCACCGAAGTGGTGTTCACACCCGAGACTTTCCGCGACCGGTATCTCAGCCCCTTTGGTGCCGGTTTCTCGATTGAGCCGCGCATTCTGCAAAGCGCCTGGTTCCGGCCGCATAACGTCTCTGAAGAGGCGAAAGGGCTCTATCTTGTAGGGGCAGGAACGCATCCCGGCGCAGGTGTGCCGGGCGTGATTTCGACGGCGGAAGTGCTGAGCCAGCTGGTGCCCGATCCGGAGGTCGTGCGATAACCGCGCGCCTTGAAACGCGTGCGATAACCGCGCGCCTTGAAAGTACTGCGATGACTGCGCCTGGAAGATGGCACAGCGTAACCGGTGAGATGGATGGCAGTGCGATGGTGCTGCGCAAAGGAAGAGACCAATGATTGCACCCGCAGATCTTGAGCATTGTCGCGAGGCGATCCGTCACGGATCCCTGTCGTTTCACGCCGCCTCGAAACTGTTGCCCGCAAAGGTCCGCGATCCCGCTCTGGCGCTTTATGCCTTTTGCCGGCTGGCCGATGACGAGGTCGATCTGAAGGCGGAAAAGGCAGAGGCGGTCCTGCGGCTGCGGGACAGACTCGACGCTGTCTATGCCGGACGCCCGCAGAATGCCGCCCCTGACCGGGCGTTCGCCGCCCTTGTGGACGATTTCGAGATGCCCCGCGCGCTGCCCGATGCGCTGCTGGAGGGGCTGGCCTGGGACGCGGAGGCGCGGCGCTATAAAACGCTCTCCGGTGTGCGGGATTATTCCGCGCGTGTGGCCTCGGCGGTGGGCGCGATGATGTGCGTTCTTATGGGCGTGCGCGACGCGGATGCGCTGGCGCGGGCCTGTGATCTCGGTGTGGCGATGCAGCTGACCAATATCGCCCGGGATGTGGGTGAGGACGCGATCGAAGGTCGTATATATCTGCCACTCGACTGGCTGGAAGAGGCAGGGATCGACCCCGACGCGCATTGCACAAACCCGGAGGCCTCAGACGCGGTGCGCGCCATGGTGCGCCGCCTCGTGATGGAGGCCAACAGGCTCTATATGAGATCCGAGGCCGGGGTGGGGGCCCTGCCGTTGTCCTGCCGCCCCGGCATTTATGGAGCGCGGTTTATTTATGCCGGCATTGGCGGACGGTTGCGCACAATGAAATACGATTCGATCTCGGCGCGGGCGCGCACGGGCAAATGGCAAAAGGTCGGCTGGCTGGGCCAGTCACTGCTGCTGAGCGGCGCCACGGTTGTGATGCCGCGTTCGGCGGTGCTTTATGCCCGGCCACTTGAAGAGGTGCAGTTTCTCGTTGATGCCGCAGCCCGGGGTGTGCCTCAGACCACGCGCAGCGATGCGCTGATTTCTGTACTGGCCACGCTGGAACAGCATCGTCAGGACCAGCGCGCGCACCTGACCGGCCAGCGCGCCGGGGCGACCTGACGCGATGTTCTGGCTTACGTTTGCAGTCTTCTTCGGCGCCTGTGCCGGTGCTGGTCTCACAGGCGGTTTGTTTCCGCCGGGCCCTTGGTACCGCACGCTGGAAAAGCCCTGGTTCACGCCGCCCGACTGGGTTTTTCCGGTCACATGGACGGTGCTGTATTTCTGTATCGCCACTGCGGGCGCGAGAGTCGCGATGCTTGAAGGTAACGGCCTCGCGATGGGGCTCTGGGCGATGCAGATTGCCTTTAACGGGCTCTGGACACCGGTCTTTTTCGGACTGCGCAACATCCGTCTGGGCATGGCGGTGGTCTCGTTTCTGTGGCTCGTCGTGGCGGCCGGGATGGTGGCCTTGTGGCAGGTTGACTGGCTCTCCGGGCTTTTGTTCGTGCCCTATCTGATCTGGGTCACGATCGCGGCGGCTCTCAATGCGGGCGTCTGGCGTCTGAACCCGGAAGAGGCCCGCAATCCGCCACCGATTGAAACGTAAAAGGAATGCGCAGACCCTTTAAGGCACCCTGGCGTTTTTGCAGCGCTCCGGACATGCAGAAAAACCATGTTCCTGCAGGACAACGGGTCATCACCTGCTATGCGGACGGGACGGGGCGTTGGTGTGCGGTGACAGGTGCTCTCAGATGAATGCTGCGCACAGTAAATCCCGCAGCATCCGCCACATCCTTGCGCTTATCTTTGCCTTTCTGGTGCCTGTGGCCATTATTTATGCCGACGTGATCATGCTGAACAGCACCATGGGCGAAAGCTCTCTGGTGCAGATCGCTCAGGTGCTGATGATCCTGGCGGGCGCTTTTTTCTTTGTAGCAGGCGCACAGGCGCAGCCCGCGCAGCGCGGATATCTGGTGCTGATTGCCACGCTCTTTTTTGTGTATGTTCATCCGCGAAAATGACGGGCTGCTGGACAAAATCGTCCATGGGTTCTGGGTTGTGCCGGCCTCTGTGACAGCCTTTGCCGGGGGTCTTATCCTGCGCCGCAGCCGGGATACTGTGACGGGCCCGTTCATTGCGCATGCTGAAACCGGTCCGTTCTGGATTCTGATGACCGGCTTTTTCCAGCTGATGGTGTTCAGCCGCCTCTTCGGAAGTGGCCATCTGTGGGATTTTGCTGAAGGCAGCGCGGGCTCTGACGTGGTCAAATCCCTCGTGCAGGAAGGCACTGAACTGGCCAGTTATACGCTGATCCTGCTGGGCTCTTATCTGTCGTTGCGGTCACGCTTTGGCGCCGGCGCACCGGAGGAGAACGAGTGAGCAGCCGGCTTTGTGCAAGAGGCGCAGGACCGTGGCTTCGGATCGGGGCGCCGGTCAGGACCACCGCCAGTTCCGGCGGCGCGGGACCCTGACGGCCAGCATCGGTTTCAGGAGCGGGGAGCGGAAGCGTCGCAGATCCAGCGCCTCATGCACGCCGGTCGTGCGCTCGCCGTCAAGCACCGTCTCCACCGCGGAGCGCGTATAAAACGGCGCATCCAGCATGCCGAGGGTCTGGCGTGCACCTTGTCCCGGATCAGCCCGGGTTTCGCGGGAGACGGCCCAGAGACTGCGGCGCAGTTTCGTTTTCGGGGGCAGGGAGATGGCGCTGGCCTGCCCGTCGTGGCCAAATCGGAAACCCGCGGCAAGTTCTGATCCATCAAGCCGTGTGGCGTCATAAAAACAGGTCGCACCTTTGCCCGTGGGATAGCGCCCCCAGGTCCAGTAGCTGAAATCTTCTTCCAGTGCGCGGGTCCCGAAATTGGCGTCGAAATACCCCTCGCCCTGCCACTGCCATCCCGGGCGGTCGATATCGACCTCGATGCGCGCGCAGGGGGCAAAGGGCCGCCAGATATGCGCGCCGTCAGGTGTCAGTGGCAGTTCTGCATGCGTGATCGCGGACGGCGTCAGCGTGATGCGGCCCCGCACCCTGCTGATGAGCGGCGGGCCGGAAACCTCGTCAATGTCGATCACCAGACGGCCTGCCTCCCAGCGCATCATTGAGGGGCCGACCTCGAACCGCGAGGCAGTCTGGCGCAGCGCGCTTTCGCCCCGGTCGGTCATCGTAAACCGCCCGCCAGCCCCGTAAGTGGCCACGTTGATACAGACGTGGTTCTGCGGGTTGCGCCGCCCGGACCAGCGGTACCAGGGCGAGAAAACAGAGCCTATAAACCCAATAACAGAGACTGCGCGCGTGCCGCAGTCGCTCAGGCCGTCGACATACCACCAGGCATAACCGTTGGCCGCAACGTCGACGTTGAAGTTAGGTCGCGTAAGATCGCCCCGGCCGCGTGCCGTGCGGAGAGCGTCGCCATCGGCACCCCCGCGCCCGGATGCGTCCCCCCGCCCGCGAGCCAGAGCCCCGGCACCGGCGTCACAGCGGTTGGTCGTTTCAGGGCGGCGGTCATGCCGTGCGGCGTCTGGCCGTAAAGCGCGCCCAGACTGTCCGGGAACATCCGCGCGAAAGTCTGCGGTGTCGTGATGGTTGTCGCGTCCGGTGTCGGGCTGAAGGTCACGCCCGAAGAAATGAGCCGGTGAGTGATCTGATGATGCCATTGGTCAAGGTCCGTTGGGTCAGTGGTGTCAGAGGTGGCGGGCGCGTTCGAGATGATTTCAAAGCGCTCCTGTGCCGGCGGTGGGGTCTGCTGCCCGCGGTCTTCGGCGCAGAGATAGAGCGTGGGGTCGGCGGGTATGCGGCCTGCGGCAAGATCGGTGAATTCCGACTGCGGATCGGCGGCGAAAAACACGTTGTGATGGGCCAGATCGCGTCCGGCGGGCGTGGCGGCAAAGCTGTGCACCCGGGCGGAAAAGGAGCGCGGCAACCTGAGGGTTTGGGGGGCCACATGGCGGAGGTCTGCGCCAAGACTGCCGGCGGCAATTGCGCGCGGATCACCGGCATAGACCACGGCCTGCGCGGTCAGCGTTTCGCCTCCTGTCAGGTGCACGCCGGTTGCGCGGCCCTGCGTCAGGCCGATGCGGTCGACGTGGGCATTGGTACGGATCTCGACGCCGAGGGTCCGGGCAACGGTCGCCATCGCCAGCGCGAGGCGGTGCATGCCGCCCTCGACGACCCAGACGCCGGCGGCTTCGGCCTGCCAGATCAGCGAGAGTATAGCGGGGCTCAGGTGCGGCGCGCCGCCGACATAGGTGGCATAGCGTCCGAAAAGCTGCGCCAGACGGGGGTCGCTGAACTGCCGCCCTAGTGCGGATTTCAACGTGGACAGCGGCGCCATCGCGCGGATCAGCGCAGGCTGGCGCAGCACGTGCGGGATCAGGTCGGCGAGGCGCGGGGCAGGGGCCTGCATCATGGGCGCATCAAAGGCCTGAAAAAGCTGCGCGGTGCGTCTGTTGAACCGGGTGAAATCATCGGCGGCGCGCGCTCCCGCGAAATCCGCAATGGCATCGGCGCTCTTTCCGGCATCCGCGTAGAGATCAAGGCTGCTGCCGTCGGGCCAGAAGTGCCGCGCGAGAATGTCCTGAGGGATCAGTGTCACGTGATCTTCGAGCCGGGCGCCGGCGCAGTCAAAGAGGTCGTCAAAGACATGGCGCATGGTCAGTACCGTAGGCCCGGCATCGACCGGCCCCGCAGCACTGGGCAGGGTCCGGATTTTGCCCCCGGTGTGGGCGTGACGTTCCAGAAGAGTGACCTGCAACCCGCCTGCGGCAAGCCGGATGGCGGTCGCAAGCCCGGCCACACCGGCACCGATCACGACGGCGCGGACCCTTTCAGGATGCAGCGGGGTGGCAGAAACAAGCATAGGCGATTGTTGACTCAAGCGTGCAATGTGTCCAGTATGATTTACACATTGGTGTCGAATTATTCTGACACAATGCCTTTGAGGGATGTTTTCTATGGGTCTGAATACGCGGATCGAAGCGTGCATCGCGCAATCAGTTGCACTCGGCCAGGGACGCGGTTCAGTCCCGCCAAAACTCGCCTCTGCGCTGGGGTATGCAACGGCACCGGGCGGTGCGCGGATCCGCCCGACGATCCTGATGTCGGTGGCGATGGCCTGCGGCGATGACCGCCCGATGATTTCTGACGCGGCGGCGGCAGCGCTTGAGCTTATCCACTGCGCCAGCCTCGTGCATGATGATCTGCCCTGCTTTGACGATGCCGATCTGCGGCGCGGGAAACCATCGGTGCACAAAGCCTATTCCGAGCCGCTTGCCGTGCTCACGGGTGACAGCCTGATCGTGCTGGCATTTGAAATTCTCGCGCGGCAGTCCGCGCATGCGCCCGACCGGGTGGCGCAACTTATCATGACCCTGGCACAGCGCACCGGCATGCCGGGCGGTATCTGTGCGGGCCAGGGCTGGGAAAGCGAAACCGAGATTGATCTGTCCGCCTATCACCAGGCGAAAACCGGCGCGCTCTTTATTGCCGCCACACAGATGGGCGCGATCGCCGCCGGTCAGGAGGCCGAACCCTGGTTTGAGCTTGGTGCCCGGATCGGTGAGGCCTTCCAGGTCGCGGACGATCTGCGCGACGCACTTTATGATGCTGAAACGCTGGGCAAACCTGCGGGTCAGGATGATCTGCACGGACGGCCGAACGCTGTGGCGCAGCTTGGCGTGCAGGGCGCGATTTCGCGTCTGCGTGATATTCTGGGCGGGGCGATTGCCTCTATCCCCTCCTGCGCCGGCGAAGCACAGCTGGCGGAAATGGTGCGCATGTATGCCGAGCGTCTGACGCCGGTTGCGCCGACAGTAACGGCTGCCGCCACACCCACCCGCCATGTCTGATCTCAGCGCGCCGCCGTCGCCGGCCTGGCGGGGCGGCTGGCTGAACCGGCTGATCGCGCGTCCCGGCTTCCAGAGCTGGGCGAGCCGCTTTCCGCTGACCCGTGGCCAGGCGCGGCGGGATGGCGCTGTTCTTTTTGATCTGGTGCAGGGGTTCGTTCAGAGCCAGGTGCTGATGGCGCTGGTGGAACTTGATCTGCTGCCGCGTCTGCGTGGTGGGCCGCAAAGCGCTGAAGACCTCGCGCGTGCTGCAGATGTGCCGGCGGACCGGATGCAGATCCTGCTGCAGGCAGCGGCGGCGCTGGGGCTGATGAAACGCCGGCGTGACGGGCGTTTTGCTCTGGCGCGTAAAGGAGCGGCGCTGATGGGCGTGCCGGGGCTCGATGCGATGATCCGTCACCACCGCGCCTTTTACGCGGATCTTGCGGACCCTGTTGCGCTGCTGCGCGGGCCGGAGCGCACCAGGCTGTCCGAATTCTGGCCGTATGTCTTCGGTGCGCGCGGGGAGATCGCCCCGGAGGTCGCCGCGACCTATTCCGATCTCATGGCGCAAAGCCAGCGACTGGTGGCCGAAGATACCCTGCGTGCTGTGTCGCTCAGAGACGTGGAACATCTGCAGGATATCGGCGGCGGAACAGGCGCCTTTCTCGAAGCTGCGGGCGGCGCATACCCTGACCTTTCCATGACGCTTTTCGATCTGCCGCAGGTGACGCCGGCGGCCACCGCGCGGTTTGCGCAGGCGGGCATGTCCGGGCGCGTGACCCTCTGCCCTGGTTCTTTCCGCGATGATCCGTTGCCGCGGGGCGCGGATGCGATTTCGCTCATCCGGGTTCTGTACGATCATACGGATGACACCGTCGCGCATCTGCTGCGTGCGGTTTTTGATGCTCTGCCGGACGGCGGGCGCCTCATCATCTCAGAGCCGATGGGCGGTGGCCGGCAGCCCGACCGGGCGGGGGATGTCTATTTCGCTTTCTACACGATGGCGATGCAAACCGGGCGAACGCGGTCGGCAGAGGAAATCGCAGCACTGTGTAAAGCAGCCGGTTTCACAGACATCCGCAGTGCGACACCCGCGCGCAGCTATGTCACGCGAACCCTGACGGCCGTCAGACCGGCTGTCCCGGGGAATGTGTAACCGAATGACTGTCCAATTTGATTGACACATTGGTATGTAAGTTTAAACTGACAGAACAACAGTATGCTGTCCGGTGAGTCTTTGACATCGATCAAAGTCCGTGGAACAGCCGGAGGATAAGACACTTGGAAACCACCGCCGTACTCCTGAAAGGTCCCCGCGATCTGGATGTCGGCCGTCTGACGCTGACTGCGCCGGGCGAGGGGGACCTGGTTGTCGACATCACTCACTCAGGAATTTCCACCGGCACCGAAAAACTGTTCTGGACCGGACAGATGCCGCCCTTTCCGGGCATGGGTTATCCGCTGGTGCCGGGCTATGAAGCCGTTGGCGAAGTTGTCGCAGCGGCCCCTGCCACAGGCTACCGCACGGGCGACCGCGTCTTTGTGCCGGGGGCAAACTGCTATGATGGTGCCTTTGGCCTTTTCGGGGGGGCAGCTTCCCGCGTGGTCACGGCGGCGGACCGGGTGACACGAATCGATCCAGGGTTTGGTGAAAGCGGTGCGTTGCTCGCTCTGGCGGCGACCGCCCGCCACGCAATGGCCGGTCTGAACAAATCTGTGCCGGATCTCATCGTGGGTCACGGCGTGCTGGGCCGGCTGCTTGCGCGGCTGACCATGGCCGCGGGTGCACCGGCGCCCACCGTCTGGGAAACCGATCCCGGCCGGCGCACCGGTGCCACCGGGTATCAGGTGATCGATCCGCGCGAAGACGAGCGCCGCGATTACATGTCGGTCTATGATGCTTCGGGTAGTGTCGACGTTCTGAACGATCTTGTCGCCTGCATGGGGCGGGGCGGAGAGATCGTGCTCGCCGGGTTTTACTCCCAGCCGATCAGCTTTGCCTTTCCGCCCGCTTTCATGAAAGAGGCGCGGTTCCGGGTCGCGGCAGAGTGGACCCGCGACGACCTGGCCGCGACACGCGCGCTGGTCGAAGGCGGATCGCTGAGCCTTGACGGGCTTATCACACATACCAGCGACGCGGCCGATGCGCCTGCGGCGTACCAACAGGCATTCACCGATCCTGACTGTCTCAAGATGATACTCAACTGGAAGGATGCGGCATGAAGGACGAAGTCCCGAACCTCAAGGATTTTGACAAGCGTCTGCGCGACGAAGCGAAAGACGAGCCGACCCTTGAAGTGCCCCAGGGCGCGCCCACTTCCAAAACCCAGATTATCGCGATCTATGGCAAAGGCGGGATCGGCAAATCCTTCACGCTGGCCAACCTCAGCCATATGATGGCCGAGCAGGGCAAGCGCGTGCTGCTCATCGGGTGCGATCCGAAATCCGATACAACATCGCTTTTGTTTGGTGGCAAGGCCTGCCCGACAATCATCGAGACCTCGACCCGCAAGAAGCTTGCCGGTGAAGAAGTGCAGATCGGTGACGTGTGTTTCAAACGCGGCGGCGTATTCGCGATGGAGCTTGGCGGCCCGGAAGTCGGTCGCGGCTGTGGCGGACGTGGCATCATTCACGGGTTCGAGCTCCTGGAGAAGCTCGGGTTTCACGACTGGGATTTCGATTACGTTCTGCTCGACTTCCTGGGCGACGTGGTCTGCGGCGGCTTTGGTCTGCCGATTGCGCGCGATATGGCGCAGAAGGTTATTCTTGTCGCCTCCAACGATCTGCAGTCGCTTTATGTGGCCAACAACGTGTGCTCGGCGGTGGAATATTTCCGCAAGCTTGGCGGCAATGTCGGTGTCGCAGGCCTGGTGATCAACAAAGATGACGGTACCGGCGAGGCTGCGGCTTTTGCCGAAGCTGTCGATATTCCGGTTCTCGCAAGCATCCCGCAGGATGACGACCTGCGCAAGAAATCCGCCAACTATCAGATTGTCGGCACCGCGCAGTCGCAGTGGGGCGCACTTTTTGCAGAGCTTGGCGAGAACGTCGCTGTCGCACCGCCTGTGCGCCCGGTGCCGCTTGATCAGGATGGACTGCTGGGGCTTTTCGATGCCTCCGAGACCGGTGGTGACTATGTTCTTGTGCCCGCAACAGACGTGGACATGCGCGGCAAGAATGCGGCGCCGAAGCCATCGCTGGAGGTGGTCTATGACGAAGCCTGAGCATCTGTATCAGTCCTATACCGCGATCCGTCAGAGTGCCTCGACCGAACGCACATCGCGTGAGGCCTGTCATGCATCGCTGAACGCTGTGGAAGCGTCCCGGCAGTTGCTGGAACGGCTGCGCACTTTTGGTACCCGGCGCGAGGCCGTGAGCGAATGAAATCAGAAGTCACATATGACGATGCCGCCGACGTGGAGGTGATCAGGGGTCACCCGCATGGCGATGTGTCACGTGTGGCCGGTGAAGGTGCGCCTGCCGGCGCGCCTGCAGATGCCATGGGCTGCCATTCCGGTGCCGACATGGAAGAGGCCGCGCGGGCGGCGGGGCAGTCGGAACTTCTGGATAAATTCCGGGCCGATTACCCTGTGGGTCCGCACGACAAGCCACAGTCGATGTGCCCGGCCTTTGGCTCTTTGCGCGTGGGACTTCGGATGAAGCGCGTGGCTACGGTTCTGAGCGGGTCGGCCTGCTGTGTCTATGGTCTGACGTTTGTGTCGCATTTCTACGGGGCGCGCCGGTCGGTCGGATACGTGCCGTTCAATTCCGAAACTCTGGTGACGGGTAAGCTGTTCGAAGACATCCGCGAGTCTGTGCATGAGCTGGCAGACCCGGATCGCTATGATGCGATTGTGGTGACGAACCTGTGTGTGCCGACGGCAAGCGGTGTGCCGCTGCGGCTGTTGCCCGAAGAGATCAACGGCGTGCGCATCGTGGGTATTGATGTGCCCGGGTTCGGTGTTCCCACCCATGCCGAGGCCAAGGATGTGCTGGCTGGTGCAATGCTGAAATACGCCCGTGCTGAGGCCGAGGCGGGCCCGGTTGCGCGGCCTGTAGGATCACGGACAGATCGTCCGACGGTGGCCTTGCTGGGCGAGATGTTCCCGGCGGATCCGATGATGATCGGTCAGATGCTCAGCCCCATGGGGCTGGCGGCGGGGCCGGTGCTGCCTTGCCGTGAATGGCGCGAGCTTTATGCGGCACTTGACTGTTCCGTCGTGGCGGCGATCCATCCGTTTTATACCGATACTGTACGCGAGTTTAAGGCGGCAGGGCGCCCCGTTGTAGGGTCCGCGCCCGTCGGGCTGGACGGGACCATCGACTGGCTGCGAGCCATCGGTGACACCTTTGGCATCAGTGAGGACCAGATCGCCACGGCTCAGAACGATGTGATGCACGCCATCACCGGTGCGCTGGCGGCGAACCCCATCAACGGCACGATTACGCTTTCAGGTTATGAAGGGTCCGAGCTGCTGGTGGCGCGATTGCTGATCGAGAGCGGTGCTAAGGTGCCTTATGTCGGCACGGCCTGTGCAAAATCGCCCTGGTCTGCGGATGATGCTGCCTGGCTCGAAGCGAAGGGCGTGACGGTAAAATACCGCGCGTCGCTGGAAGATGACTGTGCCGCGATGGAAGCGGTGAAGCCGGATCTCGCGATCGGGACAACACCGGTGGTGCAGAAGGCCAAGGAGCTTGGTATTCCGGGCCTCTATTTCACGAACCTGATTTCTGCGCGCCCGCTGATGGGTGTCGCGGGTGCGGGATCGCTGGCGCAGGTCATCAATGCCGCAATCGGCAACAAAGACCGTATGGGCAAAATGAAGGCGTTCTTTGAAGGCGTCGGTCACGATGATACGGCCGGTGTCTGGGAAGGCGCGCCCAATCTGCGGCCCGATTTCCGCGCGCAGCATCAGAAGAAGCTCGACAAAATTGCAAGGGCGGCAAAAGCCGCACAGATGATTTAGTGATGGCGCAAAATACATATTCTGCGCCAGGTGCGCGGCAGAGGGTTTCGCCGGAAACCTGCGTGCGCACTCAGGTGTTATGTCTGACAGGAGCTGTGCCGGTACCCTTTGCACGTTCCCGGAGTATTTCCGTCCGGACGATCACGAAGGGCCTCTGCTGATGCTGGTGACCGATCATGATCGCGCGGGCGGATACTGGGGGGCGGTTTACGCTTTCTGTGCCGTCAAGGGATTACAGGTGGTCATCGATGGCCCGGTGGGCTGTGAGAACCTGCCGGTGACATCCGTGCTGCATTATACCGATGCACTGCCGCCGCATGAGTTGCCGATTGTGGTAACGGGTCTTGGTGAAGGCGAGATGGGCGCGGGCACCGAAGAGAGCATGAAACGCGCCTGGGAAACACTTGATCCCGCGCTGCCGGCGGTTGTTGTGACCGGATCCATTGCCGAAATGATCGGCGGCGGGGTCACACCGCAAGGCACCAATATTCAGAGATTCCTGCCGCGCACCATTGATGAGGATCAGTGGGAAGCGGCGGATCGGGCGATGACCTGGATCTTTACCGAGTTCGGTATGACCAAGGGTCGGATGCCGCCCGAGAAGAAACGCGGGGAAGGTGCGCGTCCCCGCGTGAATATCCTCGGTCCGATGTACGGCACGTTTAACATGCCATCCGATCTGGCCGAGATCCGCAGACTGGTCGAAGGGATCGGCTGCGAGGTCAACATGGTGATGCCTCTGGGTGCTCATGTGGCCGAAATGAGAGATCTGGTAAATGCGGATGTGAACATCTGCATGTACCGCGAGTTCGGGCGCGGGTTGTGCGAGCTTCTTGCCAAGCCGTATCTGCAAGCCCCGATAGGGGTCGAGAGTACCACGAAGTTCCTGCGCGCACTGGGGAACCTCACGGGCCTCGACCCCGAACCCTTTATCACCCGCGAGAAACACTCGACCATAAAACCCGTCTGGGATCTGTGGCGGTCGGTCACGCAGGATTTCTTTGCCACGGCGAGCTTTGCGATTGTGGCAGGTGAGACCTATGCGCGTGGCATCCGGATGTTTCTTGAGGACGACATGGGTCTGCCATGTGCTTTTGCCGTCGCCCGGGTGGCGGGCAAAAAGACCAATAACGACGAGGTGCGCGCCCTGATGGGCTCGACGCGGCCGCTGATTGTGATGGGGTCGATCAACGAAAAGATGTACATGGCCGAGCTCAAAGGCGGGCACGGGCCGAGCCCCGCGTTTATACCGGCCAGTTTCCCGGGGGCTGCGATCCGGCGGCACACGGGCACGCCTTTTATGGGCTATGCCGGGGCCACTTACCTTGTTCAGGAAATCTGCAACGGGCTCTTTGACGCGCTTTTCCATATCCTGCCTCTGGGCACGGAGATGGATGCGACCGATGCCACGCTGACGCCTCTGCGGCGCGATTTCCCCTGGGACGCGGATGCCCAGGCGATGCTGGACCGCATCGTAGAGACGCATCCCATCCTGACACGAATTTCAGCCGCGCGATCCCTGCGGGACGCGGCGGAAAAAGCAGCACTTGCTGCAGGTGACGAACGTGTGGTGCTGGGCACCGTGCGCAGTCTGGATCCGGCGTTGGCCGGACTTGATCTGGAGGATCAGAAATGAGCGATATGACATCTGACATGATGGACACCAGCCCGGCCCGGACGGCCCCCGCGCGGGAAACTGTCCGACGCAAAAACAGTGTGGAATTCACGGTCTATTTCGCGATCATCTTTGTGGCGACCCTGCCGCTGGCGACGCTCACCTGGGCGATGCAGGCGATCAGATCGCGCAGCTTTACCAGCAAAGGTCCGATGGCCCGCGCCTGGACACAGGCCCGGATCATCACGCCGATGATCTTTTCGGCTTACTGAATATGAACGACCTCACGCACATCAGGGCTGGCAAGGCCCCGTGCGTGACCCGAATTCCTGGTGTGTGTGCGCCTGCCGGGAGCAAGGACCGAAGGCCTGGTAACAGGGCTTTGGAGACCCCGAGGGGATCCGTCCCCAAAGGACCCGGCCGCGGGGTGCGCGGCGTCAGCATAACGTTCCGGAGGAATATTTATGGCTGATAATACAAACCTGTCTTTCACAGGTCTAACTGACGAGCAGGCGCAAGAATTGCACGCTGTCTACATGAGCGGGCTCTGGCTGTTTTCAGCTGTGGCCGTTGTCGCTCATCTGGCAACGTTCATCTGGCGTCCGTGGTTCTGAAGGAAATGGATATGGCAAAGTTCTACAAGATCTGGCTCATTTTCGATCCCCGTCGTGTGTTTGTCGCACAGGGTGTCTTCCTTTTCCTGCTGGCAGCGATGATTCACCTCGTCCTGCTGAGCACAGATCACTTCAACTGGTTCGAACTGGCGGCGCAATCCGCTCAGTAAATGGACAGACCCGGCCAGGGACTGACCATACCGGTACTGAAGTACCCAAGAAATGCTGCGGGCGGTCAATATGTGCGCCGCCCGCCCGCGGCGAACCAACGGACATAACGCAATAACACGACGGCCTCCGCCTGACAGCGGCCCGTCCTGCCGGACCAGCCCAGTCCCCCCGTCAAGGGGAAGGCGGGGTCCCGGTGCAGGGCGTCCCCGATGACCCAAGGCGCGCCGCACACACGCGGAGAACAGAAGATGGCTTTGCTCAGCTTCGAAAGAAAATATCGCGTCCGCGGAGGGACGCTGATCGGCGGCGATCTGTTCGACTTCTGGGTGGGGCCTTTCTATGTGGGCTTCTTCGGGGTCACGACAGCCTTTTTTGCCCTTCTGGGCACGATCCTTATATTCTGGGGCGCATCACAGCAGGGGACATTCAATCCCTGGCTTATCAATATCGCACCGCCTGACCTGAGTTACGGTCTGGGCATGGCGCCGCTTCTCGAAGGGGGCCTGTGGCAGATCATCACAATCTGTGCGACGGGCGCTTTTATCAGCTGGGCGCTGCGCGAGGTGGAAATCTGCCGCAAGCTCGGCATGGGCTATCACGTGCCGTTCGGGTTTGCCTTTGCGATCCTCGCCTATATGACGCTGGTGATCTTCCGCCCGCTGCTGATGGGCGCCTGGGGGCACGGATTTCCCTACGGGATCTTCAGCCATCTCGACTGGGTGAGCAACACCGGCTACGCCTATCTGCACTTTCATTACAACCCGGCGCATATGCTGGCGGTGACGCTCTTTTTCACCACCACACTGGCGCTGGCGCTGCATGGTGGTCTGATCCTGTCAGCTGCCAACCCTGAAAAGGGTGAAGAAGCCAAGACACCCGATCACGAAGACACGTTCTTCCGGGATTTCATCGGCTATTCGATCGGCACACTGGGCATTCACCGCCTTGGCTATCTGCTGGCGATCAACGCGGTGTTCTTCTCGGCGGTCTGTATCATTATCTCCGGTCCGGTCTGGACCGCGGGCTGGCCCGAGTGGTGGAACTGGTGGCTTGATCTGCCGATCTGGGGTGAACCCATAGCCGTGGGAGGAATGTGATCATGATGTTTCCTGAATATCAGAATATCTTCACCCAGGTGCAGGTGCAGGGCACGCCCGAGATGGGCATGGACGACACCGGCAACAACATGATGGAAGAGCGGGTCGGCAGACCGCGGTTCAATACCCTTGCCGGTCTGATCGGTAACGGCCAGATCGGCCCCTACTACTGGGGCTGGACCTCCATGGTGGCCTTTGCCACCGGTCTGGCCTGGTTCTTTATCGTGGGGTTCAACATGCTGGCGCAGGTCGGCTATTCGATCCCGCAGTTCATCCGGCAGCTTTTCTGGCTGGCGCTTGAACCACCCTCTCCGGAGTACGGTCTGTCGATGCCACCGCTCGATGAGGGCGGCTGGTACATCATCGCCAGCTTCTTTCTGCTGGTCTCGGTGATGACCTGGCTGCTGCGGGCCTATCTGCTGGCGCAACAGCACAAGATGGGCAAACATATCTTCTGGGGTTTTGCGGCTGCGGTCTGGCTCTTCCTGGTGCTTGGTCTCTTCCGCCCGGTCCTGATGGGGTCCTGGTCGGAAGCGGTGCCTTACGGGATCTTCCCGCACCTCGACTGGACCACGGCGTTCTCGATCCGCTACGGCAACCTCTACTACAACCCGTTCCACTGTCTTTCGATTGTGTTCCTTTACGGCTCTGTCCTGCTCTTCTGTATGCATGGCGGAACCATTCTGGCGGTAACCCGTTACGGCGGAGACCGCGAGCTGGAACAGATCTATGACCGCGGAACAGCGACCGAACGTGCGGCTCTCTTCTGGCGCTGGACCATGGGCTTTAACGCAACCATGGAAGGTATCCACCGCTGGGCCTGGTGGTTCGCAGTTCTCACCCCCATCACGGGCGGTATCGGGATCCTGCTGACCGGCACGGTTGTCGATAACTGGTTCATCTGGGCGCAGGAGCACAACTTCGCGCCGATGTATGACGGATCATATGGCTACGCAGACTACGGTTCTTACGAAGCCTTTATCGGGAAGGAGAACTGATCATGCTGCCCAAGTGGTTTAACAAATGGAACCAGGACAACCCGACAAATGTCTTTGGTCCCGCGATCCTGATCGGTGTGCTCGGAGGGGCGGTCTTTGCCGCTGCCATCGTGGTCACATGGGGTAACCCGGCGCAAACGGCCAGTCTGCAGACCGGCCCCCGCGGCACCGGCATGTCGGTCCCGGAGTTCAATATGGACCGGCTCGATGCTGACCCCACGATAGAGGCCTACTACACAGAAGAGCCTTATATCCCGGAAGGCGGAGAGGATCTGGCAAAAGACATCTATCAGAACGTCCAGGTGCTGGGCGATCTGACAGAGGACAACTTCAACCGGGTCATGGCCGCCATGACCCAGTGGGTATCACCCGACGAGGGATGTGCTTACTGCCATGGCGACGGTGATCCGGAGACCTACGGCGAGGATAACCTTTATACCAAGGTCGTCTCCCGCCGGATGATCCAGATGACGCAGAACATCAACGAGAACTGGGGCGGTCACGTCAATGCGGTCGGGGAGGTCGGTGTGAACTGTTATTCCTGCCACCGCGGCGAAAACGTGCCTTCTGAGATCTGGTTCAACATCAGCCCGGTCAATGAGGCGGCAGGCGGGTGGGCATCGGTGCAGAACCGCGCCACATCCGTAAGCCAGGCGACCTCGCTGCCCTCCAACGCGCTGGAAGTGTATCTGACCGACTATGAGCCGGTGAATGTACACGCTCTGGAGAGCCGTGAAGAAGGGGTTCCGGGCATCGACAATGCCTCGATCCAGAAAACCGAGCAGACCTATTCACTGATGAACTATTTCTCCAACAGCCTCGGGGTGAACTGCGTGTTCTGTCACAACAGCCGCGCCTTCTATGACCCGGGTCAGGTGACACCACAGTGGGCCACGGCTTTGCTGGGACGTCAGATGGTGATCGAACTTAATCAGGAATATCTGATCCCGCTTGAAGCGGAGTATCCCCAGGACCGGCTTGGCCCGATCTATGGCGATGCGCCCAAAGCGGCCTGCAAAACCTGTCACAAAGGCTATCAGCGCCCGCTTCAGGGTATGAACGTGATCGCCGACTGGCCCGAGCTCGCGACCAGCGAGGCGCCGGTTTACGAATAAGCGGCAGGGCGGCCCCCACAGGGTCGCCCCCGTTTCGCCAGGCACGGATCATCGGCTTCCCTGATCCGGGCACGGGGTCTCAACACCCCGGTTCCCTTCCTGTTGGCTACAGGAACCCGGGGTCGCAGCGGTATAACAGCCGGTGCGACCCCTTTTTCATTCCGGACACCGGATACGGGCACTGGCAAGACGCCCCCCGGAAGGTCCCGCAAAGGAGATGTGCGCCATGACCCGATCCCTGACACCCATGCTTGACCGCGTGGCCGGCCCCGCCGATCTGCGCGGCATTTCAGACCCCGATCTCAGAACGCTCGCAGATGAGTTGCGCCAGGAGGTCGTCGGCGCTGTCAGCCAGACCGGCGGGCATCTGGGGTCGTCGCTGGGGGTGGTGGAACTCAGCGTGGCGATCCATGCTGTATTTGACACGCCGCGTGACAAGCTGATCTGGGATGTGGGCCACCAGTGCTATCCACATAAGATCCTGACCGGGCGGCGCGACCGGATGGGCACGCTGCGCCAGGGCGGCGGGATCAGCGGATTTACCAAACGCAGCGAGAGCGAATACGACCCCTTTGGCGCGGCACATTCGAGCACATCGATTTCGGCGGCCCTCGGTTTCACTGTGGGCCGCGATATGGGTTTGCCTACGGGCGATGCGGTGGCGGTGATCGGTGACGGATCCATCAGCGCCGGCATGGCTTATGAGGCGCTCAACAACGCCGGCGCCGAAGGGCGGCGGATGTTCGTCATCCTGAACGACAATGAAATGAGCATCGCGCCGCCGGTGGGCGCGATGTCGTCTTATCTCTCCTCGCTCTCGGATCTCAGCCGCAAAGGCCCCTTTGGCGGGCTTGTCGCCATGGCCGAGGGTATGGAACAGCTGGCTCCGAAGCCCGTGCGCGAAGGTGCACGTCGCGCCCGGGAAATGGTCACCGGCCTGGAAAGCCGTGGCACTTTCTTTGAAGAGCTTGGCTTTGACTATATCGGTCCGATTGACGGGCACGACATGGGCCAGCTGCTGAGTGTGCTGCGCGCCGCGAAAACCCGGGCGACCGGGCCGGTGCTGATCCACTGCTGTACAGTCAAGGGCAAGGGCTATGCGCCTGCCGAGGGATCCGCCGACAAATATCACGGCGTCAGCAAATTCGATGTGGGCACCGGGGTGCAGTCAAAGGCGCGCGCCAATGCGCCGTCTTACACCGGCGTTTTCGGCGATACACTGACCGATGAAGCCGCGCGCGACCCCCGAGTTGTGGCGATCACCGCGGCGATGCCGGGGGGTACCGGCGTGGACCGTATGGCCAAACGCTTTCCGGGCCGGGTTTTCGATGTGGGCATTGCCGAGCAGCACGGGGTGACCTTTGCCGCCGGAATGGCTGCGGCGGGGCTGAAACCATTCTGCGCGATATACTCGACGTTCTTACAGCGCGGTTACGATCAGGTGGTGCATGATGTAGCGCTTCAGGGGCTGCCGGTGCGCTTTGCCATAGACCGGGCGGGTCTTGTGGGCGCTGACGGGGCGACCCATGCCGGTGCTTTCGACATCGGCTATCTGGGCGCACTGCCTGGCATGACGGTGATGGCAGCAGCCGATGAGGCAGAGTTGATGCATATGGTGGCCACGGCGGTCGCGCATGACAGCGGCCCGGTTGCTTTCCGGTATCCGCGCGGCAATGGCACCGGTGTCACGCTGCCCGACCGTGGCGAGGTTCTGGAGATCGGCAAGGGCCGGATGATCCGCGAGGGCCGCGGCGATGTGGCGCTGCTGTCGCTTGGCACGGTGCTGAGCGATTGCGAAGCTGCGGCCACAATGCTGGAGGCCGAAGGGCTGAGTGCCACGGTGGCCGATGCGCGTTTTGCCAAGCCGCTGGACATGGAGCTGATTGCGCGCCTTGCGCAGACCCATGCAGCGGTCATCACCGTGGAACAGGGTGCACAGGGCGGATTTGGTGCGATGGTGCTGCAGGCGATGGCGGGCGAGGGCCTGCTGGATCACGGGTGCAAACTGCGCACGCTGTGTCTGCCGGATCGCTTCATTGATCAGGCGAGCCCGGCGGAAATGTACCGCGATGCCGGTGTTGACGCCGAAGGGATCGTGGCGACCGTGCTGCGCGCTTTTGGCCGCGACCGCAAGATTGTGGATCTGGCCAGCCAGCGCAGCTAGCCGTTCACCTCCTGCCAGCAGGGCAGCAGATCGCCCGGGGCGGCGCGTGCGGCATAGACTGCGCGCGCGATGGCGCGTGCAAGGCAGAGCGAGGCCGCATGTCCGATCAGCGGCAGATTGCCCGGCGCGTCGCCCTGTGAGACGGCGAAAACCAGATCTCCGTCCATCGGAGAATGTGCAGGCACGCAGGCGCGCCCGATCCCGTCATGCGCGGCGATGGCCATGCGCTGGCACTCGGATTTGTTCAGCCGCGCCGAGGTGGCGACAATGGCGATGGTGGTGCTTGCGCCTGCAGTATATGCCTGCGCCTTGCGGCTTTTGAGCTCGCGCCCGAGGCCGGTGGCAGGGTCCGGGCCAAGCCCGCCGAACTCCGCATCAATCTCAAAAGGGGCGGCGAAAAAGTGACGCTCGCCTGGTGTCGTCACAGCGCCCTGCGGATTTGCGGCGACCAGCGCGCCCACTGTATGGCCGTCGTCCAGCACCAGTGAGGCAGAGCCCAGACCGCCCTTGAGCATCGCGGTAAGTGCGCCGGTGCCCGCTCCGGACGTACCGGTACAGAAGTCCTCGCCTGCGGCCTCCAGAGCGGCACGCCCAAGGGCCGGATAGGGGTTGTCAGACCAGTTTTTAGCGCCGCCGTTCAGCAGATCAAAGAGGATGGCACCCGGCACCAGCGGCACCCGCGCAGACCCCACCACAAAGCCGCGTCCGGCGGCGTGCAGCCCCGCGACAACACCCGAGCAGGCATCAAGCCCAAAAGCTGAACCACCTGAGAGCACCAGCGCATCAATCGCGGCCACGGATTTATCGGGCGCCAGCAGATCGGTTTCACGCGTGCCCGGCGCACCGCCCATGACATGCACCGAGGCCGTGAATGGCGCGTCCGCCGTGAGTACCGTCACGCCCGATTTCAGCGCGTCATCCTGCGCGTTGCCGACCCGGAGACCGGGTACATCGGTAATCAGATTGCGGGGTCCGGGGCGCATCATTCGAAGCGGTTCCTTTGAGGAAGGCAGGGCGCCGGTGCGTTTTCAATCGGAAAAGTCACGCTGGATCAGATCCTCGGTTTCGCCGCGGCGGTGGCAGCATCGCCCGTATTAGGCTCGCCTTTGGGCTCAATGAGCAGCACTTTGCATTCGGCCTCTGCGCGGGGGCGGTGGGTCACACCACGCGGCACTATGAAAAGCTCGCCCGCCCCGACGGGGTGAGACGTGTCTTCCAGATCCATGATCATTTCCCCTTCGAGGACGAGAAAGAAATCATCTGTGTTCTCATGCAGATGAAAGGGAAATTCGCCCTGAAAGCGCACGACCATGACTTCATTATCATTGTATTCGGCGATCACATGCGGATCCCAGTGGCTGGAGAACTGCGCCAGTTTCCGGGCAAGGTTGACGGGCTTCATATGCAGCGGCCTCCGTCGACTTCCATGGCGGTGCCGGTGATCATCGAGGCCTCGTCCGAGCAGAGAAAACAGGCGGCATTTCCCATATCCTGCGGCGTGGAAAAGCGCCCCAGCGGGATTGTCGCGAGAAACTTTGCGCGCATCTCGGGTGTGTCCTCGCCAAGGAAAGATTTCAGTAACGGCGTTTCGCCGGCCACAGGGCAGAGCGCGTTGACGCGCACGCCGGAGGGTGCCAGTTCGACGGCCATGGTTTTGGTCGCGGTGATCATCCAGCCCTTGGAGGCGTTATACCAGTTCAGGTTCGGGCGCGGTGAGAGACCCGCGGTGGAAGCGATGTTGAGAATGGCGCCTTTCCCGGCGGATTTCATGCCACCGACCAGTGCGCGCGCGGTCAGATAGACTGATTTCATATTCACAGCTGTGACGCGGTCGAAATCCGCTTCGCTGACGTCTTCCATCGGAGTTGGCAGGTGGGTGACGCCCGCGTTATTGACGAGGATATCGACGTGACCCCAAAGCGCGTGTGCCGCCCTGGCCATCCCGTCGACCGAAGCACCCTCCGCCACATCGACCTCATGCGCCACAGCGTGATCTCCCATCTGATCAGCAAGATCTTTTGCCGCCGCACCGTTGATATCGGCGATCATTACCCGGCAGCCCTCGGCGGTGAATTTACGCACGATACCGGCCCCGAAGCCCGAGGCGCCACCTGTCACAATTGCCGTTTTTCCCGTCAGTCGCATCTCAGTCATCCTCCCTGATCTGATATCTCAGAACAACTCTGTCGTGCCCGTCACTCTCCGGCGTGGCCGGGGCCACGCGGTGCGTCACAAACCCCTCGCGCCGCCAGAAGCTTTCGCCACGCGGATTGGCGTCAAGCACCGAGAGCTTAAGCATCGCGATCCTCTCGTTGCGGGCAAGTCGCCGGATCAGCTTTATCACAGTATGGCCGATCCCGCTCCCCCGGTAGGCAGGATCGAGCAGCATCAGACCAATCCACCAGTCGTCCGGTTGCTCATAGCCTGACGCGATACCGACGATGCCGGCCATCTCCTGGCCGCGCATGACCGCAAAATGGATCAGGCTGTCGGATGTTCGGCCGGGCGGGCAGGCCTCGAAAAAGTCCCGTACATAGGCGTCATCTGCAGGGTGACCGACCTCCAGCACAACATAGTCGCGGGCCCGTTCTGCGAGATCGAGAACGTCGTCGAAATCCCGCGGGGCGCTGATCGGTTTCAGTGTGATGTCAGACATGCCGCTCCGTGCTTTCGCGCAGAGGCAGATCAAGCGTAGGCACTGCGGCCAGCAGTTTGCGGGTATAGGGGTGCCGGGGGGCGGTAAAAAGGGTCTCTGTCGGCGCTTCTTCCACAATTTTTCCTGCCTGCATAACCAGTACCCGGTCGGTAACGGACCGGACCACGCTGAGGTCATGCGAGATAAAAAGCCATGTCAGACCATAGCTGCGGCAGAGATCCGCCAGCAGGTCCAGAATGCGCACCCGTACGGAGACATCAAGGGCGGAAACCGCCTCGTCAAAGATAACCAGGTCGGGGCGGGTGATGAGCGCCCGGGCAATGGCAATCCGCTGGCGCTGACCTCCGGAAAATTCGTGAATATAGCGGTGCTGGTCATCAGGACTGAGGCCGACATCCGACAAGGCTGCGGCGATGGCCTGCGCTCGGGCCTGCCCGCCTGGCGCATCGGGCAGAGCGTGAAAAGGCTCACTGATCAGACGGCCGACCGTATGACGTGGGTTGAAGCTGCCGAAGGGGTCCTGAAACACCACCTGCATGCGGTTCTGCACCGGCGCTTCGGCACTGCCGGCGCGCAGTGGTGCGCCGTTAAGAGTGATCCGGCCGGCCTGCGCGGGGTCAAGGCCCAGCAGGACGCGCGTAAGCGTGGATTTGCCACAGCCACTTTCGCCCACCAGCCCCAGCCGTTCACCGCGGTTCAGCGTAAAGCTCACGTCGCGCACGGCCTCGACCACACGCGGTTTCGCAAAGAGCCGGGTGCGGCGCAGGGTGTAGCTGCGCGTGACATTCTGCGCCACAAGAAGCGGCTCGGGCGGCGGGGCAGGGGGCAGGGCCACGCGGTGCGCGGAGGCGGCAAAGAGCGCTTTGGTATAGGGGTGCTGCATGCCGGTCAGCAGGTCACGCGTCGGCGCTTCTTCGACGATGCGGCCTTCGCGCATCACCGCGATCCGGTCGGCCATCCCGGCGACCACGGCCAGATCATGGGTGATCATCATCAGACCCATGCCATCCTCGCGTGTGAGCCCGGTGAGCAGATCGAGGATCTGTGCCTGGGTGGTCACGTCAAGCGCGGTTGTCGGCTCATCAGCAATCAGCAAACGCGGGCGCAGCACGATGGCCATGGCGATGACAACCCGCTGGCGCTGGCCGCCCGAAAGCTCATGCGGATAGCGTGACAGGGGGAAGCGGTCGGGTGGCAGGCCGACGCGGGCCAGGACGTCTTCGGCGCGCGCGCGGGCGGCGGCGCGGGTTGTGCCTTCGTGCAGCCTCACGGGTTCGCTGACCTGGGCGCCGATTGTCTGCACCGGATTGAGCGCGGTCATCGGTTCCTGAAACACCATGCCGATGTCTTTGCCGCGCAAAGCGCAGAGCCCCGGTTCATCCATGGCTGTCAGATCGGTGTCGCCAAGCCGGATGGCGCCCGAAAGCGCAGAGCCCTGCGGCAACAGACGCATCACAGAAAAGGCTGTCAGCGATTTTCCCGAGCCGCTTTCCCCGGTCAGTGCCACGATTTCTCCTTTGCCTATCCGCAGGGAGACATCGCGCAGGACAGGCGTTTCTCCGATGCTGAGCGACAGGTTGCTGATGTCCAGAAGGCTCATACCCGATGCCGCCTCAGCCGCGGGTCGAGCTGGTCGCGCAGCCCATCGCCTGCAAGGTTAAGCCCCAGAACGATCAGGATGATTGCCAGGCCCGGCACGATGGCCAGATGCGGTGCCAGGGTCACCAGGGTCTGCGCATCAGCCAGCATGCGGCCCAGAGACGGGGTGGGTGGCTGCACGCCAAGTCCGACAAACGAAAGTGCCGCCTCGACCTGGATGCCGAGCGCAAACTGAATTGTACCCTGAACGATCAGCATATTCGTCACATTGGGCAGGATATGTTCCAGCGAGATCCGCGCAGGGCCCTTGCCGGCCACCCGGGCGGCCATGATGAATTCGCGCTCCCACAGCGGCAGGGCGGCCCCCCGCGTCACCCGTGCAAAAACGGGGATGTTGAAGATACCGAAAGCGATGATCGCATTAACCGCCGAGGGGCCAAAGACAGCTGTGATCAGGATTGCCATCACCAGCAGCGGAAAGGCAAAGACGATGTCATTGCCGCGCATGATCGTCTGATCGAGCCAGCTGCCGCGCCGGGCAGCGGCGGCCAGACCCAGCGGCACGCCGAAGCTGAGCCCGATCACCAGTGCAACCAGCGCCACGGCGACCGAGGTGCGCGCACCGACCATGACCATCGACAGGATATCGCGCCCCAGATGGTCCGTGCCCAGAAGATGCGCGCTGCCGGGCAGCTGCAGCTTGCCCGGAATATCCAGACTGGTGTGATCGAAAGGTGTCCAGACAAGCGAGACCAGTGCGAGCAGAATGAAAAACCCCGACAGGCCGAGACCGATGGCAAGCTGACGGTTCATGCGCGGGTTCTCAGTCGGGGATCGATGGCCGCATAGGCCAGATCCACCAGAAAGTTGATCATGATCACACCGAAAACGACCAGCATCACCACGCTTTCGACCACAATGAGGTCGCGCGCCGAAATTGACTGAAAAATGAGGCGGCCAAGACCGGGCAGATAAAATACCTGCTCAATGATGATGGTCCCGGCAAAGAGGAAGGAGAATTGCAGGCCGATCACTGTCAGCACCGGGATAAAGGCGTTGCGCAGCCCGTGCCGCCAGAGCGCCTGCCGCGGGCTGAGCCCTTTGGCGCGGGCGGTGCGCATGAAATCTTCGCCCAGAACATCCAGCAGGGCAGATCGCATCACACGGGTCAGAATGGCGGCCTGGGGCAGCGCAAGTGCGATGGCGGGCAGGGTGAGGGCGCGCAGTGCGGTGCCAAAGCCCTTGTCCCAGCCGGGAAAACCGCCCGCGGGAAACCACGACCAGTGGATCGCAAAGACCAGCACCAGCATCATCGCAAACCAGAAATTGGGCACTGCGACGCCCAGCTGTGTGGCGGCCATCACGCCGGTGTCGCCTGCGCCACCGCGCCGGGACGCGGCGAAAAGCCCCGCCGGAATGGCGATGATCACAGAAAGCGTCAGCGCATAGACCGCCAGGGGGATTGAGACCGCGATCCGGTCCGCAACCATCTCGGAGACCTGCGTGCGGTAGGTGTAAGAGGTGCCGAAATCACCCGTCAGCATTCCGCCGACCCACGAAAAGTAGCGCTGGATTTTGGGCACATCGAGGCCGAGTTCCGTGCGCAGGGCAGCGAGCGTTTCAGGCTGTGCGTTCAGCCCCAGCATAAAGGAGGCGGGATCGCCGGGCGCGATCTCTGTCACGGCAAAGATAATCAGCGACGCAACTGCGAGGCTGAGGACGAGCGAGCCGGAACGTTTCAGAATATACCGCAGCATCACGGCGCAGGTTAGGCCCTGCCCCGGGCCTGGTCCAGAGGGCTTGTTCGGCGGAGCGAATGGTTTATCTGCTGGCCTGTATGAACCGCCCTCTTTTCATTGGTGCCGAGATTTTCCGCCACTCCAGCTATGGTCGCTGGCATCCGCTGAGGGTGCCGCGGGTGAGCACGGTGATGGATCTCAGCCGCGCTCTGGGCTGGCTTCCATCTGCGCAGTTCATCACTGCCCCTCGGGCCAAGCCGAAAGCGCTGGAGGTCTGGCACACTCCTGATTATCTCGCGGCGCTGCAGCGGGTCGAGGCAACACAGCTGGCAACCGGAACTGATACCGCGCGCCATGATATCGGATCGGTCACCAACCCGGTCTATCCGGAAATTTACCGACGCCCTGCGACGGCGGCGGGCGGCTCGCTGCTCGCGGGTGAGTTGCTGCGCGAGGGGGGTGTTATCTATAACCCTCCCGGCGGTACGCATCACGGCATGCCTGATCGCGCCAATGGCTTTTGTTATCTGAACGATCCCGTTCTGGCGATGCTGAGCCTGCGACGGGGCGGGGTGCGTCGCATCGCGTATGTCGATATTGATGCGCATCACTGTGACGGGGTGGCGGTTGGGTTTCACGGCGACGCTGAATGTCTGATGATCTCGGTGCATGAAGAACGTCTCTGGCCGCGGACCGGTCCACTGGAGGATGACGCGGGCGGGTCGGCGATTAACATGCCGGTGCCGCGCGGGCTGAACGACAGCGAAATGGCATTTATCCGTGACGCGCTGATCGTGCCGCGGGTGACGGCGTTCCGACCTGACGCCATTGTGCTGCTGTGCGGGGCCGACGGGGTGGAAGAAGACCCGCTGGCGCATCTGTGCCTTAGCAATAACGCGCACTGGGCGGTGCTGGAGGCGCTGATGGGGCTGGCGCCCCGTCTCCTGGTGCTGGGCGGCGGCGGATACAATCCCTGGTCGGTGGGCCGTCTCTGGACGGGTGTCTGGGCGACGCTGAACGGCCACACGATCCCCGACCGGCTGCCCCCTGCGGCGGAAGCTGTGCTGCGCGGGCTGCGTTTTGAAGGCAACCGGCGGGGTAAAAATCCGCCGGTGCACTGGTTTACGACCCTGCGCGATGCACCGCGCAACGGGCCGGTGCGCGATGTTATCAAAGACCGCGTGCAGGTTTTACTGGCGCGCCCGCCCGGTTGAAGCACGCACGGCTGTCACAACAGGTGATGACACAGGCCCGGATGCTTTTCCTGTCCGCTCCGCCGGACGCATTTCCGCCACTCCGGAACAGCTTGGAACTGCGATATATGGCTGTCGTACTGAGGGCCGCGAATTCATCGGGTTTTGCGCCTCCCGGGCCTTACCCGACCGTTATGCCCGGCACCAGTTGTGCCCGGTGATTTACCATAAACCCGACAAAATGATTAAAATCTGACACAAAGTTACCCTGGGTTGCACATGCCGGGGTCTGCACCATGCCATTTTGGGCGGGCATAGCCATGCACAGAAACAAAAAGCCCGGAGCAAGGCATGAGCAGTAAACTGACATTCGGAAGCCCTTCGCAGACGCGGATGGTCCTGCTGGAGACAGCCGTAACCCCGCAGCGCCTTGTGCTGTCGGAGCGTCGTGAAAAATCCCGGTCGCGGCGAAATGCCGAAGCACTGACCGGCGGGCTGGTTGTCCTGCTCTTTATCTGCGCTTATCTGCAACTCTTTTTGCCGCAGATTTTCCCGGCAGCCTTCGGGGTTTCAGCACCGCTGATGCTGTCCGGTTCGGCAGTGGCTGCGGGTCTTGGGCTATATGCATGGATGACCCGCGGATATCTGCCCGAATTCGGGATTGACCGGGAAAAGCGTGAAGTCTGGACCTGCATGCTGAACAACCAGGGCCGTGCCCGGGTGCGGCGGCATTTCGCAACATCGGACATCAAAAGTATCTATGTGTTCCGCCCTGAAGGGCAGACAGCAGATGCCGTCCTCTGTCTCAGGGTCCGCGCAAACCCGCGACCGGTCTGTCTTGTGCGCGGGCGGACGGACGAGATCAAAGCCGCCCACGAACAGATCTGCCGGTTTCTGCGCGCCGGTCAGGCGGTCGCCCCGGCAACACCGGGGCATGGCCCGACCGCCGCGAAACCGCGCACAGCACCGTCCGTTTTTGCCTCACCACGGCGCGCCTGAGCGCCGGGGCCGGCTTCAGACCGGCATATTGTCAAACATATCGTCAAAGGCGTCCGCACGCAGACGTTCGTTCAGCTGCCGCAGGCGCGGCGGAACCGCAAGGCCCTGCGATCTGAGTGCAGCAATCACCCGGTCGATTCTTGGCTGAAGGACCAGTTGTTCACGATGCGGGGTCTGTTCAAGCAGAGACTGAAGATGAATGGCACGTTCTTCAAGATCGGTCACGGTAAGCTCCCTTATGCGCTGTGGATCCTGCCTTGCCGCAGGCTTCACACGTGAAGATGGTTTCAGCTTGTAACATACCCGTGACTGTTGCGCATGTTCGTTCTTCGGTCAGGTTGTTCAATTTTGTGCCGCTGCCTCAAAATTCATCGTCTGCTGCGCATCCGCGATCAAACAGGTCAGAAGACCCTGCGGAATTTCGCCTGGTCTGCAGTCTCTGACCCTGAGGGGGAGACCGGCTGTCTCAGGTGTATGCCAGGGCTGACTGCCCCGGCACACTGTACCGGAGCAAGCCTCGCTCAATGATTATTCCGCCCAGCTTACAGCTGTCAGATCAGTAGCCTGGGTCGGCGCGTTGGCCCAGAGACCCCGGAGGCCGGCTTTGGCCACCGAGGTATTGGCAAGCTGGAAAAGGTATCCGTTAACATAATCATCCGCGATGATCGTCTGTGCCTCTGCCATCATTTCGATGCGCATTTCAGGGTCGGTGGTCCTGTTCAGTGTCGCAATCAGGTCCTGAAACGCCGGGTTGTCGTACTGAAAGTAGTAATCCGGGTTGGCATAGATGCCGATGTCCATGGGTTCGGTGTGGCTGACGATGGTCAGGCCGAAGTCTTTGCCGCGGAAGACTGATTCGAGCCACTGCGCCCACTCAACGTTGGTAATCTTTGCCGTGATGCCGACCTCAGCGAGTTGCGAGGCGATAATCTCGCCGCCGCGCCGGGCATAAGAGGGGGGTGGCAGATAAAGCGTCGTTTCAAATCCGTCCGCAAGGCCCGCTTCAGCCAGCAGGCTTTTCGCCTTTTCGGGATCGTAGGCGGACTTACCCGTCAGATCGACATAGGCCGGATTGTGTGGCGCGAAATGGGTACCGATCGGCGTGCCATACCCGAACATCGCGCCGTCAATAATAGCCTGGCGGTCAATGGCGTGGGCCACAGCCCGGCGAACGAGAAGATTGTCGAAGGGCGGCATTTTGTTGTTTATGCTCAGGATCGTTTCACCCTCGGTAGAGCCGACAAGCACCTGAAAGCGCGGGTCGGCTTCGAACTGTGGCAGATTTTCCGGGGCGGGAAAGGCGGAGAAGAAGTCTACGTCTCCGGCCATAACAGCGGCAAAAGCGGCGGTAGGATCGGAAATAAATTTGAATGTCGCAGAGTCCAGCACGGCCGGCGTGCCCCAGTAATCGTCGTTGCGCACCAGTTCAATCCGGTCTGATTGCGCCCATTCCACGAACTTAAAGGCACCGGTGCCTACCGGCATCTGTTTGATGTTTTCGATGCTTTCGGGGGCCACGATCACCGCATCTCCCCAGGCAAGATTGAAAAGCAGATTGCCGTTGGGCTCAGAGAGGGTGACGCGCAGGGTCAGCGGATCAATGACGTCGACGGCGCTGATGGCCTCGTACAGCGCTTTTTGCGCATTCGCGCTGTCTTCCGCGAGGATCCGGTCAAGCGTGAATATCACGTCTTCTGCGTCCATGGTTGTGCCGTCGTGGAAGAGAACACCGTCCTGCAAAGTGAAGGTATAACGAAGGCCGTCATCAGAGATTTCCCAGGACTTTGCCAGACCGGGAACCACTGAACCGTCGGCCATGAACCGGGTAAGCCCCTCGAATACGTTTGAGTAGAGCACGGAATCGATGGCACCCGCCGCAGCCGAAGTCGGGTCGAGATGAGGTGGTTCCAGTTGCAATGCCACGGTTATGTCGGTCTGCGCCGTGGCGCTGGCGGCGGTGACGGCAAGCGCCACGGCGAGAAGGCTGCTTTTGATGGACTGCATAACGGTTCCTTAATCTGTCGCGCCGCGGAGCTGCGGCACCCTGTCGGCGGTAAGTGTCCCAACAAACATGGCGGCATTCAAGAGCCCCTTTTGCGTCCGCCGCAAGGGACACGACGTCATGTCTGCACCTTTGCGGTCCGCCTGCTGCCCGGCTGGCAGCAGCGGTGAGGTGCCGTCATGCCCGGTGGCTGCCTGCGGCGCCACGCGGGCCGAACAGTGCATTTACCCAGAAAGTCTCGCAAAGCGGCGGTTGTGGCGGTCCACAGGGCCCGTTCAGGCGGGTCAGGCGGAGCACCGCCAGGCAGGTGTTGCGCAGAGGCGCGGTCAGCCGGCGCCGGTCAGCAGAGTTTCCAGCGTGCGACCCATGACTTTTGCGCTGTCGAGCATATCGCTGATGCCGACGTATTCATCCGGTTTGTGCGCAAGCTCCAGAATCCCGGGGCCATAGGCGATGCAGTTTTTCAGCCTGCCTATACGGTCAATGTGTTTCTGGTCGTAGGTGCCGGGAGAGGCAACATAGTCGGGCTTTTTACCCATGATATCCTCGATCGCCCGGGCCACCGTCTGTACCACAGGGGCGGAGCGGTCCGTCATGCTGGGCAGCACCGCGTTCAGTTCGGTCAGGGTGTAGTCGAAATCAGTGCGGGTTTCCTTCAGCCCCTCCAGCAGGGCGGTCACCTCAGCGCGCACCTGATCCAGCGGCTCCTCTGCCAGAAAGCGGCGATCGATCACAATCCGGCAACTGTCGGGAACGCAATGCGCGGGCAGGCCGGAGAAACCGGGCTCCGGCTCAGGCGCGCCGCCGTGTACCGAATTGATGTTCATGGTGGACTGGCGCGCGCCCTCGGGTACCACGGGCATATCGGTCCGGCGCGAAGCCATAGCAGGAAAGAGCGTCTCTTCGAAGGCGGACAACACAGCCCCCATATGACGGACAGCACAGTCGCCCAGAAAAGGCATCGAGCCATGAGCAATCTCGCCTTTGGTTTCGATCTGCGCCCACCAGCCGCCGCGATGACCCAGACAGATACGGTCTTTGTTCAGCGGCTCGGGGATGATCACATGCTGCACCCGGTCCGGGCTGAAATAACCCCTTTCCGCAAGATAAGCGACACCACCATAGCCACCGGATTCCTCATCTGCGGTGCCTGAGATCTCAATGTGGCCGCTGTAATCCGGATGCGTCTGCGTAAAGGCCTCTGCGGCGATAACGGAAGCAGCAAGGCCGCCTTTCATATCGCAGGCCCCGCGCCCGTAGATCCTGCCATTGCTCACTGTGCCGGCGAAGGGATCAAAGCTCCAGCCTTTGCCCGTTTCGACGACATCCGTGTGACTGTTGAAATGAACGCAGTCGCCCCTGTGCGGGCCGGAGTGGCGGGCGATGATATTCCAGCGCGGGTAGCGGTCGCTGTCACCGGGCGCGCCGGTTGCGCGGATCAGTTCGGTTCTGAAACCGCGCGCGCTCAGACGGCGGTCCAGGTATTCACAGATCGCCCGGTAATCCTGTCCCGGCGGGTTGAGCGTGGGAATTCGGATCAGATCCTGAGTGAGCGCGACCAGATCGTCGCGGCGGGCCTCAATAAGAGCGGAAAGCGGAGACGTCATACGATCAGTCTTGGACGTGTCAGCCGGAATGGCAAGAGGCGCTGTTTGCTGCGGACATGTACCCGGAAGAGATCAGGGGGCGGCAATTTCCTTCATCGCGGCGAGCAGCGCAGACACCTCAGCCGCCGTATTATAGTGACACAAAGATACGCGCACGGCGGCTTCAAGACCGAGGGGCGTCAGGATGTTTCCTGAATAGTGGTCTGCTTTGCGGATGTGCGTGCGGATTCCGGCTGCGTTCAGGCGGCTTACGATGCTGTCCGCAGGCACATGATCAAGCGCAAAACAGACAAGACCCTCGCGTCCGGGATTGGCCGGGCCGCCAAGGATGGTAACGCCCG
>NZ_JAHEHZ010000110.1 GCF_024639605.1 Roseobacter sp. | reverse complement strand
GTCAGATGCTCGATGGAGCCGGCCATGAAATCGGCAATCACCGCATCGAGCGGCACGCCGGAACCGGTGATCAGAATGCCCGTCTGCCCGGTCGCGCGGAAGGTGCACTTCATCTCGCGCGAACGCATGGCGGCGTCCAGTGCCAGTGCCGTGTACATCTTGCCCGCAGAACAATCGGTCCCTACAGCCAGCACGCGTTTGCCGGTGCGTTTTACGCCGCTGGCAATCGGATAGGGTTCGGAAGGAATACGCACGTCATGCAGGCTGCGGCAGGCAGTGTGCGCGGCCTGAACCAGATCGGGCGCGTCACGCAGCAGGTTATGCAGGCCCGAAGCCACGTCGTACCCCATCTCCAGCGCCCGGATCAGCACGCTGCGCCAGGATGCGGCAATTGTCCCGCCGCGATTGGCAACCCCGATCACAAGGGTCTTTGCCCCTGCCGCCTGCGCCTCTTCCAGCGTCATGTCCTGCAACCCCACAGTCGCATTGCACCCGTCCATGCGGAACTGACCAACGGCATTTTCCGGCCGCCAGTCCCTGATCCCCTGGGCCACTTTGGCCGAGAGCTGGTCCGGCGCGTCCCCGAGGAACAGCAGATAGGGTGTTTCGATCATGGGCTTATCTCCGTCATTTCTGCTGCACTCTGACGCGGATCGCGCGCAATGACATCGCTTTTAGCGCGCGATCCCGGGCATCTGTGCAAAAATATTCTGCAATCCGCTTCGTTTGCTCAAAATTTCCGCGGCGATCCGGCCGCGCGCAGAAATGCCTCCATGCTGCAGGCGCGAAATGCACTTGCAGCATGGAGCGTAATTTAATATCAGCCACGGGAGCGCAACCGTAATTATATTACCCAAGGATCCGTTATGAGCTTTCGCCTTCAGCCTGCCGCCCCGGCCCGTCCCAACCGCTGCCAGCTTTTCGGGCCAGGATCACGGCCAGCGCTGTTCGCGAAAATGGCAGCCTCTGCGGCGGATGTGATCAACCTCGATCTTGAAGACAGCGTCGCCCCCGGCGACAAGGACGCCGCGCGCGCCGGTATCATCGCCGCTATCTCAGAGGTGGACTGGGGCAACAAATACCTCAGCGTGCGCATCAACGGGCTCGATACGCCCTGGTGGTACCGTGATGTTGTCGATCTGCTGGAACAGGCCGGCGAGCGGCTGGATCAGATCATGATCCCGAAAGTGGGCTGTGCTGCAGATGTCTATGCGGTCGATGCACTTGTCACCGCCGTTGAAACCGCCAAAGGCCGCAGCAAAAAGATCAGTTTTGAGGTCATCATCGAATCCGCCGCCGGCATCGCCCATGTTGAGGAGATCGCCGCAAGTTCCCCCCGCCTGCAGGCCATGAGTCTTGGTGCCGCGGACTTCGCCGCCTCCATGGGTATGCAGACCACCGGCATCGGCGGCACGCAGGAAAACTATTTCATGGTACGCGAGGGCGATAGATACTGGTCCGATCCCTGGCACTGGGCCCAGGCCGCGATCGTGGCCGCCTGCCGGACCCACGGTGTGTTGCCCGTCGATGGCCCCTTTGGAGATTTTTCCGACGACGAGGGGTTCCGCGCCCAGGCGCTGCGCTCCGCCACGCTCGGCATGGTCGGCAAATGGGCCATTCACCCCAAACAGATCGCACTGGCCAACGAGGTTTTCACCCCGTCCGAGGACGCCGTGGCCGAGGCCCGCGAAATCCTCGCCGCAATGGAAGAGGCCAAAACCCGCGGCGAAGGCGCCACCGTCTACAAGGGTCGCCTTGTCGATATTGCCTCGATCAAACAGGCCGAGGTGATCGTGCGGCAATCGGAATTGATCGCCGGATGACGCAGGATTGATTTGCCCCGCGCGTCCCGCCGTGCCTCTCTGACCGGATCAGTGAAGGAACGGATCATGCGCATCATATCGGCATTTATTGCGGCTTCCATGTTCCCCGCGGTTGCGTTTGCCGGTGACATCGCGCCGCGTGACGGCTGGGTCGTGATGGAAACGACCCGCGATCACGCGACCCTGATGGCCGATCTTAAAAAGGCCGTAAGCAGAAACGGGATGGGCGTCGTAACCCAGGCGGGACCCACAGCCGCTGCGCGCGGTCGCGGCATCGAGATACCTGAAAATCGCGTCGTCGGGGTCTTTAATAATGATTTTGCGGTGAAAATTCTGAACCTCTCAACGGCGGCGATGATCGAGGCGCCTGTACGCTTTTACGTGACCGAAGCGGAAGACGGCACCGCGACGCTCTCTTATAAAAAACCGTCATTCGTTTTTGCGCCCTATGTCGATGAAGGCGGCGCGGCGCTGGAAGCACTGGTGCGTGATCTTGACGCGCGCTTTGAGCTGATCGCAGCCGATGCCACAAAACAGGTGGCGCGGATCACGCGCGCTCGTCCTTAGGCGAGCCCATGACAACATATGAGGTCATTGAGCGCACCTGTGGCAGCGCGCCGAGAACATCGGTATGAAAATGTTTGTAGGAGGGCAGATCAGCGCATTCCACCCGCAGCAGATATTCAATGGTGCCGGTGATGTTGTGGCACTCGCGCACCTCAGGCGCACGCGCGATGGCACGCTCAAAGGCCTCCTGGCTCTTTTTAGAGTGATCGCCCAGCCCCACGCCCACATAGGCCACAAATCCCGCACCCATCGCCGCCCGGTCAAGCACCGCACGGTACCCTTTGATCAGACCGCTGCGCTCCATTTCCTGCACCCGGCGCAGACAGGCAGACGGGGATAATCCCACGCGATCTGCCAGTTCAATATTGCTGATGCGCCCATTGGCTGTAAGCTCGCGCAATATTTGTTCTGATTTTGGATCCAGTTCCGGCATATATTGCGAAATTATCCGCATTTTGTCCAACTTTGCAACCCTGCAGCGCTGCAAACAGGCAATTGTTGCAGGCATGACAGCTGACCTTCTTATCGCCCTCGCCACGTTTGCATTTGTAAGTTCCGCGACACCCGGACCCAACAACCTGATGCTGATGGCGTCGGGCGCAAATTACGGGTTTGTCCGGACGGTGCCTCATATGCTCGGAATATCTGTCGGCTTTTCGGTGATGATCATCGCCGTGGGGGCCGGCCTCGTGCAGATATTCGATGCCTGGCCGCTCAGCTATCAGATCCTCAAAGTGCTCTCAGTTGTTTATATGACCTGGCTTGCTTTGAAGATCGCGCGCGCTGCACCGTCCAGCGCCGCAGATGCAAAGGGCCGTCCGATGACGTTCCTGCAGGCTGCAGCATTTCAGTGGGTCAACCCCAAAGCCTGGGCCATGGCACTCACGGCTCTCTCCGTCTACGCGACGGACGCGACGCTGACCGCCTTCGCGGTCGTGGCGGTGGTTTTCGGCATCGTCAATCTACCGGCGATTACAATGTGGACCGCTCTTGGTCAGCAGATGACGCGCCTTCTGACCAGCCCGGGGCGCCTGAGGGCCTTTAACCTGACGATGGCTGCGCTGCTGATGGCATCGCTCTGGCCGGTACTGGTGCAGGGATAACGCGCGCCGGACTTTGACCTTACGTCGGCCTCTGGCCGTTGCATTGCCCTGGAATCAGCGGCATATAATCGCAGAGCACAAGCGGAGCGCTCCTGATGACCCAGTATATGGACTTCGAAAAACCTCTCGCCGAGATTGAGGGGAAAGCCGAAGAACTGCGCGCGCTCGCGAGGGCCAACGCCGAGATGGATGTGACCGAGGAGGCTGCCGCGCTTGATACCAAAGCGCGCGCCATTCTGCAGGACCTCTATAAATCTCTCTCCCCCTGGCGCAAATGCCAGGTGGCCCGACACCCCGAACGCCCGCACTGCATTGACTATATCAACGCGCTTTTTACGGATTACACGCCGCTCGCCGGCGACCGGAACTTTGCCGATGACCACGCGGTGATGGGTGGTCTGGCCCGCATCGGTGACAAGCCGGTGATGGTGATCGGGCACGAAAAGGGCAATGACACCAAATCCCGCATAGAGCGGAATTTCGGCATGGCCCGGCCCGAAGGCTATCGTAAGGCGATCCGGCTGATGGAT
Organism: Roseobacter sp.; assembly: GCF_024639605.1. Taxonomy (GTDB): domain Bacteria; phylum Pseudomonadota; class Alphaproteobacteria; order Rhodobacterales; family Rhodobacteraceae; genus Roseobacter. The sequence goes on along the minus strand of NZ_JAHEHZ010000110.1, from coordinate 7,660 downwards.
CTGGCGGATCGCTTTGATCTGCCCGTGGTGACGCTGGTGGACACGCCCGGCGCCTACCCCGGCAAAGGCGCCGAAGAGCGCGGACAGTCCGAGGCCATCGCGCGCGCCACAGAAAAATGCCTGCAGATCGGCGTGCCGCTTGTCTCGGTGATCATCGGAGAGGGTGGCTCGGGCGGGGCTGTGGCCTTTGCAACGGCCAACCGCGTCGCGATGCTTGAGCATTCTGTTTATTCAGTGATCAGCCCCGAGGGCTGCGCCTCGATTCTGTGGAAAGATGCTGAAAAAATGCGCGAAGCGGCCGAGGCGCTGCGCCTGACCGCACAGGATCTCAAAAATCTTGGCGTCATCGACCGGATAATCGCGGAGCCTATGGGCGGCGCACACCGCGATCCGGCAACCTCCATCGCATCGGTCGGCAAAGCGATCGAAGCGATGCTCGAAGATCTTTCTGGCAAAGAACGCGACGCACTGATCAGCGACCGGCGGCGCAAATTTCTCGGTCTCGGCAGCAAGGGCCTCGCCGCCTGACCGCTCAGCTGGCGAGCATCCTCAACCCCTGCGTAACGTCAGAGCGGACTGCGAGCCGCAGCCCGGGCTCGTCGCCCGCCCGCAGTGCCGCGATGATCAGACGGTGAAACTGCGGCGGTTCGGTCTTGCGCAGCTTGCCGTAAAGAGCGCGCATGGTGGGGCCAAGCTGCAGCCAGACGGTCTCTGCCATGGCGAGCATCGCCGGCGCCTGAGCGCGCAGATAAAGCGTGCGGTGAAACTCCAGATTGGTCCGGATATAGCTGACGGCATCGCGGTGTGCGACCGCCTCGGCGACTGCGGTGTTGATGGTCTGCAACCGTTCGATCAGCGCCATATGTGCCCGTGGCAGTGCCCGGCTGGCCAGTTCCACTTCAATCAGCGCGCGCAGTGCGGCAAGTTCTTCGATACGTTCGTTACTGAGTTCGGGCGTTGATATCCGTCCCGAGGATGACAGCGTCAGCGCCCCTTCAGCCACGAGTCGCCGTACCGCCTCGCGCGCAGGCGTCATCGAGACACCATAATCCCGGCCGATCCCGCGCAGTGTCATCGGCTGCCCGGGTGACAGATCACCCTGCATGATGCGCGTGCGCAGGGTCCGGTAAATCCGGTCGTGGGCGGCGGGGGCAGCATCGGCCGGGCGGGGGTTCAGGTTCATACTCCTTTTGTGATCACGCCTTATCCGCCCGTCAAGCCATTTTTGTGATCACACCTGCAACACCTCTCCGGCCGGGAATGGGATCAGATGTTGAAGCGATACCGGTGCAGGTCGGCCCCATGCTGCCGCAGCCAGCGGCGCGGCGCGGCATATTCCCCGTGAATCCGGCGCACACCGTCCCAGAATGCGGCCGAATGATTCATCTCCGCCAGGTGAGCGACCTCATGGGCCGCGACATAATCCAGCACCTCAGGGGGCGCCAGAATAAGACGCCAGGAATACATCAGCCGCCCGTCACTACTGCACGAGCCCCAGCGCGAGCGGGTATCGCGCAGGGTAATCCGGTCATAGGACCGTCCGAGCCGTTCGGCGTAATGATCCGAAGCGTCTGCAAGGCGCGCCCGTGCGATTTGTTTCAGGTGGCCCTCAAGCCTGCGGCCAGTGCGTGCGGCGGCCCCCGGCACGCGCACTTCGCCCGGGGCAAAACTGACCCGCCGTCCTGAGCCCGCGACAACCCTGTGCAACTGTCCGCCGATGGGCAGTTCCGCTCCGGGGGCTACAGCCACATCACTGCCGCGCGCGTCGAGATGGCCGCGAATCCACGTTTCTTTTTCGCGGGCAAAGCTGATCGCCTCGGCCTCGGGAACCCGTTTCGGCAGGGTAAGCGTCACCCGGCCGTCAAGCTGCGAAATGCGCAGCGAAATCCGCTTTGCCCGCGCAGAACGGCGCAGGATAAGGGAAATGGGCGGGTCGCCCTCTAAAATCACGTCCGACATAGCGTCTCTCAGTCTGCGGCACAGGCGCGGCGGGTCTTTACAGCCACCGCCTCATATGGCACTTGGCCGGAATCATCTACACCTGAACCACAAATGCAAAGGGGGTTTTTCATGCCCAAAGAAGAATGGGGAACGAAGCGCCTCTGCCCCACAACCGGCAAGCGTTTCTATGATCTGAACGCCAACCCGATCGTCAGCCCCTATACGGGCGAAGTGGTCGAGGTGGACATGTCCAAATCACGGATGATCGCCGCAGATGCCGAAGACGCCGTATCGGCCAAGGCAAAAGCGAAAAAAGAGGAAGAAGAAGAAGTCGTTCTTGACGATGAGGACGACGTGGATGTGGATCTGGATGATGATCTGCTCGACGACGACGAGGATGACGACGACAACGTGCCGCTCGAAGAGATCGCGGACGTCGCAGCTGACGACGACGACAGCTGATCTGTTGAAAAGACGTGTGGCGGGGGTACTTTTACGCTTGATCCCGCCCCGCGTTGCGCCTAATACCCGGCGCACCGGATTCAGATATCCGACCCTTTAGGGGCCTTAGCTCAGCTGGGAGAGCGCCTGCATGGCATGCAGGAGGTCAGCGGTTCGATCCCGCTAGGCTCCACCAAACCTCCGCCGCCACTCTGACAGATGCCATCAGCGCCCGTCCCTGTAGGGCAGCAGCAGCGCATAGAGTGCAGCGTTATTTGGCGCGGGAACACCTGCCTTCTTCGCAAGACGGGCCGCTGCTCCCGAAACCCAGTTAATCTCCAGCGGGCGGCCGTGCTCCAGATCAATGGCCGTTGACGCCCGCAATTGTGGCGGCATACCCGCCATTCTCTCCCAGAGCTGCTCCACGAGGTCATCCGGCAGCGCAACGCCACGGGCTCGACCGACCGCCGCCGTTTCGGCCATAACGTTGCGATAGAGCTTGCCAAGCTCAGGTGTTCCGGTGATTTCTGCGACAGTGCACCGCGCAGCAGCCGTGATCCCCGAAACCGCCGAGAATAATACGAACTTGGTCCAGACCTCCCGCTCAATATCATCTGTTTCGGGTGCTTCTGCTCCTGCAGCACTGATCGCGGCGCGCAGTGCATCGATCCGTGCTGATGGCGCGCTGTCGCGTTCAGCAAAGGTGAACCGGTTAAACGCGCCGGTCTGCCGGATCACGCCGGGGGCCGCAATCGTCGTTGATACGCCGGCCGTCCCGTTCGCCACGTTTTGCGCGGGCAGGATTGCCGCAAGTCGCTCTGCCGCCTCGACACCGTTGAGGAACGGCACGACCACCGTTTCGGGACCCAGCATCGGTTTGCAGCCCTCTGCCGCTGTTTCCAGCGCATCGCCTTTTACGCCAAAGATGATGGCATCCACCGGACCCACCTCTTCAGGGGTGTCGGTTGCTTTCCAGGGGGTCAGCGTTTCGGAGCCTTCGGACGTTTCCAGCACGAGGCCGTTTTTCCGGATCGCCGCGAGGTGATCGCCGCGCGCGATGGTTGCGACCTCATGGCCGGCGCGCCCCAGTCTGACGGCAAGATACCCGCCGATGCCCCCTGTCGCCATCATCGCTATGCGCATGTCTTTTTCCTCAAAACCATGGATTCGTGTTTCAGAATACCGTGCAGGGGGCATTTGTTAAGAGTGCGCCGGCCGGCCTACCCGTGAAGAGCCGCTACGGTTTTCAATGAAGAGAAGCCATAGAGCGCCTCGAAGCCTTTTTCGCGCCCGTGCCCTGAAAGCCCGGTGCCCCCGAAGGGCAGTTCCACTCCGCCGCCTGCACCGTAGTTATTGAGAAAGACCTGACCCGCCCGCAACGCCCGCGCCAGCCGCATCTGCCGCGCGCCGTCCCGCGTCCAGACGGAAGCCACCAGCCCGTAGCCGGTGTTATTGGCGATGCTCAGTGCCTCCGCCTCATCGTCAAAGGAGATGATAACCTGCACCGGGCCAAAGATTTCCTCCTGCGCCAGCACGTGCCCTGGCGGCACCCCGGCAAACAGTGTGGGTGCTACCCAGGCGCCGTTTTCCGGCAGATCACCGGGCAGCTCTGCGCGTGCGGCCACTTCAAGACCGGCACCTTTCTCAAGATAGCCCTCCACGATGCCTCTCTGCCGGTGCGAGATCAGCGGGCCGACGTCCGGGTCGTTCATCGCAGGGCCGACGGTGAGCGCCGCATAGCGCTCAGCCATAGCGCTCACGACCCGGTCATACACCCCGCGCTGAACGAGGATACGCGAGGCAGCGGAGCAGGTCTGGCCCGCATTCTGGATCCCCGCGTTCACCAGAAACGGCAGGGCCGCGTCGATGTCAGCATCATCAAAGACGAGCTGCGGAGATTTGCCGCCGAGTTCCAGCGTCACCGGCACCACATTCTGAGCCGCAGCCTGCTGCACCAGCCGGCCTGTCGCGACCGATCCGGTGAAGGAGATATGCTGCACGCGCGCGTGCCCGCTGAGTGCGGCACCCGCCTCGGCCCCCCTGCCCGGCACCACATTCAGCGCTCCGTCGGGCAAACCGGCACAGCGCATCAGCTCCCCGAAGGCCAGTGCCGTCAGACAGGCCTCTTCTGCCGGTTTAAGCACACAGGCGTTGCCCGTTGCCAGCGCCGCACCGACCGAGCGTCCGATGATCTGCATCGGGTAATTCCATGGAATGATGTGCCCGGTGACGCCCTGCCGTTCGCGCAGGGTATAGACAGTGTAGCCATCAAGATAGGGGATCGTGGCGCCGTGCACCTTATCTGCAGCGCCTGCGTAAAACTCCATATAGCGCGCGAGGGCCGCCACATCTGCACGCGCCTGGGTGAGCGGTTTGCCTACATCCAGCGCTTCAAGTTCTGCGAGGTGACCGGCATGTTCCAGCACCAGCGCCCCGGTGCGTGCGAGCACCCGGCCGCGCTCTGCTGCAGTCATACGCCCCCATGGGCCCTCAAGAGCCGCCTCCGCTGCCCCAACGGCCCGGTCGATATCTGCCGCTGTCCCTGCCGCCACGGCACAGAGCGTGCTGCCATCGGACGGATTGATCAGATCCAGCGTTTCGCCGGCATCAGGCGGCCCCCAACGGCCCCCGATCAGGCAGTGACCCGGGTCTGAATCCATCGGTCTGAGTGTCATCGTTTGTTCCTCCTGCGGGCTGTTGCCTCCACTCTGCCCCGCCCGCGTTTGCGCTGCAACGTTGCGTACGTGCCTGCAGATGCCCCATCGACTCCCGGCGCGCAAAGGCGTAACGAGCCCGCAACAGCGGCGCGACACCGCCCGCAGACGGCCCTGCCGGCCGCGCAGATGACAGGACAATTTCGTGATAGAGACACTCTCCCAGGCCCTGACCCGACAGGGTTATGACACGCTGACGCCGGTTCAGGAGGCTGTCACAGATCCCGCGCTGAATGATGCAGATCTGTTGGTTTCCGCCCAGACTGGCTCCGGCAAAACAGTGGGGTTCGGGCTCGCTATCGCGCCCACACTGCTCGGCGACAAGACGCATTTCGGCCCGGCGGGCGCCCCCCTCGCGCTGGTTATCGCACCCACGCGCGAGCTTGCCATGCAGGTCCGCCGGGAGCTGACCTGGCTTTATTCTGATGCCGGTGCCGAGGTGACCTCCTGCGTCGGCGGCATGGACCAGCGCAGCGAACGGCGCGCGCTTGATCGTGGCGCGCATGTTGTTGTGGCCACGCCCGGGCGCCTCTGTGATCACATCAAACGCGGCAATATCGACCTGTCGGAGATCCGCGCCGTGGTGCTGGATGAGGCCGACGAAATGCTCGATCTGGGATTTCGCGAGGAGCTGGAGTTCATCCTCTCCGAAGCTCCGGAGAGCCGCCGGACGTTGCTCTTTTCCGCGACCGTGCCGACGGCCATCGCGAAACTCGCCAAAAGCTACCAGAAAGACGCGCAGCGCATCACGACGCAGGGCGAAGCGCGCCAGCACGCCGATATCACCTATCGCGGGCTCACCGTGCATCCGCGCGACGCAGAAAATGCGATCATCAACGTGCTTCGCTTTTACGAGGCGCGTAATGCGATTGTGTTCTGCAACACCCGTGCGGCAGTCGCACGCCTGACGGCCCGACTGACCAACCGCGGGTTCTCTGTTGTGGCGCTTTCGGGTGAACTGACGCAATCCGAACGCAGCAATGCGCTGCAGGCCCTGCGCGACGGGCGCGCCCGCGTCTGCGTGGCCACCGATGTGGCCGCGCGCGGCATTGACCTGCCCGATCTCGAACTGGTCATCCATGCCGATCTGCCGTCAAATTCCGACACGCTGCTGCACCGCTCAGGGCGCACGGGACGAGCGGGCCGTAAAGGTGTCTCCGCGCTGATCGTGCCGCCGAAAATGCGTACCAAAGCGCATCGCCTTGTGGGCTGGGCGAAGTTGCAGGAGGTCGAATGGGCAGCCGCCCCCACCGCCGCCGAGGTGCGCGAACGGGACGAGGCCCGGTTGCTGGAAGACCCCGCCTGGTCGGAGCCCGTGCCCGAAGATGCGGAGGAGCTTGTGACAACGCTTGCTGCGCGTTTCAGCCCGGAACAGCTGGCCGCGGCTTTCGTGAACCTGCGCCAGGCAAAGCAATCCGCGCCTGAGGAACTGACCGATCCGGATGTTCCCGACGACCGGCCGCGCAAGACCTTCGGACCTTCGGTCTGGTTTACGGTCAGCATGGGGCGCAATCAGGGAGCCGAGCCGCGCCGTCTGCTGCCCCTCATCTGCCGTCGCGGCGATCTGACCAAAGATGACATCGGTGCAATCCGCATCCGGGATGACGCGAGCTTTATCGAAGTGCTGGCCAGCCGCGCCGATGCACTGGAAGCCGCCACAGGCCCGGAAATGATCCTCGAAGACGGTGTGACACTGGCGCGGGCCGACGGCCCGCCCGCGGATACACGCGGCACCGGGCGTCCGGGTGGCAAACCGGCTGGCAGGCCCGGCGGCAGGCCGGCTGGTCGTCCCGCCGGGGCAAAACCGCGCAAACCGCGTGACGACAGCCCCGCCTATAATCCTGATGCAGCACTCGCCCGGGATCCCGCGCCAAAAGCGGAGCGCGCGAACGACAAACCTGTGGCAGCGCCAAAAGCGGACCGTAAGCCGTATAAACCCGCCGCGGCCCCCAAGGGCAAAAAACCACCAAAGTCACACAAAACCGAGCGGTCCCCGATGAAGCCCGGGGCGGCGCCGAAGCCAAAGAGCGACCGTACGCCCCATGCAGAGCGCAGTAAGGCCCCGCGTACCAAAGCAGTCTGGACAAAGGAAAACCGCGAGGCCGCAAAAACCGCGCGCTCTGAACGCACCGGTGCCGACGCCCCGGCTGCAGACCGCAAGCCCCGCAAACCATCCGGAAAACCCGGCAAGCCAGCAGCTAAGCCCGATAAAACCACCCGCAACAAACGCGCGGCCGATACATCGAAAAGGTTCGTGCCCCCGCACAAACGCGGCCAGAAACAGCAGCGCGGCCCATCCGCCACGCCACGCCGCAAACCCTGAGGACAAAGCCTGATGTCAGGCGGTGCCGTAGACCGCCCGCGCTTCGGCAAAAGAGAGAAGACGCCGCTGGCTTTCGTCCCACAGATGCAGCCGCGCACAGGCAATGCTTTCGGCGATGCCCAGGCGTTGCGCGCGGGCGAGGTCGCCGTGGTCGCGCAATACTTCCGTCAGGCGGTAAAACGGAATGCGGCAGTAGAGGTGGTGCACGTGATGAATGCCGATATTGGCGGTGAACCACTGC